>JAGQJA010000024.1:3769-9095 GCA_020430845.1 Myxococcales bacterium
GTCGGGATCACGCCGAGCCGCACGTCGCCGGCCACCGACAGCTTCGTCTCGTCGACGATGGCGCCGATCTGCGCGGCGTGGCGCAGCACGACAGACGCCTGCTCGACGACACGCGCGCCGATGGGCGTCGGACGAATGGGCTGCGCGCTGCGATCGAAGAGCACGACGCCGAGCTCCTCTTCGGCCTTCTGGATCTGCATCGACAGCGTCGGCTGGGTGACGAAGCAGGCCTTGGCCGCCTGCCGAAAGTTGCCCGTGCGCGCGACCGCGACGATGTACTCGAGCTGCGTCAACGTCACCATGCGGCGTTCAGTCGGCCCGGTTCGACGCGCGACGGCGCCAGGCGACCGCACCGACGACGACGAGCGCGAGCGCCGCCAGCGCCCACCAGAGGTTCCGCCGGCGTGACCCGGCCCGCACCACCGCCACCGAGTCGGGCTCGCCGCCGGCGGACGCCTGCGACGAGGCGGTCGACGGGGTGGGCCCGGGCGACGCGGCGTCGTCCTCGCCGAAGAAGCCCGTCCCAGGGCGCGCGAGGGCGCCTGGCCGCGACGGCGACGGTCGCGTGCCCGACGTGTACGGCACCTCCTCGGTCACGCCGTCCATGTACGTGTATCTCGCGCGCTTCGGCACGAGATCGACGGCAGCACCTTCGACGCGCTCGACGCGGAGCACGTCGTGCACGGCCTTGAGCGACGACACTGTCGTCCGGACGAGCAGCACGACATCGAGGCCACGCGAGGAGCGCGCGACGCTCTCGTCTTCGGCGAGGAAGGCCATACGAGCCTTGAGGTCGATGGCGTCGAGCGCGGGCACATGGGTGATGGTGTCTCCCTTCTTGACGCCCAGAGTCCACCTGTCCTCCATGACGACCTGCGAGGCAGTGGCGAACCGGGCGGCGGGCAAGGCGTAGAGACGCATGGTCTCGGCGCAGTAGCGGGGCACATCGAGCCGCTTCGCGCTCGAGACGACCTCGTAGTCGATGTCGTGCATGCGCGGTTCCCATTGCGGGTTGAGCGCCAGATCGATCGTCCCCAAGGGCTGGCCACTGCTGCCGCACGAGCGAGGCCACATGACGAAGACCCTATCGCTGAACGCCTCGAGGTTCTCGAGCTCGTAGGAGTAGTCGATCGGTCGTGAGCTCGGGGGCAACACGTCGGCGCGCGCCGCGCTCGGAGCGCCGACCGCGACCGCGCACGCGGCGACCGCGAGCCAGCCGCGCGGTCCCCTCCCCGCGCTCGCGAGCGCCGTCACGCGGCCTCTCCGCGCCACACGGCGTCGAGGATCGCGTGCACTTCGGCGAGGCGCGGGCGCGACGCGCGATCTGCGGCGAGCATGGCGTCGACGATGGCGGCCAGCGGCGCCGGTACGTCTCGGCCGTGGCTCGCGAGCGGAGCGGGCGCCCCGCGGGTGGCGGCCTTGACGAGCTGCGCGTACGACTTCCCCGACCACGGACGCGCACCGGTGAGGCACTCGTAGGCGATCGCGCCGAGCGACCACACGTCGGCGCGCGCGTCGATGTCGGCTTCACCGAAGAGCTGCTCGGGCGCCATGTAGTGCGGCGTGCCGAGCACGGCGCCGGTCTGCGTGAGCTTGTCGGCCGCCGCGTCGTCTCGTGCCACCGCCCTCGCGAGGCCGAAGTCGAGCAGCATCACCACGGGCCGGTCCGCGTCGTCGGCGGTCGCGAGAAAGACGTTCTGCGGTTTGAGGTCGCGATGCACGAAGCCCTTGGCGTGTGCCGCGCGCACGGCCGACACCACGGGTGAGAGCACGGCGCACGCGTCGACGGGATCGAGCCGACCGCGCACCGCGAGCTCTGCGGCGAGTGAGCGCCCCTCGAGCAGGTCCATCACGAGCGCGGGAGCGCCGCTCGCGAGGGGCAACACCGCGCGCACCTCGACCACGTTGGGGTGGGAGATGGCGCGCGCCACGTAGGCCTCGCGCTCCACGCGACGGCAGAGCTCGACCGTCTCCTTCTTGAGCGTCTTGATGGCCACACGGCCGCCGGAGTGCGTGTCGCGCGCCGCCCAGACCACGCCCATGCCACCCTCTCCGACCACACGCTCGAGCGCGTAGCGATCCGCGAGCAGCTGACCGACGCGCAGCTCCTCTGCGTGCGCCGCACGCGGTGCGCTCGGCAACGTCGACTCCATCAGCGTGGGCGCGGACGCGTCGCTCGACGGGTCGCTCGCGCGCACGAACGCGGCGACGAGCTCACGGCACTGCGAGCACGCGTCGAGGTGGAGGTCCACGTCCTCCATCGCTCCCGCGCGCGCGGGCGAGAGCACGGCCGCGAGCGCGTCGACATCGAGACATTCCATCTCGCGTCGAGTGTACCAGGGACGCGCGCTCCGGTACCCTGACGCGCGATGGACGATCGCGAGGACCTCGAGCTTGCGCGCGCCTGCGCCTCAGGCCAAGCGGACGCGATCGCGGAGCTCGAGCGTCGCTTCGGGGCCGGCATCGAGGGCGCGCTGCGGCGGCTGCGCGTGGGTCCGTCGGAGATCACCGAGCTGCGACAGGCGCTCCGCGAGAAGCTCTTCGTGGGCTCGGAGGGTCGACCGCCCGCCATCGGCAGCTACGAGGGCAAGGGCCCGCTCGCGGCGTGGCTGCGCGCGGTGGCTGTGCGCGCGGCGCTCAGCGTCCGGAGGGCGGAGCGACGTGACGTCGACGGAGAGTCCAAGCTCGACGCGGCGGTCTCGGACGACGATCCGGAGCTCGCCGAGGTCCGGCGCACGTACGGCGCCGCGTTCAAGCAAGCGTTCCAGGACGCGTTCGGCCTGCTCGCGCCCCGCGAGCGCAACGTGATCCGTCTGGTGTACGGCGACGGGCTGGCGGTCGAGCAGGTCGCAGCCGTGTACGGCGTGCACCGCGTGAGCGTGTCGCGCTGGCTCGCCGACGCGCGCGACGGGCTGCACCGCAAGACGCGCGCGCTGCTGCGCGAGCGCCTCGGCCTCGCCGACCGTGACCTCGCGAGCGTGGCCCGGCTCTGCCTCAGCGACATCGACGTGAGCCTCGAGCGGCTCATGCGCGGCGCCTGACGTCCCGGGCGAACGCGCCCGTCGAGAAGAAAAAAAAGTGCGCTACGCGGCGCGCGGGGCCGCGTCATCCATGCGGCGGTCGAGATCGCCGCCCTCAAGGAGAAACATCGGATGACCCCGCGCAACATCATTTCTTCAATCTTTGTCGTCACTTCGCTCACCTTCGCCGTCGCGTGCAGCAGCTCGGACGGGGGCACGAGCTCGTCCGGTGGATCTTCGGGCGGCTCGTCGGGGTCGAGCGGCGGGTCGTCGGGCTCGAGCGGCTCGTCGGGCTCGAGTGGCTCCACGTCGTCGAGCAGCGGGTCGTCCGAGACGACGTGCAAGAAGGCCTCGCTGTGCATCGGCGGCGCGTGCCGATGCACCGACGGGCCCAACAAGGACAGCTCGTGCTGCGACCCCGACAACGCAAAGTGCGAGAACGACCCGAAGAACTGCGACAAGCTCTGCGAGGTCTGCACCACCAAGAGCTCCAGCTCGAGCTCGTCCGGCGGATCGTCCTCGGGCGGATCGTCGTCCGGCGGATCGTCCTCGGGCGGATCCTCGTCCGGTGGATCCTCGTCCGGCGGATCGTCCTCGGGTGGATCGTCGTCCGGCGGCGACGACGACTTCTAAGGCGCGCGCACCGTCCAGCCCAGGCCGCCTCCGTCGAGCGGCGGCCGATCGGGCTCGGGCCGCGTGAGCGCGTACGTGGTCACAGTCGCGCCGGCGACGACGGCGCCTGCGGCCGCCCAGAACCACCAACGCGAGAAGATGCCGGGACGTTCTTCGCGGAGCTTCGCGACGAGCTCGGCGTGTTGGCCCGGGGCGACCACGGCGTCCGTCTCGTACGCGTCGAAGCCCACCTTGCGCACGACGACGCGGTGACGTCCGGCAGGGCGGAGCACGGTGATGGGCGCCGTGCCGACGTCGAGTCCGTCGACCACCACCACAGCGTCGCGGCGCGTCGACGAGACGCTGATCCGCGCGGGCAGACGATCGAGGGTGAGTCGCACTGCGCGGCGCTCCCCCGCGCGCACGTCCTCGGCGTGCACGGCGTCGGAGAAGCCGTCGCGCGCGAGGACGAACACGTGGTGACCGGGGTCGAGCAGGACGCGAAACGTCTTCGACGGCGCCGGCCCCCCTCGCCCCGCGGCGAGCGTCCCGGCGAGCACCACGGGGACTCCCCCTTCGCTGCCCACCGGCTCGAGCGGTTGCCCGTCGACGGCGACGCGCGCGTCCGCGGGCTCGAGAGACACGTCGAGCGCGCCGACCAAGCCGTCGATCTCCGCGGTGAACCTGCGAATGTCATCGACCGTCCCGGCGGGGAGGTCAGCGTCGGGCTTGCGCTCCTCGAGCGCGCGGGCGAACGAACGGCGGGCGCGCACGTACTGCCCGAGCGCGCGCTGGCAGACGCCGATGTTGAACGTCGTCCACGGGTGAGGGCGGAGCTGCGCGGAGCGCTCGAACGACGCCAGGGCGGCTCCCCACTGCGTGTCCTTCGCGAGCTCGGCGCCGCGCCGGAACTCCGCGCGCGCGTCGTCGAGCGCGCCGTCGGCACGCGCGCTCGTGGCGCCGAGTGAGGCGGCGAGCGCGACAAGTGCAATATACACGTGGCGACGCATCGGGTGCATCGTGACTCAGAACGGCGGCTCCGTCAGCAGCCGTGAGCCCCCCGACGGTGACGGAGGAGCCGAGGGCTTGGTCCGCGCGGACACGGCGGGCCTCGACGAGGGCGGGCGCACGGGCGGGGTCGGGCGCGCCGCGGAGGCGCTCGCGGCGGTCGCCGACGGCTCGGCCGGGGCGGACGGCGACGACGTCTCGACCGGGGACACGGCGGGCTCGGACGCGGGCGGCGGATTCGCAGCGTTCTGTCCGACAGGTCCGCTGGCCTCGACGTGTGGCTGGCCGGTAGACGTCGCGCGCGTCACCACGAGCGCCCCGACGACAGCGAGCGTCGCGGCCGCGAGCGCGAGCGCGACGGACCGCCCACGCGCCGCCCGAGCCCCTTCGACGCGCACCGTGGAGCTCATCACGCCGTCCGAGGCGCGGGGCGCCACGGCCTCGGTCGGGGCGCCTGGCACGTCGAGGTCGATGGCCTCGAGCTCGAGACGCACGTCGCGTGCGGACGCCGGGCGCGCCGACGGCTCGATCGCGAGCATCCGATCGACGAGCGACGTGAGCGCCGACGGCAGCGCGGGCTCGCGCGTTCGCAGCGGCGTGATCGCGCCCGTCGCGAGCGCCTTGAGCACTTGGCCCACCGTCGCGCCCTCGGTGGGCCGCGCGCCCGAGAGGCACTCGTAGAAGAT
>JAGQJA010000024.1:9140-13116 GCA_020430845.1 Myxococcales bacterium
GCTCGGGCGCCATGTAGCTGGGCGTCCCCATCATGGCGCCCGACTCGGTGAGCAGGTGGGTGGCGCGCGCGGGACCGTCGACCGCGGTGAGCTTCGCGACACCGAAGTCGAGCAGCTTGGGCTCCGGCGCCCCGCCCGAGCGCGACTCGAGGAACACGTTGTCGGGCTTGAGATCGCGATGGATGATGCCGAGCGCGTGCGCGGCCTCGAGCGCCGAGAGCACGGCGAGACCGACGCGTACGACCTCTCGCGGCGGGAGCTTGCCCTCGCGCTCGAGCAGGTCGCCGAGCGATTCTCCCTCGAGCAGATCCATCACGATGACCGGGCTGCCCCCGGGGCCCTCGACGACGTCGTGCACCGCGACGACGTGCTCGTGTCGCACCGCGCTCGCGGCGCGCGCCTCACGCATGACGCGACGGCGCGTCGCCTCGTCCGCGTCGGGATCGCTCAGCACCTTGAGCGCGTGCGTGCGCTGCGTCACGGCGTGCGTCGCGGCCCACACCTCCCCCATCCCACCCCGTCCGAGAGATCGGTCGAGCCGATAGCGCCCGGCGATCATGTCGCCGACGGCGAGGGTGGTCATGGCGTCACCGCGGGCATCTCCCAGAGCCCCGCTTTGCTGCCGACGAAGAGACGCGCGCCGACGACCTTCACGTCCGTCGTGAGCGCGTCGAGGCCCGTCGCCACGGTGAGGGCGACTGTGGGCGCCCCAAGGCGCGCCGCCTTGAGCGTGCTCGTCTTGGTGCCGGCGTCCCACTCCTGCCAGTAGACGACGTCGCCCGCGCGAACCACGCGCGACGCCTTGGGTGCGACGTCGACCGGCGCCCCCGAAGGGAGCTGCGCGACGCGGAGCCTGCCCTCGAGCCCGACGCCCGTGCGCTCGAGCCACACGGCCCGGTCGCCCGCCGTCGACAGACCGTAGAACGCCGAGTCGACGGGGGCGAGCTCGCGGGGCGCGCCGGGCGTCGCGGCGTCGAGCAGCACGAGGTTGCTCGCGTAGCGGCTCGCGTCCCCTTGGGTCGCCACCACCACGAAGCGCGCGTCTGCCGACGTCGACAGGAGCGCGGTCGCCGCCGGCGCGAGCTCGACGGGCGCCGCGGGCGCCGAGGTGGAGGCGCGTTTGACCGCGCCGCTCGCGAGGAGCACCACGACCTTCGCGTCGTCGTCGGAGAAACGAGCGCTCACGACGGGGCCGTCGAGCGCGACCGGCGTCGCGTTGCTCGTGAGCGAGCGGATCGAAGACGCGGTCGAGGTCTGCACGAGGGCGTGCGTGCGAGCGCGGTCGAGCCACATCCCGGGCGCCGATCCGGTGAGCACCGTACGGACGACGCCGCTGCCGTCGGTGGCGTACGTCGCGACGCGGGGCGCGGCGCTCCCGCCCGGACATCCGGCGACCGCGATGTGCGTCGCCGCGAACGCGACGGTGGGCCGACACTCCTTGGTGACGAGGCCCGTGTCGAGGTCCGTCACCACGTCGTGCGCGGCCGGTTGGCCCGCGCGCGTCCAGCGGAGCGTGCGCTGCAGCAAGCTCGACGCCGGCACCGCGTAGACGAGCGCGTCGCTCGCGACGTCGGCCACGAGGCGATCTCGATACGCCGCCTCGCGCACCTCGACCCCGCCGGTCTTCGACCACAGGTGCAACGGGCTCGGGCGCGGGTCTTCGCTCAGCCAGGCGGCGACGAAGCGACCCGAGACGCGGCGCTCGTCGTAGCCGAAGTCGAAGTCCTGGGCGACGGTGACCGGCGTGACGCCGCCCGGCGGGAGCACGCGCAAGCCGATCGCGTCGAAGAAGACGAGCGCGCCGTCGCTCGTGACGTCCTCGAGCTGCACGGGGCCCGCGACGAGCTGCTTGGCGTCCGGAGGCGCGACGACGTCGGCGCCCGCGTCCGCGCCGGGCGGGGGTGCGACTCCGGCCTCACCAGGCTCCGTGGGCGGGTCGGGCGCGAGGGCGGGGTAACGCTCGACGGGCTCCTGCGACGACGCCGAGCACGCCGCGGCCGACGCGCACGCCGCGACCACAGCGCAGAGCATCGCCGCGTGCCGACCCGAGCTCCCCATCGCGAAGGTGTAGCACATGGCACGACATTGTCCCCTTCTGCGAATTTCCCTATGGATACGCGCACCTGAAGCCCACCCGCGCGTCTCCCTCGGGCACGCCTGCGCGGCGCGCTGGCGCATACTCGGGGGGCAACGTGAGGTAGTCCGCCCCCTTGATGCTGCGGCGCGCGGCGGCGTCGACGCAGCTCGGATCGCGCAGCACGTCCCCCGACCAGCACGCGCCGTCGTCGTCCGCGAACGCGTCGCGCGTCCACTCGGCGACGTTCGCTCCCACATCGACGATCGCCACGCCGCCGAGGTCGACGCGATCGGCGGTGCCTGCGCCGGGCGCCGCCGGCAAGGTTCGGGATCCGATGGCGGTCGGATCCACATCGGCGCACCCTCCGCCGCTGCGCGCCACGGAGAGACCGATCGAAGCCTCGGCGCACGAGGGGTCTCGATCGCCCCAGGGCGCGAGCTTGCTCCCGCGAGATGTCGCGACGGCCTCGAGCTGCGCCTCGGTGGGGAGGTCGCCGCCCCGCGCCTGGCAGAACCGACGCGCGAGCTCCCAGCTCACGCACGTGACGGGCAACGCCTCGTGAGGTCCCGTCGCGGTCGTGTAGTCGCAGCGCCCCGCGAGCGCGTCGCGCATGTCGTCGACGGGATCGATCGCGCGCCCGCGCGAGTCGAGCACCGCGAGCCCGGACGCGCGGAGATCGGCCACGGTGACCTCGCGCGCGTCGAGGTGGTAGGGCGAGAGCACGACGAGGTGCTCGCGCGCTCCGGCGACCTGACCGCGCTCGACGTTCACGCGCGGGTCGCCGACGAAGAACGCGCCGCCATGGACGCACGCGGCGCCGGGCGGCGGCGGACGCGCGCAGTCGACGACCCGCGCGCCGGGCCAGGTGCCGACCGCGCTCTCGGTCGGCGCGCCGTCTTCGAAGAGGACCGGCGCGTCGAGCGTGCCGCGCGGCGCCCCCACCTCGTCGACGCGAAGCCTCGCGGTGATCGCGCTCACGCCCTCCTCGCCCACGGCCGGGAGGTAACCGACGAGCTCGACCGACGAAGCGCGGCGCGGCGTCGAGAGCCCGCTCGATCGGAACATGGTGAGGCGCACGCGCCACCCGAGCTCGCGCGGGCGCGGCGCGAACCCGAACGAGAACGCGCGCCGGGCGAGCTTTCCTGCGTCGAGCACGAGCTCTCGCGCGCAGCCTGCGCACGGGGTCTCGTCGCCCGGGGCAAAGATCTCCACGCGGAGCCGATCGAAGAGCGGCGCCGGTCCCCCCGGATCGCCGCCCGAGACCGGAGCGTCGGTGTCCACGTACACGAGGACCTGCCCGAGCGGCGGGAGCGGATCGCGCGCGCACGCGTCGACGACGCACAGGGCGGACGCGAGGCCGAGCCATCGCGCGACCGAGCCGAAGGCGCGCGTGATCAATCGGCCGGGTACACGCATCGGAATCCGAGGGTGGGGTTGGTGCGGTTGGTGCTGATGTGGACCGAGCGCTCGCGGGCGACGGGGCGGAGGCTGTCGTCGCGATCGATCCACGAGCCGCCGCGCACCGAGACGTTGAAGGCGGGCAGGCTCCGGCAGTCGATCGTCTCGGGGTCGGGACACCCTGGCGGCCGCGGCAGCTCACACGCGGGATCACGCGCGGGAGCCGAGGCCCAGCACGGGTCGTCGTACGGCGCGAAGTTGTCGCGCACGAGCTCGGACAGCGACCCCGCCATGGCGCGGACGCCGGCGACGCTCACGTCGCCATCACTCGCCGCGGCAGGTGCGGGCCCGACGCCCGACGCCACGCATCCCCTGCTGAACGCGCCGCGCGCGTAGACCGCGCGCTCACAGGACGGCGTCGCCTCACCCCACGGATAGGTCGCCTTCGCCGTGCGGGCCGCAGCCAACGCGGCGTACTCCCACTGCGCCTCGGTGGGGAGG
>JAGQJA010000306.1 GCA_020430845.1 Myxococcales bacterium
TCGCGTCGTCGTCGATCCCGTTCGCCGGTGCGAGCGCCGTCATGATCGTGGTGCTCGAGCTCGCGCTCCCTCTCCGCGCCCTCGACGCCACATGGACGCGCCGCGATCGCGTCGCGCCCATGGCCGTGGCCACGTGGAACGACGCCGCATGGGACGGCGCGCCCGCCGCCGCGCTCGTCGTCCTCGATCACCCCTCGCTCATGTCGCGCGTCGTCGCCGCGCGCGCGTCGGGTCTCGCGCGCGCCGACCTCGTCTTCGTGCCGGCGTTCGACCTCCGCGGCCCCGACGCGACGCGCGCGCTGGTGCTCGAGCCCAAGCTCGCCCCCTTCTATCGCGACGTCGCGCTCGGCGCGCAGCCCGAGGAGCTCGGCTTCGCGCAGCTCGCCGCCGCGCGCCCGCTCGTCCTGGCGTTCGACCCGCGGTGGGACCGCGCCCTCGCGCGCCACCTCGTGCCGCTGGGCCTCACCACGCGCTTCGAGTCCGAGCCGCGCGGCGCGAGCGACCGTCGCCAGGGTCTCGAGGCCTTCGCGCCGGCCCGCGATCGCCTCGTCCGCGACTCGGTCGCGCGCGCAGAGCCGACGCTCTCGGCCGCGACGATCCGCATGCTGCGCTCTCGCGCGATCGCCATGGCCGCGTGCGGCGAGCGCGACGTGCTCGCCATCGCCCTCGACGATCTCCGCCCGTTCTCTCCCGACGACGAGGTGGCCGCGGTGCTCGTGCGGCGCACGGTGCTCGGTCGCGGGCCCATCGACGTCCGCGATCTCTCCGCCGACGGCGTCGTCTCGCGGCGCTGATCCCGTCCGCGCTCACGCCGTTCGTGGTGATACGGTTCGCGCATGGATACGGCTGCCCTCAAGAAGCTCTTCTCGGAACGCGGGATCCGCAAGGTCAAGGTCGGCGGCTTCGACATCGACGGCGTGCTCCGCGGCAAGTACGTGTCGCTCGAGAAGTTCTGGTCCGCGGCCGAGTCGGGCTTCGGCTTCTGCGACGTCATCTTCGGCTGGGACATCACCGACGTCCTCTATGACAACGCCAAGGTCACGGGCTGGCAGACGGGCTACCCCGACGCCCACGCGCGCATCGATCTCGACACGTTTCGTGTGATCCCGGCCGAGCCCGACACCGCCGCGTTCCTCGTCGACTTCTGCATGCCCGACGGTTCGCCGCACCCCGCGTGCCCTCGCTCGCTCCTCAAGAAGGTCATCGCCGCTGCGTCGGCCAAGGGGCTCCGCGCCTCGCTCGGATCGGAGCTCGAGTTCTGGGTCTTCCGCGAGACGCCCGAGTCGATCGTCGAGAAGGGCCACCGCGGTCTCACGCCTGTGTCCCCCGGGATGTTCGGCTACTCCTGGCTGCGCGAAGAGCAGAACCGCGAGCTCTGCCACGCCATCCTCGACGAGACCGAGGCGTTCGACATCTCGCTCGAGGCGCTGCACACGGAGACCGGCCCGGGCGTCTACGAGGCGGCCATCCGCTACGACGACGCCCTGCGCGCCGCCGACAAGGCGGCCCTCTTCAAGACCGCCATCAAGAGCCTCTGCGGGCGCCACGGGCTCATCCCCACGTTCATGGCCAAGTGGAGCGCCGACCTCCCCGGCTCGAGCGGCCACATCCATCAGTCGCTCTGGAGCGTCGACGGCAAGGTCAGCGTCTTCCACGACGCGCAGGCCCCCGACGGCCTGAGCGCGCTCGCGCGTCACTACCTGGGCGGCCAGCTCGCGCTGCTCCCCGCGCTCACGGCGGTCTACTCGCCCACGATCAACAGCTACAAGCGGTACGTGCCCGGCGTGTGGGCGCCCCTCAACGCGACGTGGGGCATGGAGAACCGCACCTGCGCGATCCGTGCGATCGCCGGCGGTCCCAAGTCCACCCGCCTCGAGCTCCGGCAGACCGCGGCCGACATGAACCCGTACCTCTCGATGGCCGCCGCCATCGGGTCCGGGCTCTGGGGCATCGACCACAAGGTGGCATGTCCTCCTCCCTCGACCGGCGACGCCTCGGCCGACGCCACCCACCCCGCCCTGCCGCTCAGCCTCGAGGCCGCGACGGCCATGCTCGCCAAGAGCGACGACGCCCGTGCCGTCCTCGGTGAGGCCTTCGTCGACCACTACACCCGCACGCGGGAGTGGGAGTGCCGCCAGTACGCCCGGGCCGTCACCGACTGGGAGCTCCGCCGCTACTTCGAGTCGATCTGAGCCTTCGGGGCATCTTGCTCACCGCCCGGGGCGTGCTCTAGCTTCGGCTCACCCCATGAGCATCGTCACCTGGAGCTTTCCCACCACCGTCGTCTTCGGCACCGGCGCGCTCGCTGCGCTGCCCGATCACGTCGCGCGCGCAGGCGCGGAGCGCGTGCTCGTCGTCTGCGACCACGGCGTCGTCAAGGCGGGCATCGTCGACCGTGTGGAGCGCGCGCTCGGCGCCAAGGGCATCACCACCGCGCGCTTCGCCGACGTCGATCCCAACCCCGTCGAGAAGAACATCCTCGACGGCGTCGAGGCGTACCGCGCCCACGGCGCGCAGGCCGTCGTCAGCGTGGGCGGAGGCTCCCCGCTCGACGCGGGCAAGCTCATCGCGCTCAAGGTCACGCACGAGCGCCCCCTCGAGGACTACGACGACGCCACGGGGGGCGATCGCCACATCGGCCCCGACGTGCCGCCCGTCTTCAACGTTCCCACCACGGCGGGCACGGGCAGCGAGGTCGGTCGCGCCGGGGTCGTCACGCTGCCGTCGACCGGACGCAAGACGGTCATCTTCTCGCCGTACCTCATGGCCAAGGCGGCGATCCTCGATCCCGACCTCACCGTCTCGATGCCGCCGCGGGTGACCGCCGCCACAGGCTTCGACGCGCTCACTCACTGCATCGAGGCCTACCTCGCCGTGGGCGACCACCCCATGGCCGACGGCATCGCGCTCGCCGGCGTGGAGCTCGTGTCGAAGCACCTGCGCCGCGCCGTGCAAGAGGGCACCGACCTCGACGCGCGGGGCGCGATGATGAAGGCCGCGATGATGGGCGCCGTCGCGTTCCAGAAGGGCCTCGGCGCGTGCCACTCGCTCGCCCATCCGCTCTCGAGCGAGAAGGGCATGCACCATGGCCTCGCCAACGCGCTCTGCCTGCCGGCGGTCGTCGAGCTCAACGCGCTCGCCGTGCCCGACCGCGTCGAGCGCGTGCGTCGTGCGCTCGACCTGCAGGCGACGAGCCTCGCCACCGCCCTGCGCGCGCTCCGCGAGGAGATCGGGCTGCCGGGGGGCCTCGCCGCCGAGGGCGTCGGCAAGGACGACATCCCCAAGCTGGCCCACAAGGCCTTCGAGGACGCCTGCCACCGCTCGAACCCGCGGCCCGTGACCCGCGACGACCTCGCGAAGCTCTACGCGCAGTCGCTCTGAGCTTGGTGACATCCCACAATTTGTAGCAAAATCAATCGCTTGCGCGCCGTGGCCCCTTGGCCCGGCGGGCGCGTGGGCGGGCTCCTGCGCCCCTCCTTGCGGGCGCGGCGGGCGTGCTACTCTCCGGCGCCCATGCTCCCGGAAAAGAAGCAGGTCCTGATCGTCGACGACGAGCCGAACTTGCGGAAGATCCTCGCCGCGCAGCTCTCGCGCGACGGCTACGACGTCCTCTTGGCAGAGGACGGTGAGCAGGGGCTCGCGCTCCTGAGGGAGAACCACATCGACCTCGTCGTCACCGACCTGCGTATGCCCAAGGTCGACGGCATGACGCTGCTGCGCGAGGCCCTCGCGCACGATCCCGACCTGCCCATCGTGATGATCACGGCGCACGGCACCGTCGACACGGCCGTAGAGGCGCTCAAGCTGGGCGCGTTCGACTACCTCACCAAGCCGTTCGACAAGGACGAGGTCCGACAGATCATCGGCAAGGCGCTGCGCACCAGGCAGCTGTCCGACGAAGAGGTCTCGACGCCCGAGACCGACGTGCCGGGAGCGCGCTTCGGCATCATCGGAAAGTCGTCGCAGCTGACCGAGCTCTTCAGCGTGCTCGAGCGCGTCGCCGACAGCCCGACGACGGTGCTCATCACCGGCGAGAGCGGCACGGGCAAGGAGCTCGTCGCGCGCGCCCTGCACGACCACTCGTCTCGCAAGGGCAAGCCGTTCATCAAGGTCAACTGCGCCGCCATCCCCAAGGAGCTCATCGAGAGCGAGCTGTTCGGCTACGAGCGAGGCGCGTTCACCGGCGCCGTCAGCTCCAAGCCCGGCCGCTTCGAGCTCGCCAACGGCGGCACCCTGTTCCTCGACGAGATCGGCGAGATCCCCATCGAGATGCAGGTCAAGCTGCTCCGCGCGCTCCAAGAGAGCGAGTTCGAGCGCGTCGGCGGCATCAAGACGATGCGCGTCGACGTGCGCCTCGTCGCGGCCACCAACCGCGATCTCAAGAAGCTCATCGCCGCAGGAGCGTTCCGCGAGGACCTCTTCTATCGGCTCAACGTCGTTTCGATCCGTCTCCCCGCGCTCCGCGAGCGCCGCGAGGACATCGCGCTCCTGGCCGACCACTTCCTCTCCAAGTTCAACGCGCGCCTGCGCAAGGACGTGCAGGGCATCGACCGCGACGCGCTCGACGCGCTCGGCGCGCACGCGTGGCCCGGCAACATCCGCGAGCTCGAGAACGTGCTCGAGCGCGCCGTGCTCTTCTGCGACGCGCCCAACCTCCGCCTCGACGACCTCCCCGGCGAGGTGCGCGGCATCGGCGGAGCGCCCGTCGCGATCGCGGCCGACGGCTCCGTCGACGTCGCGCTGCCGGCCGACGGCGGCGGGCTCAAGGAGCACGTCAAGGTGGCGATGACCCGCCTCGAGCGCGAGCTCGTGAGCCGCGCGCTCCAACAGACGAGCGGCAACGTCACCCACGCCGCCCGCCTGCTCAAGATCTCTCGCAAGGGACTGCAGCTCAAGATGAAGGAGCTCGGCCTGCGAGAAGGAAGCGAGAAGGGCGAGTGACGCGCGCGCGGCACGTGTGGGCGCTCACGCTCGTCGTCGCCGTCACCGCGACCGCGTGCGACCGTCGCGGCAAGGCGTCTCCCGACCGCGCCGCCCCGCCCCCGTCTCCCGCCGCCGTCGCGTCGGTGGCGTCTGCGCCCTCGGCGTCGAGCACTGCCGAGGCCCGGCCGGGCATGGTGTACATCCCCGCGGGCACGCTGCGCCGCGGGACGCCGCCCGAGGCCACGCCGCGCATCGCCGACGAGGAGGCGCCCGGAGACGCCGTCGATGTAGGTGCATTCTACATCGATGCGCTGCCCTTCCCCAACGAGCCCGGCGCCATCCCCACGACGCACGTGACACGCGCCGAGGCGCAGGAGCAGTGCGCGCGCGGTGGCAAGCGGCTCTGCACCGAGGTGGAGTGGGAGCGCGCCTGCAAGGGACCCACGGGCACGGCGTACCCGTACGGCGACGGGTACCGCGCCGCGGCGTGCGGCACCGGGGTCACCATCGAGGAGGCCTCGCGGCGCCCCACGGGAGAGCACGCGCAGTGCAAGAGCGCCTTCGGCGTGATGGATACGCACGGCGGCGTGTGGGAGTGGACGTCGAGCACGTGGGCGCGCGGCTCGAGCGACGCGAGCATCGGCGTGCTCAAGGGCGGCAACTCTCGCGCTGGGGAGCTGGTCGGCCGCTGCGCCAACGCGATCGGGCGTCCGCAGGGCAAACGCTCCACCACCATGGGCTTCCGCTGCTGCGCCGGCACGCCGACCGAGGTGCCCGCCACCTTCCCGCTCGTGGGGGTGCCGGGGCTCGAGCCCGCGCGCGCCGACCGTGTGTCCGAGACCTTCGCCAGCTACGTGTCGGCGGCCGTGGCCAGCGCCGGCGGGCGCGTGTCGTACCTCAAGGCGTGGACGTGGCAGCCCGTACGCAACGAGAAGCTGTCGGCGTTCGTGGCCTGCTCGAGCGGCGGGTGTGCGGCGTTCATCGGGCGTGAGGAGGGCGGCAAGGCCACGCTGCTCGCCACCGTACCGTGCGGCAAGCAGGCGGATCTCTTGCGCTTGGGAGACCCTCGCTCCCTGCGCCTGCGCAGCATCGACGGTCGCGGCACGTACGCGCGCGACGTGACCTACATGTACGGTCGCGTCGACGTGGCCGACGTAGCGCGACCGTGACGATTCGTCGGGAACCTTTCCCCGCCCGCCCTGTCGATTAGAGCCGAGACGCAAGCGAGCCCGGGAGACCGGGCGCGGAGCCGCCGCCACCTCCGGGGGGCGCGAGACCCGCCGCGAGGCTCTCACCCGTCCCGTGCGCTGGCGCGCGCGCGGCCGACGGTCGACCTGCGCCTCTCACAAGAAAAGAAAGAACTGCCATGACCACGCACGCCTTCGCTCCTCGGTTCGACGCCTTCGCGCCGTTTGCTCCCGCCACCGAGCAAGCCCCCGCAGCCGCTGCCGACGCCGAGCCGAGCTACGTGCTCGTGGCGAGCCAGCCGGCGGTCGACAGCGACGAGATCGAGTCGACGAGCGAGGCGGCCGAGATCACCGTGCGCTGGGGCACGCAGCAGCTCGACGTCCGCGAGTGCGCGGGCACGTTCGTCATCGGCGAGGGGGCTGACTACGAGCTGCCGGCGTCGGCCCTGGGCGTGGCGCGCCACGCGCTCGTGACCCGGCGCCCCGACGGGCGCTTCTGCGCGGTGCCGGCCGGCGCCACCGTCAAGATGCTCAGCGCGCGCGGCGAGGAGGACCTCGCGTCGCTCGTCGCGCGAGGCGCCGCGACCGTCGACGGCGAGATCGCGCTCACGCTCGGCGCCCACGTCGAGATCACGCTGCCCGGGTCGGTGACGTTCGAGGTGCGCGGCGTGCGCCAGGGCAAGCGCATCGCGCCCGCCGGATTCCTCTCTCGCATCGCCAACGGGGCCAACGGCCACCTGGGCCTGTCGGCGCTGGGCCACGCCGCGATCGTCGCCGCGCTCGCGTTCTTCGTCCCCTCGATGGCGGCCGACGACTCCGAAGGGATCTCGCGCGACCAGATCCTGCTGATGCAGAAGTACATGAACGCGTCTGCCGAGCGCGTCGAAGAGACCCCCACGCCCCTGCCGGGCGAGGGCTCGAGCGAGGCGCCCAAGGGCGGCGGCACGGGCGAGCCCCACAAGGGCGAGTCGGGCGCGGCCGGGACGCCGAACACGGCGCGCACCGAGGGGCGCTACGCGATCAAGGGCGACTCGCGCGACCCGCGCATCCAGCGCAAGCAGGACCTCGAGGACGCCGCGCACGGGGGCATGATCGGTCTGCTCGCCGCGATGGCGCCCGACCCGAACGCGCCGAGCTCGCCGTGGTCGCAGGACGAGGCGCGCGGCAGCGACCCCAAGTCGGCGATGGGCAGCATGTGGGGCTCTTCGATCAATGACGCGTTCGGCTCGGGCCTCGGTCTCGAAGGCACGGGCGAGGGCGGCGGCGGAAAGGGCGAGGGCGTCGGCCTCGATCACGTGAACACGGCCGGCCACGGCAAGGGCGGGCTCCCGGGTGGTTGGGGCATCGGCAAGGACAAGGACGGCATCGGCAACGGCCACTCCCCCACGGGCGGTGGACACGCGGCGCGTGCCCCCTCGCTGCGCCCGCAGCCGCTCACGACCTCCAACGGGCGCATCCCCGCCGAGATCATCCAGCGCCAGGTGCGCCTGCGCCACGGCATGTTCCGCGCTTGCTACGAGCCCGCGCTCCGCACCAACCCGGCCCTCACCGGTCGCGTCGTCACCAAGTTCGTCATCGGTCGCGACGGCAGCGTGAGCGTCGCGCAGGACGGCGGGTCGGACCTGCCCGACCGCAACGTCGTCTCGTGCGTCGTGCGCGCGTTCCACGGTCTGTCGTTCCCGGCGCCCGAGGGCGGTCAGGTGCACGTGGTCTACCCGATCATGTTCAGCCCCGGGGAGTGACCGCGGCGGGCGTGCTCGCCCGAGGTGGACACGCGCCCTCAACGGCGTCATTCTTTCGGGCCTGCGCCCCCGTCGCTCCGTGCGTCGGGGGCGTTCCCGCCGCCACCGAGGTCCGACAGATGAGCACCCCCGAGATCCTGACGTTCGAAGAGTTCTGGCCCTTCTACGTGAAGGAGCACTCGAAGAAGTCCACGCGTACGCTGCACTTCATCGGCACGACTGCCGCGTTCGCGTGCGTCGCGGGGGCCGTCGTCCTCAAGAAGCGCTGGCTCTTCGCCCTGGCCCCCGTCGTCGGCTACGGCCCCGCGTGGGTGAGCCACTTCTTCATCGAGAAGAACCGGCCCGCCACGTTCAAGTACCCGCTCTGGTCGCTCAAGGCCGACATGGTGATGTGGTGGAAGATCGCGCGCGGAGAGATGGACGCCGAGGTCGAGCGCGTGCTCGCCGGAGCCCGCGCGGCCGAAGAGGCAGCCGCCGCGGCGCCGGTCGCGGCGCCCGAAACGGTGAACTGAGAGCTCCGATGCTGCGCGGCGCTCTCTGCGCGCTCGCGGTGGGGGCGACGTTCGCGGTCGCGGCGCTGGCGTGCAGCCGCGAGGCGCGCGTGGTCGAGGCGCCCGTCATGAGCGCGTCGGCGGCCGCGCTCGCCATGGCCCCGTACATCCGCGACGCCGAGCCCGCAGAAGAAGACGACGCACCCGGCGAGCTGCACGAGGGCGACCGCTTCGCGGGTGAGTACATGTGCCCCCAAGGCACCACCAAGATGGTGCTCTCGATCGACGCGGCCGCCCCGGGCAAGCGCGGGTTGCAGGCCATCTTCGAGTTCCATCACGAGCCCACGTCGGTGCACGGCAGCTACCGCATGCGCGGCTCGTTCGACCCCGAGACGGGGCGCGTCGAGCTGATGCACGACTCGTGGGTGCGGCGGCCCATGGGCTACGACATGATCGACCTCGAGGGACGGCTTCGCGGCGGCACGCTGAAAGGCCGAATTCTTACCAAGGGTTGCGGATCGTTCACGGCCACGCTCGAGGACTGACCGGGTGATCCCTTCGGGACAGCCATGCTATCGTTCCTCTAGGAGCTAACCTCCGGAGGGAGACGGTGTCGGAGGCCTCGGGTGGCACCGGCCGGAGGCGCCCGCAGGGGCGCGTCGGCACCATCATCAACGGCAAGTGGCAGGTCGACGCCCGGCTTGGCTCGGGCGGTATGGCCACGGTCTACGCCGCCACGCACCGCAACGGTCACCGCGCGGCGCTCAAGATGCTGCACGCGCAGCTCTCGCGCGACGAGAGCACGCGCGCCCGCTTCTTGCGCGAAGGTTATGTGGCCAACGCGGTCGCCCATCCGGGTGTGGTGCAGGTGCTCGACGACGACGTCACGGAGGACGGCGCCGCGTTCATCGTGCTCGAGCTGCTCGAGGGCGAGACCGTCGAGGCGCGCCGCATGCGCATGGGCGGTCGGCTCGGCGTCGAGGACGCGATGCGCGTCGCGTTCGACATGCTCGCCACGCTGAGCGCGGCCCACGAGAAGGGCATCGTCCACCGGGACATCAAGCCGGACAACATCTTCATCACCAACGAAGGCACGACCAAGCTCCTCGACTTCGGGCTCGCCCGGATGAAGGACGCGCAGCTCGCCGGGGAGACCACCAAGACCGGCGTCACCATCGGCACGCCCGAGTTCATGCCGCCGGAGCAGGCGATGGGGCGTCGCGAGGACGTGGACGCGCAGTCCGATCTGTGGGCGCTCGGCGCGTGCGTCTTCATGATGATCACGGGCCGGTTCGTGCACGACGCCGAGAGCCTCCACGAGCAGCTCATCGCGAGCGCCACCAAGCGCGCGCCGCCGCTCGCGAGCCTCGCGCCGCACGTGCCGCCCGGGATCGCGGCCGTGATCGACCGCGCGCTCGAGCTCGAGAAGGCCGACCGCTGGAAGTCGGCGCGCGACATGTGGGTCGCCCTGCAAGAGGCGTGGGCCCAGCGCGCCGGTCCGCGCGCGCCGCCGGCCGAGGCGCCGCGTGCGACGTCGCAGGCTCCGGCGCCGCCTCGTCACGTGCCGAGCGATCCGTTCGCAGAGGAGATCGTCGAAGACAGCGTCACGCTGCTCGCAGCGCCGCCCTCCGAAGCCGAGCCGAGCTCGCTGCCCGACAGCGAAGTGCCGACGATCGATCGCTCGTCCGACCCGCCGCGCGACGTGCTCGACGAGGCGCCGCGTCTGCGCCTCCCGCCCAAGAAGGAGCCGCCTCCGACCTCGGTGCCACCTCCGCCCATGAGCTCCGCGCCGGCGCCCGCCCCGCCCGCCGACGACCGCATCGTGGGCGCGAGCGGGATGCCGATGCCTCCACCGTGGCGGAGCAGCTCGCCCGACTACGCGCCGCAGCCCAGCGCGCCGCCTCCGAGCTTGCCCCAGAGCCGCGCGCCCGAGACGCCGCGCATGCACCCGTTCGACACGACGGCTCAGATGCCCGGCAGGGGTCCGCTCCCCGAGCCGGTGCGCGGACCGTCGCTGCCTCCTTCTCCGCAGAGCGCGCCGCCGCCGTCGCACCACGCGCCGGCGCCGTACCACTCGTCGCGCGGCCCCATGGTCGACCCGTTCGGGCTCATGTCGCAGCCGCCGCCGGCGCCCTACGGCCGCGCCGACGTGACGGGACGGCAGACCGTCAAGCCGCCGTCGTCGTCGATGCTCCGACTCGTCATCGCGTGCGCCGTCCTCTTCGTCCTCTGCGCCGCGGCGGGCGCGTGGATCGTGCTCGCGCGTGTGCGATGAGGCGCGGGACGGCGTCCAGCGACGAGAAAAGGACACGCCGCGTCGCTTGGGCTATGGGTTCGGTCGTGGAGGCACAGATGATGAAGCTCGAGAGGCTCGCGCGCGTCGTGGGGTTGTCTGTGGGGCTCGCCGCGATCGGGTGCGGTGGGTCGAGCACCGCGGGGCCCGGTCCCGCGGATCCGCAAGGGGGAGCGCCCTCCGGTCCGCTCGCGTCGCTCGACACGTCGGCGCCGCTCTCCGAGACGTGGTCGCTCGAGGGCGGCGGACCCGCGCCGTTCTTGTTCTATGCGGCCGAGAACGTTCGTCTGAGCGCCGCGTGCAAGCCCCCCGGAGGGCCTTTCAACTGCGCGGCAGCCACCTACCTGCGCCGCGGCGCGCCCGCGCAGGTGCCGCGTCGTCAGCTCGACGGACGCATGAGCGCCGGCACGCGCGCGTGCATGAGCCTCGGCAACGCGCTCGTCAACGGCTCCAACTCGGTGGGCGCACAAGACACGTTCTGCCGATTCCCCGACGGCTCACTCGTGTCGACGGGCGCGCTCGAGCAGTACAAGCTCCACGTCATCCAGTGACGGGCGCCGGCGCGTGCGCGAGCCGGATGGTGAACGTCGTGCCGCGGCCCACCTCGCTCGCCACGGTGACCTCGCCGCCGCTCGCCTCCACCAGGTGCTTGACGATGCTCAGTCCGAGCCCTGCGCCGCCCGCGGTGCGTGAGCGCCCCGGGTCGACGCGGTAGAACCTCTCGAAGAGACGCGGCAGGTGCTCGGGCGCGATGCCCGGGCCGTCGTCCTCGACGACCACGCGTACGTTCCCGCCGTCTGCGTGCGCCTTCATGCGCACGACCCCGCCCTCGCGCCCGTACTTGATGGCGTTGTCGACCAGGTTGAGGAGCGCCCGCTCGAGCGACTCCTCGTCAGATATCGCCATGATATCATTGTTGATATCGTGCTCGACCCGCACGCCGCGCGACTCGGCCCGGCCCCGCACGGTCTCGGCGACGTGAGCGGCGACGAAGCCCACGGGCACCGGCTCGAGCCGTGTCTTGTCGGGCTCGCGCGCCTCGAGCTCGGAGAGGGCGAGCAGCTGCTCGACCAGCGCGCCGATGCGCTGCGCCTGCCGGTGGATGATCTCGTGGAACTGTCGGGCCGTCTCACCGTCGACGCCGCGCAGGAGCGTCTCGGCGTAGCCCTGGATCGAGGTGACGGGTGTGCGCAGCTCGTGCGAGACGTTGGCGACGAAGTCACGGCGGATCGTCGTCAGGCGCTTGAGGTGCGTCAGGTCGTGCAGCACGACGACGGTTCCGCCCTCGGTGTCGCCGCCGAGCGGCCGCACGTACACCGCGAGCGAGCGCGGCGTTGGTCCCGTGGTCTCGATCACCTCGCCGGGGCCTGCGTCGCCGGCGCGCGGGCTCACGATCGGCGCGCGCAGCGCTGGGTCGGCGACGATCTCGTCGGCCTTCTTTCCCACCAGCTCGTCGACCTCGAGGATGCGCTCGGCGGCGGGGTTTGCGACGACGACGGAGAGCGAGCGATCGAGCACGAGGACGCCTTCGACCATGCCCGAGAGGATCGCGGAGAGCTGATCGCGCTCCCGCTCGAGGTCTCCGATGCGCGCCTCGAGCTGCTCGGCGAGCGACGCGAGCGCCCTCCACAGCACGCCGAACTCGTCCTTGGGGCCCTCGCCCATGGCCACGTCGAAGTCTCCACGCGCGAGCCGTGACGCCGCGCGCGTCATCGCGCCGAGCGGGCGCGAGGCGAGTCGAGAGGCGAGGCTCGCGAGCACCACGGCCACGGCCGCCGCGAGCGCCGACGCGAACAAGAACCGCGCGCGGATGGCGGTGACGGGCTCGCGCACCTCCGAGAGCGGCGCGGCGAGGCGGAGCACGAGACCCTCGCTGCCGGCGACCGCCACGTAGTGGAGATCCTCGCCGTTGCGCGCGCGCGTGTCGCGGCCCACGCCCGAGGTCTTGGCGTCGGCGACCTCGCGCCCCACGTCGCGGCGCCCTTCGGCGCTCGACGCGCCGAGCACCGCGCCGTCGCGATCGAAGATGGTGACCTCGGCGTGCACGATGTTGGCGACGCGCGTCGCCACCTTGTCGGGGTGCCGCCTGCCGCCTTCGCCCGCCCAGTCGGCGGCGCCGCGTGCTTGCTGCTCGAGGCGCTGGTCGAGCTGCCGGACGAGATCGTCGGTCAACGAGCGGTCGAGGCTGACGAGCGCGATCGCGCCCACCGCGACGACGAGCCCCACGTGGCTCGCCAGCAGCTTCGTCCGAAAAGACATCGCCATGGGCGAGCTCGTCAGGTCTCCTCGCGGAGCCGGTAGCCGAACCCGTGCACGGTCTCGATGGCGTCACTCGACGTGCCGAGGCGCTCGCGCAAGCGACGGATGTGCGTGTCGACCGTCCGCGTGTTGGTCTCGGGGCTGATGCCCCATACCTCCTCGAGCAGCTCCGTGCGCGAGAACACCCGCCCGGGGTGCTCGAGGAACACGCTCAGGAGCTTGTACTCGAGCGGCCGGAGCGTCAGCTCGGCACCGTCGAGCTCGGCGCGGTGTCGCGACGGGTCGACCTCGAGGCCGCGCCACCGGAGTCGGCGCCCCTCGTCTCGCGCGCCCCGCGCGAGGCGTCGCTCGTTGGCTCGCGTCGCGAGCCCTCGCACGCGCATCACGACCTCGCGCACGCTGAACGGCTTGACGACGTAGTCGTCGGCGCCGACCTCGAAGCCGAGCACGCGGTCGTACTCGTCTCCGCGCGCCGTCAGCATCAGCACCGCGGCGTCGGACAGCTCGGACGACGCGCGCAGCCTGCGGCAGACCTCGGTGCCCGAGACGTCCGGCAGCATCAGGTCGAGCACCACGACCTGCGGCGCCAGGCGGGCGGCGGCGGTGAGCGCGTCGGCGCCCGTGCCCACGGCCTCCACCTTGAAGCCCGCCGCCTCCAGGTTGAACGTCAGCAGTCGACAGATGTCGTCCTCGTCGTCCACGACGAGCACCGTGTCCATCGCGCTCATGGCCGGATCATAGCCCCATTGTGGCATTCGACTGAGCTAGCCAGATTTGTCCGCATATTCGGTGCTTTGCTCCGCCATTCTTGCGGTGATGGGTGAGCGCATCTCGCCGGCCCACGCATTGACGCGCGACCAGGTGGGAGTATGTAAGCGCCATACGAAGGGAGGCCGACATGAACAAGGCTCAGATCATCGTCTCTGGTTTCATCGCCGTCGTGGCGGTCGCGTGTGGCGGCAACAACAAGAAGGAGGCGCAGGCCCCGCAGGCGCCCGCCCCCACGCAGGTCACGAAGGCCGAGGTGAAACCGCAGGAGGGACTCGCGATCTCCGAGGACATCACCAAGGCGTGCAACCTCAAGATCGGTCCGGTCGAAGAGGCGCCCAAGTTCGACTACGACTCGGCCGACCTCACGCCGCACGAGCGTGACGTGCTCGCCGAGGTCGCCAAGTGCCTCACCACCGGTCCGCTCGCGGGCAAGAGCGTCCAGCTCGTCGGCCGCGCCGATCCGCGTGGCGAGATGGAGTACAACATGGCGCTCGGCGCTCGGCGCGCCAAGACCGTGCACGGCTACATGTCGCAGCTCGGCGTCGCCGGCGACAAGATGAAGCTCACGTCGCGCGGCGAGCTCGACGCGACGGGCAAGGACGAGGCCGGCTGGAAGCTCGACCGCCGCGTCGACGTCAAGCTCGCGCCCTGATCCAAGTCGCGCGCCTGGGTCGCGTCGACCGTCGACGCGGCTCGGGTGTTCGGCTAATCCCAGCGTCATGATCGCCGAGGGCGCGCTCTACGAGAGCCTGGGTCGTACGCTGGAGCGCACGCGCTTCGAGGGCATCGGGGAGCTCTACGAAGGCAAGGTGCGCGACAACTACACGCGCGGCGACCGGCGCGTGATCGTCACGACCGACCGCATCAGCGCGTTCGATCGCATCCTGGGGACCGTCCCGTTCAAGGGCCAGGTGCTCACGAGCCTGGCCGCGTGGTGGTTCGAGCGCACGCGGGACGTCGCGCCCAATCACCTGGTGCAGAAGGTCGACCCGAACGCGCTCGAGTGCGTCGCGTGCACGCCGCTGCCGGTCGAGCTCGTCATGCGCGCGTACATCACGGGCAGCACGTCGACGAGTATGTGGACGCACTACCAGCGCGGCGAGCGTGTGTTCTGCGGCCACGCGCTGCCCGAGGGGCTGGTCAAGAACCAGCGGCTCGACGCGCCCTTGCTGACGCCCGCCACCAAGGCGCCGCTCGGACAGCACGACGTGAGCGTCTCGCGCGAGCAGCTCGTGGCGTCGGGCGCCATCGGCGAGGCTGACTTCGACCGCGCGGCGGAGATCGCGCGCGCCCTCTTTGCGGCGGGGCAAGCGCAGTGCGCCTCGCGCGGGCTCATCTTGGTCGACACCAAATACGAGCTCGGCAAGACGCCCGAGGGAGAGATCGTCGTCATCGACGAGATCCACACGCCCGACTCGTCGCGCTTCTGGGTCGAGTCGACGTACGCGGAGCGCTTCGACGCCGGGCTCGACCCGGAGCCGCTCGACAAGGACTTCGTGCGTCGTTACTACACCGCGCTCGGCTACCGAGGCGACGGCGAGCCGCCGCCGCTGCCCCCCGAGGTGCGCGTGGGCGCGGCGCAGCGTTACCTCGAGGCGTTCGAGCGCATCACGGGCGCGCCGCTCGAGCTCGACGTGAGCGATCCCTTGCCCCGTCTCGCCAAGAACCTCGGTGTCACATCGACATCGGCGTCGGCATGAAGAGCGCGACGAAGAGCACGAGCGTCACGATCGCGATCGCCGTGCGGCCACGGTCGAGTGGCGCCGCGCCCGTGGGCGGGTGATCGAGCAGGGTGTTCTTGCGCAGCGCGCCGCCCTTGACCTCCATCGCGAGCAGGATGGCGAGGCCGCCGAACCACGCGAGCCACACGCCCTTGGACGAGTGCTCGCGCCCGTAGCCGGCGAGGAAGACGAGCCCCAGCGTCGCGAACGCGCGCGTGCGAATGGTGAGCGTGCCGGGGGCGGGCGTCGCACGCTCGTTGCCGCGGCTCGCCAGGGCGCCGAGCACCGCGAGCATCTCGAACCACACGAGCCAGAAGAGCGAGTTGCCGACGTGCTGGCCGATGCGAGACAGGCCGCGATCGGCGGCGAGGTCGCGGGCGATCCAGCTGCCCAGGCCCAAGAAGAAGAAGGCGAGCATCGCGCGATGCACGATCTGCGCGTAACGATCCTGCTTGGGGCCGAAGAGCGCGTACGCGACGTGCCCGCCGTCGAGCTGGCCCACGGGGAGCAGGTTGATCATGGTGACGAACATGCCGGCCCACGCGGCGAAGGCCACGGGCGACAGCTCGATGTCCATGCCCGCGGGCACCGGGGGCGCCATGAAGCGGTCGAGCGTGCGGAGCATGATCGACTCGCCGAGCGAGATCGAGTCGGGCGCGCCGGCGACGACGATCTGCGAGTGCGCGACGCCCCACGCGTACATGGGCAGCGCGAACGCGAGGCCGGCGAGCGGGCCCGACGCGCCGATGTCGAGCAGCGCGCGTCGCGTGGGGATCACGCCGCGCATGCGGATGACCGCGCCCATCGTGCCGAACGGCGAGAGGAGCGGCATCGGGATGAAGTAGGGGAGCGACGCGTCGACCTTGTGGATGCGGGCCATGACGTAGTGGCCGAGCTC
>JAGQJA010000307.1:0-6838 GCA_020430845.1 Myxococcales bacterium
GTCACGGGCATACGCAGGACCGGCGTGCTGGCGAGACCCGGCGGCGCCTCGCGGCCAACGCGGGAATGGGCGCGTCGCGGCGCGCGTACGATCGTTCATGTGGCCGTGGCGTGCGCCGATGCGCTGGGGGGTGGCGCTGGTCGGTGTGTTGGTCGCGTGGCTCGCGTCGTCGACGCCGGCGCGCGCGTGCAGCAACGCCGTCCTCGCGGACGAAGAGGCATACACGCTCATGCGAGACGCCGAGGAGGCGCTCGCCAAGGGCGACGTGCTGACCGCTCGCGAGGGCGCGGTCGCCGCCGTCCGGCTCGACGAGCGCCTCACGCCACGCGGCGCGGTCGTGTGGTCTTTGTCGTTCGTGCGCGACCGCCGCGCCTCTGACGCGGAGATCGCCGCGGCGATCGAGCGGCTGGCCGAGGTGCGGCCTCCGGACGGTCATCCGCGGTTCGACGAAGCGTACGGCGAGGCGCTCGTGCGGGCCGGGAGGGACGACGAAGCGTTCGCGCTCCTCGATCCGCTCGCGCGTCGCGATCTGCTGGGCGATCCCTACGCGTTCGGCGCGCTCGCAAAGGCCTCCCGCGCCCGCGGCGACCAGGCGCGCGCTGCGTGGGCGCTCGAACGGTGCGCCGTCGTCACCACGCACGCCGACGCGTGCCGGCTCGAGTATCCGTCGCGCCCGCTCCTGCGCGGCAGCCCCGTAGCGTTCGGTGGGCTCGGCGCTCTCGTGCTCGCGTTCGTGCTCGCGCGTCGTCGTCGCTCGCGCCTGGCGGCGCCGTGGCTCGGCTACGCCGACCGGGCGCGCGCGGTCCTCACGCTGTGTGCCGGCGCGCTGCTCGTGACGTCTGCGGTCTCGCCCGTCGTCGGCGTCGCGCTCGTCGCCGCCGCGCTCGTCGTGGGCGCGTGGCTCGAGCGGCGGATGTTCTTGCGGGCGGCCCGGCGCGGCAGGGTCCGGGGGCACGTGCTGCGGGCGGTCGACGCGGCGGACGCGGCCCTGGTCGAGGTGCGCCTCTTTTTCGGGCCTGCGTCGGGCGAGACGCTCGAGCGCGTGGTCGACCCCGCCTATCGCGAGGCCGCGCGCGAGCCGATCCTTCGCGTCGGTCGTCGCAGCTCGGCGCCGCTGATCGCCGCGGCGTGCGTCGCGGCGCTGCTCGCGCTCGGCGCGAGCTCGGTGCTCGTCATGAGGTCGAGCGCCCCGGCCGAGCCCAAGACGCTGAGCCTGTGACGTCGCTCAGGCCGTCGCGGTCGCCTTGCGGACGAACTGCTCGAAGAAGACGACGTCGACGGGCGTCGAGGCGCCCACCTCGGTGAGCACGCGCTTGACGCGCAGCCGGTCCATCGCCGCCTTGCCCGCGCCGAAGCGCGCGAGCAGCACTCGCGGCACCTGGTCGTGGGCGGCGCGCTCGACGGCGGCGCGGAGCGCCCGCTCGAAGTGCGAGATCTTGGGCTTGATGTCGCCGCGGTGCAGCCCGAGCGCGTACACGAACAAGTCGCCCTCGCTCCACGCGAAGACGTCGCCCGGCTGCATCTTGTTGCCCGCGCAGCGCGCGGCGTAGGCCTCGGCGAACGCCGGCCACTGCTTCTTGATGGCGGCGGCGACGCCCGCGCCCATCGCACCGGTGCAGTCGGCGCCGAACGCGATCGCCCGCCGCCCGGGGCGGCTCGCGTCGCTCGCCTCGTCGAAGATGTCCCCCTTCACGAACGTCGCCGGCATGGCGCCCGCTATAGTCCAGCCGCCGGCGCTCCGCGAGGGCGACGTCGATCGAGCTCGTTCGTGACGAGCGTGACCACGTCGTCGGAGTGCAGGCTCTCGGGGCCCACCGCGATCGATCGGCCTCCTAGGGCGAGGACGCGGTCGCGCATCGACGCCGAGACGCCGAGGTGATCTCCGATGAAGAACACCGGATCGCCCGCGAGGTCGGCGTCTGCGATCCCGCGGATGTCGTCTCCGCTCTCGTCGAGCAAGAACGCGCGCCCAGGGCCGAGGTCGGCGACGACCGCGTCGAGCCCGCCGTCGGCGACGGCGATCCCGTGCCTGCGCTCGACGAAGCCGCGGGCCCCGACGGGCCGCTCCGCGCCGAGCGCCTTCTTGGCGAGCGTGGCGAGGGGGCGCTCGTCGGGCCGCACGTACTTCGCGCTCGCGCCGTCGAAGCGCAGGGTGCGCGGCGCGTCGGGGCCCGCGAGCAGGACGAGGTACACCGTCACGTCACGGCGCACGCCGTGAGAGTAGAGGAGGGCGGCGCGCACGCAGCGCAGGAGCACGTCGAGCCGCCCGCTCGAGCCCGCCAGGTCCTCGAGCGAGAAGTCGGCCGAGGCGGTCGCCGTCTGCCCGATCACGACGAATCGCGCCACAGGGCAGGTCTAGCATGGCGCGGCGCGCGGGCGACGCACGCCGACCTCGACGCGGCCGAAGGCGCGTGTCACTGAAATGAGAACATGTCATCGCACGTCGGTGCGCGCCTCGCGCTCCTGGTCGCGTCCCCCTGGTTCGTCCTCGCGGCCTGCTCGTCGAGCGGGGGCACATCGAGCGGGGGCACATCGAGCGGAGGCACATCGAGCGGGGCGTCGTCCGGTGGCGGCGATGCGGGCGGCGGCGGTGCAGGGGTGACCGTCGGTCCCGCGCTCGGCGCGGTGAACGGCACCGCGAACACGTTCGGGTGCGCGCAGGGCTACCCCATCCAGACGAACCCGACGTTCCCGCAGCCCTTCACGGCGCAGGGCGCGTCGTCGTGCTTGGTGCTCACTTTCGTCGCGACCGGCGCCCCGGCGCTCCGCTCGGGTACGGCGGTGTCGGCCACCATCCGGGTCGGCGCCGTGACGGGGCCGATGCGCTTCGTGCGCATGCGCATCCTCTTCAACCGCACGCAGAAGCAGCAGTGCTGCTCGGTCGAGCAATACGGCGACGTCTTCACGCCGACGGCCAACGGCGACACCACCGTGGCCCTGGGATTTCCCATGACG
This sequence comes from Myxococcales bacterium, assembly GCA_020430845.1. Lineage (GTDB taxonomy): Bacteria > Myxococcota_A > Polyangia > Polyangiales > Polyangiaceae > Labilithrix. The sequence goes on from JAGQJA010000307.1 coordinate 2,956, forward strand.
CTCGATCCTCTCCCGGCCGAGACGGACCTCGAGACGATCGCCGCGAATGATCTCGTCGCGCTCGAGGTGCTCGCGCCCGACGTCCCGATCCCCGGGACGTGGACGCAGAACGGCGGGGCCGACACCGGCACAGCCAGCTACATGTGGCTGCCGGCGCTCTCCACGCAGAACATCCCGGCCCCGAGCGGGCAGCTGCTCAACTACCAGGGCAGCTACAGCGGCTTCGTCCCGTCGTTCAACTTCACGTTCGTCGAAGGCGGGTGAGGGCGCGCGCCCTCGCCCGAGGCGCGGCGGGGCAAGGCACGAAATTCGCTCTGTGCGTCCCTTGCGCGGTGACCTGCGCCGCACTAGAGTGACGCCGCTCACGACACGTTTCGCCGCAAACACGACGCTCTCTCGACTTTCCGGGATCGCATTCGCTCTGCGAAGGTTCGTTGCTTGTGAGGACGCAGGGCACATTTGGCTCTGCGGACCTCGTCCGATCCCACCGGCTTTTTGGACGCTAGGTTTTTTGAACCTCTGAACGCCGACGAAAGAAATAGAGAGACACATGGGTAACAGGCTTTACGTGGGCAACTTGTCCTACGACGCGAACGCCGATTCGCTGCGCTCCTCCTTCGCCGAGTGCGGCGACGTCTCGGACGTGCACATCGTGACCGATCGCGAGACGGGCCGCTCGCGCGGGTTTGCCTTCGTGACGATGGGCAACGACGCCGAGGCCAAGAACGCGATCGCCAAGATGGACGGCGCGATGGTCGACGGGCGCGCGCTCCGCGTGAACGAGGCCGAAGAGCGCGGCGCGCGTGGCGGCGGCGGCGGGGGCGGTGGCAACCGCAACTCGAACTCGCGCGGCGGCCACCGCGGCTGGTAATCCGGCTTGTCCGCCGAAGACAAGCGGGGCGTGCGGATTGCTCAGCAATTCCGCGAGCCCAACAACATGACGTACGAGCTCGACTGCGCCGGCTCGCCTCTCATCGTGCGGATCTTCCCTGGTGAAGCTCCGTCCGCGGACTGGCGGGTCGAAGCGCGGCTGAGCGATGCCGCCGACGCGGTGGTCGCTTCGGCGTCCGCGGCGTCGCGCGCCCAGGCTTTCGAGGGTGTCGCGCACTGGTGGCGTGACAACGGCGCCGCGCAGGCGCTGCCCGCGCTCGACTGGGAAGCCATCGCCAAGGCCATGACAGCCGTACGGGCGCTGTGAGACGGGCGCCGCTCACCCTGCGCTGCGCGTGGGGTGGGCTGGCGCGTCCGTCGAGCGCCGCGACACACAAGAGGAGGACGACATGAACCGTAGCCGTGAAGCGGCGGAGCGCTTCGCCGAGCGAAGGCGCCGCGAGGACGAGGCGCCACGGCTCCGTGACGTCGTGCCGACGTTGACGTCGTGCCGCATCGAGGTCGACGAGGCCCGCGCGGGCGTGACCGGCGCCGAGGTGTCGCACACGCGCCGCGTGGTCGTCGCCCACGCACCTGCGCTCTTCATCGTGCCCTGCAGCGACGGCTCCTGCCGCGACGGCGGGCACGACATCACGCACGACGTGCTCCGCGGGCTCCGCGAGTCGCGCGCGGAGATCTCCGGGCAAGACGCCTGCTACGGCCACGTCGGCAACGCCGACTGCGGCCGCGTCCTGCGCTTCACCGCGTTCGCCGACTACCAGGCGTCCACGTGAGCGCCTCTGTCGCAGAGCTTCGCGAGAAGCTCGACGCCGCGCTCCAAGAGGTCACCGCCGCCGAAGGCGCGCTCGAGGGCTTGCTCCGAGAGCTCCAGGTGGCGCCGCGGGCCGAGAAGGTCACGGTCACCCAGATCGTCGAGTCGGCGTTTCGCCGACTCCGCACAGCGCGCGAGCAGCTGGCGAAGCTCCACGAGCTCGTCAGCGAACCTTGAGCGCAGAAACGCACCCCATGACCACTCCGTCGACGACGCGTGACACCCTCCTCGAGACGTCCGCGCTCCGCGTGGCGCGCGAATGGGCGACGGCCTACCGCGGCGAGCTCGCCCGAGACGGGCGCCGCGTCGCGGGCGGTTGGCCCGGCACGCTCTCCGAGGCGCGGATGCGCGCGGGCGCGTACGTGGGGAGGGTGCTCTCGAAGCGCTCGATGCGTGCGCTGAGCCACGACGAGCTCGGGCGCGTGGCCCGCATCACCTACGACGAAGCGCGTCGCGCCTGGCACCTGCCCCAAGCCGACGGCGAAGCCTGAGCGAACGCGCCCTTCGGGTCAGCTCTCGTACGCGGTGGGGCCGTCGTCGCGCCAAGCTCGGAGCTCCGCCTTGGGCAGCCCTCCGTCGAGCTCGATGACGAGGTGCGTGCGCGCGGCCCGATAGGGCGCGCGGCCGGGCGCGACGTCCAGCTCCTCTTCTTCGGCCCAGGAGCCGAGGTTGATGTACGTCGCGTCGCCGCCCGACACGGGCTGCTTCGCGGGGATGTGCGTGTGGCCCATGACGACGAACGCCGCCGGCAGGAGCCGCGCGAGCGTGCCCGCGCGGTGGAGCATCTCGTCGGCCGGGTCGAGCTGGCGCTGGCTCGACAAGTATCTGTGCGCCACGACCCACGCCCCGAGCACGCCGAGGGCGCCGTACAGCGTCTGGCCGTGGAACACGCCCACGATGGCCAAGGTCAAGAGTGTCAGGCTCGCCAAGAGCCCGAGCGCGAGGCGGTCGAGCAGGACGCTCCGAAGGATGCCCGGGATCGAGCGCGTCACGGGCGGTACTTGCAGCGCCGCGAGCGCGCGCAGACGGTCGACGCCGAGGCGCGTCGCCTCGGCCAGGAGGGCGACCCGCCGTTCGTGCTCGGCCCGCAGCGTGTGCATGGCCTCGGAGAGGTGAGCCCTGCGCAGCGCAAAGAGCTCGACCACGGCCGACGAGAAGCGCGACACGAGCCCCACCACGCCGCGCACGCCGAGCCTGGCCCCGAAGGCGAGGTAGTCGTAGACGCCCAGGTGCTCGTGCCCGTGCTCCTTCATGCCGTGCGTCTGTCGAACCACGTACCGGAGCAGGGTGCTCGAGAAGCCGCGCATCACCCGCCGCGGGTCGAGCGGCGAGAGCGGCGCCATGACGTGGTCGCTCGCGCAGTATGCGTCGTACTGATGTCCGTGCTCGATGTACGCGACGTCCTGCCAGTAGAAGAACCACGGCTCGAACTCGATGCGCGCCAAGAACGCCGCGTCGTGCTCTGCGTCGTGCGCGTCATCCGCGCGGCGAGCGCGCCGCAGCAGCCCCTCGCGGAAGTCCGCCTTCACCTCGTCCCAGTGGAAGTCCACGTCGTGGTTGCCGTGGACGAGCGTGAGCGCGTGGCCCCGCGCGACGAGCTCGGCGAGCGCGTCGAACACGTCGCCGTGTCGCGCGAAGACCCGCTCGAGCTTGACGCGCGCGTGGTCCGCCGCGCTGCCGAGGCCGTGCGCGCGCTCCTCTGCCGTGAGCGCCGTCGTCAGCGTCTCTTCGCGGCCCTTCACGGTCATTCCGATGAAGTCGATGAAGTCGCCGGCGATGACGACGCGCCAGCGGTCGGCCGCCGGTTCGGTGGCCGCGTAGTGGCGGAGCAGGCGCGTGAGATCGCGATCGATGCGCGCGGAGCGGGGCGGCGACGTGCCGAGGTCGTTGAGATCGCTGCCCAGGTGCACGTCCGAGAAGACGAGCAGGCTCTCGCGCGGCGCCGGACGCGCGGGCGCGGCGAGCGCGCGATCGGGGACGAGGGGCGGTGGCGACACGCCTCTTCATCGTGGCGCGTGCGGCCGTCGAGAGCCGTCATATTCGGGTCACATCGCGGTCATACTGCGCTCGCCTCGGCGCGTTGACCGCGGGCGCCCCGGGCGGTACAGATTCGACCGAGTGGTCGGTACAGGCCGCGGCCGGCGCGCGCGATCGCGCCAGAAAGGTGAATCGTGTCGAGCC
>JAGQJA010000307.1:6901-15926 GCA_020430845.1 Myxococcales bacterium
CGCGCTCGCGTGCGTCGGGCCGTCGTTCGACGCCTCGCCGCTGTCCATCCGCTGCAACACCTTGGTCGACCGCGACGGTCGCGAGGTTCGCCTGCACGGCGTCAACGCGCGCGTCGCCGGCGTGTTCGACGTCGCGCTCGACGGCGGCCGCACGCCCCTCGAGGAGATCCCTGCGTTCGGCGCGGCGGACGCGGCACGCATGCGCGCGCTCGGGCTCGACGCGCTCCGTCTCCCGATCCAGTGGAGCGGCGTCGAGCCGACGGAGACCGGTGGGTTCGACGACGCGTACCTCTCGCGCGTCGCGGCGGCGGTCGACGTGGCTCACGCGGCGGGCCTGCTCGTCCTCGTCGACTTCCACCAGGACGCGTACAGCAAGGAGATCGGCGAGGACGGCGCGCCTTACTGGGCGATCGTACCGCCCCCGCCGGCCAAGCTCGGCGGACCGCTCACAGACCTCGAGGCGCGTCGGCTCTCGAAGCCCGTCCTCGACGCGTTCGACACGTTCTTCGGACCCTCGGCCGACGGCGTGCGGCTTCGCGCGCGCTTCGCGAAGATGGCCGCGCACGTGGCCACGCGGTTCGCCGACCACCCGGGCGTCGTGGGGTTCGAGCTCTACAACGAGCCCGTCGCCACCGCGCCTCGCCTCCGCGTCTTCCACGAAGAGGTGCTCGCGGCCGTACGTGCCGCCGCGCCGCGCAAGCTCGTGCTGTTCGAGCCGCCGGCGATCCGCAACCTGGTCGATTCGGCAGAGATCCCCGACGCGCCGCTCGGCGCCGGCACGGTGTACGCGCCGCACATCTACACCGCCGCCTTCGGCTCCGAAGAGGTCCGCTCGGCGGTCACCGAAGGCGCGCTCCGTCGCTCGTACGAGGCCGCGCGCGCCGAGGCCGACGCCTGGCAGGCGCCGCTCGTCGTGACCGAGATCGGCTTCGCGCCGCAGCACCCACGCTTCGCCGAGTACATGGGCTGGCACGCGACGCTGGCCGACGAGCTCGGGGCGAGCACGTTCTTCTGGGTGTGGAAGGAGCCCTCGCAGGGCAGCTGGGGCCTCTACGCGTACGACGCGACCGGCGCGGAGACCGAGCGCCCCGCCGTCGTCGCGGCGCTCTCTCGGGTGCGCGTCGAGGCCACGGCGGGTCGCGTCGAGCGGATCGAGCGGCCAGACGCGACGACGCTCCGCGTGACGTTCCGCGGGCTCGAGACCACGCGCGAGCACGTGCTCTCGGCGGGCGCGCTCGCGACGCTCGAGAGCGCGACGTGCGACGGCGCCGACGTGGCTCTCGCGGCGGGGCCCTTCGGCACGTCGACCGCGCTGTGCGGCGGCGCGGGGCGCCACGTGCTGGTCGTGCGCGCGCGTCCCCGCTGAGGTCGCTCCTGCTCAGAGCGTGCTCACCCGCGCGCCCTCGGTCACGCGATCGCTCGGGTGCACGACGACGCGCTGCCCGGCCGCCAGACCTCGGACGATCTCGACCTCGCTGCCGTTGCGTCGCCCCGTGTCGACCTCTCGGAGCGAGACGCGATCTCCCTCGACCACGAAGGCCGCCCAACGCTCGCCACGGCGGAAGACGGCCGACGACGGGACGTGGACGACGTCGGCGCCCTCCCACGTGACGATCTTGACCTCGACCCGGAACGCGTCGCCCAAGCGAGACCAGAGCTCGTGCGGCTCGTCGAGGTCGAGCACCACGTGCACGCGCTGCTCCTCGACCCCCAGCGCGCTGACGCGCGAGAACGCCGCCGGCTCGACGAGGCGCACGTTGGACTTGAGCGGCGGCCCGCCCCAACGCTCGACGGTCGCGGGCGCGCGCTGCGGGATCGTCACGGCGTCGGCGGTCAGCACGTCGGTGACCACCTCGAGCGCGCTGGGATCGCCGATCTCGACCAGCGGCGTGCCGGGCTGCACCACGCCGGCGCTCTCGACGAGCACGCGAAGCACGCGCCCCTCGATGGGCGATTTGACCTCGACGTGCTCCTTTGCCGCGCCCGGCGCGAGGCGCGCCAGCATCGCGGCCGCCTGCCTCGCCTCGTAGTCCGCCATCTGCGCGGCGAACTTTGCGCTCGCGAGCTCGGCGTCGCGCATGCGCTCGGCGAGCACGGCGTTGTCGAGCGCCTCGGCGCTGATCGAGCCGCCTTTGGCGAGCTTGCGGCTCTGCTCGGCGTCTCGCTTTGCGTCCTCGCGCGCCAGCTCGGCGCGGGTCACGGCCGCGCGCGCCTGGTTCTGCGCGGCGCCGGCCTGGAGCACGCGGGCCTCGGACTGCGCGCGCGTGCGGGCGTCGAGCATCGGCGCGTCCATCGGGGCGATGCGGGCGAGCACGGCGCCGGGCTTGATGGTGTCGCCCGGCTCGAGCTCGATGCGCGCGACGTTGCCCGCGAGCGGCGCAGAGATGACGTAGCGGTCGCGTACGCGGGTCTTGCCCACCTCGTCGACCGTCACGCGCATGACGCCCGCACGTACCGCCGCCGTCTCGACTGCGAGCGGCTTGGGGCGCGACGCGACCACGACGGCGCCGACCACGGCGAGCGCCGCGGCGCCCCACACGATCTTCCGCACCACCTTGGCGCGGCTCGCGGGCTTGGGGGTCGTTGGCTTTGCGGAGACGGTCTTCGATGGGGCGGTCACGTCTACTCCCTTGTCTTGAGGACGCCGATGAGGTCGAGCTGGTCGAGCTTGCGCCGGACGAGCAGCGCGCTCACCAGCGCGGTGGCCGCTGTGACGACGACGGCGAACGCGTACGTCTGCGCGGAGATGACGGTGGGAAAGCGATAGAGCTCTCGGTCGACGGTGGACATCATCGCGTCGCAGAACGCGCGCCCGAGGACCAGCCCTGGCGCGACCGCGAGCACCACGTACGCCGCGAGCTCACCGAGCAGCACCGCCGAGATCTCACCCCTGGTGTAGCCGAGCACGCGGAGGCTCGCGAGATCGCGCGCGCGCATCGAGAGGGCGATGCGCGCGTTGTTGTAGATGACGCCGATGGCGATCGCCGCGGCGAACGCCGTCAGCACGGCCATGGTGATGTACATGACCTCGCTCATCTGCTGATCGAAGCGGTCGATGAGGCTCTTGCGCCGCGTCACGCTCGCGAGCGCGGGCAAACGCTCGAGGCGACGCATGAGCTCCGCGTCGTACGCGGGGTCGAACGTCACGAGCACCGACGTCGCGGTCGGCTCGCCTCCGAAGATCTCGGCCACGCCGTCGAGCGTGGCGTACACGCTCAGCCCGAACACGTCGCGCACCGTGCCCGTCACCACGACGTCGCGCGGCCTCCGGTCTCCTTCGTGGGGCTCGAGCGTCACGTGGTCGCCCGGGCGCACGTCGAGCAGGCTCGCGAGCTCCGCCGAGAGCATCACGCCTCGGTCGGGCACCGGGACGACGCGCAGCGGCCACTCGACGATGCGGCTGAGCGAAGCGTCGGCGGGGCGCCCACTGACGAGCGCGTCGCGGGAGCGGTGCGCCGACCGGACGCGCGCCGATACGGCCCGGCTGGGCTCGACCTCGAACACTCCGGGCAGGCGGCGGATCTCGGTGACCACCGACGTAGGGACGACGTGGCGGAACGTCACCTCGATGTCCTCGCGTCGCGCCGTGCGGAACTGCGTGTCGACGAGGGCGGTGATGCCGTCGTAGCTGAAGCGCGCGACGACCATGATCGCGATCGCGAACGACACGCCGACGACGCTCGCGACCGTGCGGACCGGATGCCGCGACAGCTCGCGGATGACCATGCGCGCCGACGTGCCGAACAGGCGCCCGAGCCCGAGCAGCTCGAAGACCGAGCGACGGTAGAGCGCGGGCGCCTCGGGGGTCATCGCAGCGGCCGGCGGCAGGCGGGCCACGCGCCAGACGGTGGAGAGCGTGCCCAGGACGGCCGCGCCGATGCTGATGACGGTCGACGTGAAGATCATGCGCGCGTCGAGCACGTACGCCATGTCGGGGATGTGAAAGTACGGGCGGTACATGTCGAGCATGCCGCGCCCCAAGTACGCGCCGAGGGCCACGCCCAGCGCCGCGCCGAGCAGCGAGATGACGGCCACCATCTCGAGGTAGTGCACGCCCACCTCGCGGTTCGAGTAGCCCACCGCCTTGAGCACGGCGATCTGCGTGCGCTGCAGGTTGACGGTGCGCGCGATGACGACGTGCACGAGGAACGCGGCGACCGAAAGGAAGAGGACCGGGGCGATGGTGGCGTAGCTCTCGAGCTGTCCGAGCTCTTGCTGGAGCATCATGTTCGAGATCTGGCGGTCGCGGGCGTAGGCGCCGAGGCCTCCGTAGCTGGCGAGCAGCCCGTCGAGCGCGTCGATCACCGCGCGCTCGTTCGCCCCTGGCTGGAGCCGCAGCACGACGTCGTTGAAGGCGCCGTCCATCGCGTACGCCGGCGCGAGCTCTCGTCCCGGCATCCACACCACCGCGAAGCGTTTGGGATCCTGGACCATGGTGCCGCCCGCGACGGCGAAGACGTATTCCGGGGAGACCACGATGCCCACGACGCGCAGGCGGCGCTCGATGCCGCCCATGACGACGGACAGCTCGCTGCCGGGGCCCAGCCGGTGGGCCTCGGCGAACGTCTCGAGGAGGGCGATCTCGTCGCGATGCGTCGGGTCGGGCAGGCGCCCCTGCCGGAGGTGCACGTCGGCGAGGCGAGGTCCGCCCTCGCGTGGGAGGCTCACGACGCGCGCCGCGGCGGGCTCGCTCATGCCAGCGATGGGGATGAGCGCGCTGTGCACGATGCGGGTCTCGGCCTCGGCCACGCCGGGCAGCGCCGCGACGCGCGCCTCCAGGCCGCTCGGAGCCCGCTCGAGGTGAGCGAACACGTCGGGGAAGCGCTGGGCCTCGTAGTACGCGGCGCGCGACCTCTCGATCGACGCAAAGGCGCTCAGCAGCGTGACGTAGCTGGCCACACCGCATGCGACGACGACGGCGATCGTGACCACCTGTCCCTTGAGCGCCACGAGGTCGCGGAACAACTTGCGGTCGAGCGCCTTCACCAGACGAGCTCCGCGGGCGCACGCTTGTCGGAGCTCACGACGACGCTTCGCACGCTGCCGTCCGAGAGCGTCATCACGCGGTCGCCCATGGCGGCGATCGGCGCGTTGTGTGTGATGATCGCCGTGGTCGTCCCGAGGTCGCGGTTGACGCGATCGATGACCTCGAGCACCAGGCGCCCGGTCTCACAGTCGAGCGCGCCCGTGGGCTCGTCGCAGAGCAGGATCTCCGGCCGCTTGGCCACGGCCCGCGCGATGGCGACGCGCTGCTGCTCGCCGCCCGAGAGCTGCGACGGGAAGTGATGCATGCGCGGCTTGAGCCCCACGAGGTCGAGCGCGTCCTCGGCAGAGAGCGGATCGTCGGCGATGTCCGTGACGAGCTGGACGTTCTCGCGCGCCGTCAGGCTGGGGATGAGGTTGTAGAACTGGAAGACGAAGCCCACGTGCTCTCGTCGGTAGCGGGTGAGGGCGGGCTCGTCACCGACGGTGAGATCGTGATCGAGGTAGCGCACGTCGCCCTCGCTCGGCACGTCGAGCCCACCCAGGATGTTGAGCAGGGTCGACTTGCCGCTCCCAGACGCGCCGAGCAAGACGAGCAGCTCTCCCTCGTAGAGGTCGACGTCGACGCCGCGGAGCGCGAGCACCTCGATCTCGCCCATCGCGTATCGCTTGACGAGCCCACGTCCTCGAAGGACCAGCTCGCGCGCCGAGGTCGACCCGTGCGGCATGACCCGCGCGTCAGCAATGCGCGTGCCGCCGCGCGAACGCGAGATCCTCCGCGTTTGTCGTGCGCGCCGGTCACGTCGCGCGCGACGCGCGTCGGTCGAGCGCAGGATCTGCGTCTCGAGGGTCGGGCGAGCCCCGCCGAGCGACCGTCGTGGACCGTGTCCCTGGGCACGATCGGTTCTCACCGGAGCCCGAATGCCGTGAATCCAAGCGCTTCTGCGGTCGTTCGGCCCGGCACACATGATGCTCAATGCACCTTCATCAACGTACACGAAGGAGCTGTGATGAAGGTCGGGCGGGCTTGGGCGATGGCGGTGGTGATGACGACGGCCGCGGCGTGCGCCGCCGAGTCGGGGGACGATCCCGTAGAGAGCGCGGAGCAGGGCGCGACGGTGCTCGACGACGCCAAGCTCGTGGCGCGCGGGCGCGACGAGCCGATCGCGGTCCCCGCCTCGGGCAAGATCCTCTACGAGCTGGTGCAACCGGAGTTGCTCACCCGCCTCGAGAAGGACGGCTGGAGCGTCGCGCGTCACTTCGGCGTGCAGGGCCGCAAGAGCAACGCCGACCTCTATCGCGAGTCGCCGTTCTACAAAGGGGTCGCCGACGCCCTGACCAAGGACGTGGCGGACCTGCGCGCGGCGGACCCGGCGCTGACGACGAGCGTGGTCGACTTCAAGAACCGCGTGCTCGACACGGGGTGGCTCCGCTCCCCGTACGCGACGCACGATCTCGTCGCCGTCCTCAATCGCCTCGATCGCAAGGACTTCTACCCCGCGGGAGAGAGCTGCGGCGAGACACGCTTCGTGTACCGCCTCTCGTACGTGAAGCCGAACGGCGGCGTGACCAATTTCTCGCGCATGCCGTTCTTCTTCAACGTCGTCTACACGATGCCCGGCGGCGACTGCAAAGCACACGCGAAGCGGTGGCACGTCGCGAGCCGCATGAGCGAGGCCGACTTCGTGAGCTTCGTCGAACGTTCGGCGCTCGACCCGAGCAAGCTCGTCTTCAAGCAGGTCGAGGTCAACGCGCAAGTCGTGCGTGTGCCCTCGGAGAACCGCCCCGACATGGGCGGCCAGGCCGAGTACTTCTTGCGCGTCTATCGTCAGACCAACGGCATCACCGAGCTGCGCAAGCTCGAGAACACCCCTGACGTGGGCGCCATCAAGGGCAACGCGGCGCTCAAGGCGGAGCTCGTGTCGTGGATCAAGGGCAACCTCGCGGCGGTCGACCAGGGCACGGCCGTGCTCCCGACGAAGTTCCTCGCGTCGAAGGTCACGAGCGTGACGACGTCCGGATCGGCGCGCCGCGCGAACAAGCTCTTCAGCCAGGTGCTCTCGCCACGCGACCTCGCGGGCATCGACTTCGGCGCCGCGAAGGCCGTCGCCACACCCGAGGGGCTGCTCACGCGCCTCGACGACATGACGTGCGCGGGGTGCCACCAGGGGCGCTCGGTCGCCGGGTTCCACATGCTGGGCCTCCAGCGCGGCGAGCGCACGCACCCGCTCAACGCGCTCCGGTCGTACGCCTCGCCTCACTACCTCTCCGATCGCGATCGGCGCTCTGCATACGCGTACGCCGTGTTCGCGGGCGCGGCTCCCGACGCGTATCGTCCGTTCTCGTTCTCGCCGGCGTCGGGACAGGCGGCGCGGCTCGGTGCGGCGTGCATCCCCGACGGCGAGAAGCGGCACTTCAAGGCGCCGTTCGGATGCGACAGCTCCACGACGTGCAAGGTGCTCGCGACCAACGACGTCGCACCCGTCGACCTCGGGCAGTGCATGCCGCGCTCCGGCGGCTTCGCGGGGTTGCCTTGCCTCGCGGGCGAGGTCTCGGACGGCGCGAGCCCGCGCGCGGACCGCATCCAGACGCGAGACCTGGGCTGCGCGGGGAGCGGGTACTTCTGCCTGAAGCCGGAGGAAGGCACGCCGGCAGGGATGTGCTCGGGGCGCTGCAGCTCCGTCGGCGCGCTCTCGCAAGGCGGACGCGAGATCTGCGCGTTCGGCGCCATCGGGACGCGCTTCGACGCGTGCGCCGCGAGTCAGAACGTGGCCTCGTGCATCGAGAGCTCGGTGCAGCCCGCCCCGCGTACGGCGTGCGACGACGCCAACCCCTGCCGCGAGGACTACATGTGCCAGCGCCTCGAGCCGCTGAGCGGAAACGCGCCGATCACGACGACACCCTCGGGCAAGGGCTTCTGCAACCCGACGTACTTCATCTTCCAGATGCGCCTCGACGGCCACCCGCCGCCGATGTGACCGCCTGCGCGAAGCCCGACGTCAGAAGCGGACGGTCGGCACCATCCACGGTGCGGCCGTCCGTTGCGTCGTTCCCGACGACAGGTACCAGTAGACGGCCCCGGCGAGCGCGAGCACGCCCGCGCCCATCAGCACGTCGCCCACGATGAGCTTCGTGCGCGCGGCGTCGACGTCGCTGGTCGCGCAGAGACCCTCGGGAGCGCACGTCGACTCGAGGTCGTCGTGTGCGCCCTTGCCGACCGCCCAGAGCACGCCGCCGCCGATCGCGAGCGCGACGCCGGCGCCGCCGAGGATCACGGGGCCGACTGTGCTCCGCGTCCGCGTCCGGCCGGCTCCGGCGCCCTGGCCGATGACGACCGTGACGACCCTGCCTCTCTCGCCGCTGCGGACGATCACGCGCTGCTCGATCGCAGGCTCTCCGGGCCGCTCGAACCGCAGCGCCCGCTCCCCCACGTCGACGGGGATGGGCAGGCCGTCGGCGCGCTCGGCCACCTTCTCACCGTCGACGAAGACGCGCACGTCGGACACGTCTTGGCCGTCGGCGTCACGCGCGCGCACGACGACGGTGGGCTGCTCGCTCTCGACCTCCGAGAGCCAGCGGGCACAGTCGATGCGCACGACGCGCGGGCACGCGTCGCTCGCGCACGAGATGAAGTGCTCGCGCGCGCTGCGCAGGCGTCCGGCGAGGCGCGAGGTCTGCCCCGCCTCTGCGTGGGACGCGCAACGATCGGCGGCGTCCTCTGCGTTCGCCGGCGCAGCCCACACGAGGAGCGCGGGCAAGAGCCACAAGGGTCGCTTTGCGTTCATCGAATGCAGGCGCGCTTGTAGTGCCGCACGCCGGCCGCGTCGACGACGAACGGCGGATCGCACGACTCTTGCGCCGGCGCCGCGGCCACCGCCGGGGAGGGCGCGGGAGCCTTGGGCGGCGCGACGAACCGTCGCCGCGTCACGGTGCGACGCTTGCCCGTTGCGCTCGGCTCCGCGGCCGGGGTGGGCGTATCGGCCGGCGGGGCCTCGCTCGACGGCGCCTCTGCCGCGGCGGGCGGCCCGGGCGCTGCGGTCGG
>JAGQJA010000308.1 GCA_020430845.1 Myxococcales bacterium
ACCGGCGCGAGGCAGTTGGTGGTGCACGACCCGCACGAGACGACCGTGTGCTTGGCCGCGTCGTACGCCTCGGTGTTCACGCCGAGGACGATCGTGACGTCGTGGTTCTTGGCGGGGGCCGAGATGAGCACCTTCTTGGCGCCGGCGGAGACGTGCGCCATGCACTTCTCCTTGTCGGTGAACAGGCCCGTGCACTCGAGCACGATGTCGACGCCGAGGTCCTTCCACGGGAGCTTGCCCGGCTCGCGCTCGGCGAGGATCTTCGCCTTCGCGAACCCGAAGTCGATCGCGCCCTCGAGCGCCGTCGCCCGCATCGGCGCGCGGCCGTGCACCGTGTCGTAGTTGTAGAGGTGCGCGAGGGTCTTGGCGTCGGTCAGATCGTTGATCGCGACGATCTCGAGGTCTTTGACGTTCCGCTTCGCCAGCGCCCGGACGATGCAGCGGCCGATCCGGCCGAACCCATTGATCGCGATCTTCGTGGCCATGACACTCGCTCCTTACGTGCACGCCGGGCCGTGATGGCTCAGCTCTGGAAACGGGGCGCACGCTAGTCGCGCCACGCCCCTACGGCAAGGGGCGGCGACCCGCGCCGGCGAAGTATTGTCGGGTGTTTCCGAGATGTTTCAGTGTCCGCAGCGCGCCGGCCGGCGCCCGTCGGGCAGCGCGATGCGCGGGCGTGCGGCGTCGTAGAAGGTGGCCGGGTCGAGCGTCCGCCGCTTGGCGAGCTCGGCGACCATCGCGTCGCGCGCGAGCGTCTCGTCGATCGTCGTCCGGCCCTCGTGCTCGGCCTTCACGAGGAGGCTGTCGCCGCCCGTCGCGAGGAAGTCGCTCATCGCCACGACGAGCTCGTCCGTGTCGCCGAGGGGCTTGCCGCTGTCGCGCGTGACGTCGACGTCGAGCTTCCCCTGCTTGCAGCGGGCGACGACGCGCACGCCGGACACCGAGAGGATACCTCCGTGCGCCCCGCGGACGTGCCGCGTGAGCAGACCCCTCAGCTCCTTACCGGTCATCTTCACGCGCGCGATGCGGTTGTCGAACGGGAACGCCTCGAAGAGCGCCCCGTACGTGAGCGGGCCCGCGGGGACCGAGGCCCGGAGGCCGCCGCCGTTCATGAGGGCGACGTCGGCGCGCGTGGCGTCGCGCAAGAGGTCGGCGAAGAGATCGCCGAGCGGTGAGGGGTGATCGTACGACCGCGGGATCGGCGACGACACGACGGGCCCGAGCAGCTCGCCGCGGCGCTTGGCGGCGACGGCGAGGCCGGGCAAGACGGCGGCTTTGACCCGAGGGTCGGCGAGCACCGGCTTGCCCTCGTACGAGCCTGCGTCGCACGGGCCCACTTCGGCGCCGTCCGGCGCGGGAGGCTTGCCGTGACAGAGATCGTGCGGCGCGTGGATGGTCGCCGAGGTGACGGCGCCGCGCTCGACGACGAGGTCGACCCGACCGAACGCGCGCCCGTACGAGTACGACTCGACGACGGGGACGCCGGCGAGCCGGTGCGCGACGGCGGCGTGGGTGTGCCCCGCGACGATGACGTCGACCGCGCCGCGCGGGAGCGCCTCGGCGACGCCGACGATCTCTTCGCGCATGTCGCATCCGTCGGCGGCCGCGTCGCCCGTGAACTTGTGGCACTTCGTGCCCGCGTGCGCGAGGAGCACGACGACGTTCGCCCCGCGCGCGCGGAGGGCCGCCGCCTCGGTCGCGGTCGTCTTGGCGAGCGGTGCCATCTCGAGCCCGCGGAAGTTGGCGGCGATCGTCGTCTGCGCGGTGTGCTCGGTCGACACGCCGACGAGCCCGACCTTCACGCCCGCGATCTCGACGAGCGCCGTCTTGGGCATGTGGGGCCAAGCCGGGTGCGCGTGGGTCGTGCTGTCCTGCAAGTTGGCGCAAAGAAAAGGAAATGTTGCGCGCTTGGCGAGGCCCTTGAGGGCCCCGCGAGGATCGTCGGCCGGGGTGCGCGCGGTCGCCGCTTCGCCCTCGGGGCCGAAGTCGAACTCGTGGTTGCCGACCGCCGCCGCCGCGTAGCCGAGCGCGTTGTACCCATCGACGACGCTGGCGCCCTCGACGAGGTTCGACTCGAGCGTGCCCTGGAACATGTCTCCGGCGTCGACGAGGAGCACGCCGCCGTCGGCCGCTCGCGCGGCGCGGAGGTTCGCGACGTAGCCGCCGAGCCAGGGCAGGGCCGAGATGTGCCCGTGCAGATCGTTGGTGCCGACGATGCTGAGCACGACGCGGCTCGGACGCGCGGGCGCCGAGGACGCCGCTGCGGCCGGCGCGGGCGTCGGGCGCTCCGGAGGGGCCCCCCTGCAGCCGGGCGCCGCCAGAGAGAGGAGCAGGAGCGCGCGCAGCAGGAGCCGCTCGGAGGCCATCGCCGAGAGCCTAACACCGAGCCCGAGCGCGTGCCCTGGCGCGACGGGCGCGTAGGTCGGAGCATCGAAGGGAGCCGTGAGCGAGTTCCTCTACCGCACGCACCCGAAGCTGCAGAAGCGCGTCCACCGCCTCGGCATCTGCACCAACTACGGCATCGACGGCCGCGGCATGGCCGAGGCGCTCGAGCGCGGTCAGAACTACGTCTTCTGGACGCAGCTGCGCCCGAGCAAGGCCACCGCGCCGCTCCGCGAGGCCCTCCGGCGCGACCGCGAGCGCGTCGTCGTCGCGACCGGTCCGAGCATCGGGTACTTCGGCGGGAACCTGCGCCGAGCCACCGAGAGCGCGCTGCGCACGCTCGGCACCGACTACGTCGACGTGCTCCACCTGTTCTGGCTGGGGAAGACGTCCGCGTGGACAGAGTCGACGCTCGACGCGATGCGGGAGCTCAAGGCGTCGGGCAAGGTTCGGGCGTTCGGCGTCTCGATCCACGATCGCAAGCGGGCCGCCACGCTCGTGCGCGACGTGGACGTGCTCATGATCCGCTACAACGCGGCCCACCCGGGGGCCGAGCGCGACATCTTCCCGTCGGTCGAGGCCGCGCGCGCCGGCGGCGAGGCGCCGCTGGTGGTCGCGTACACGGCGACGTCGTGGCGCAAGCTCCTGCGCAAGGCCGACGCGGCCGGGGTCCACCCGACCGCCGCGCAGTGTTACCGGTTCTGCCTCTCGAGCCCGAGCGTCGACGTGGTGCTCAGCGGCCCCGCGAGCACCGAGCAGATGCGCGAGAACCTCGAGGGGGTCGCGGCCGGCCCGCTCACGGAGGCCGAGCTCGCGCTCATGACCGACGTCGGCAAGAAGGCCGCGTGATCGGCGCGTAGCGGCCGCCCGCGCTCACGGCTTGAACGTCATCAGCGCCACGCAGCAGAGCAGCGGCACGATGACGAGCGCCGAGGCGACGCCCGAGCGCCGACCCTCTTTGCCCACGAGGTAGAGCACGGCGTTGAGGCTCACGACGGACAGGATCATCGACCCGATGACCCAGAGCGTCAGCGGAGAGCCGTCGGTCGCGATGAGCAAGAAGACGCCCGAGAGCCAGGTGATCCAGAAGCCAGGGCCCGCGAGCGCGTAGGCGAAGCGGCGGCGGTCGGCGTGGCTCGTGCTGAGCACGGTGCCGATGCTCCCCGAGAAGAGCAACGCCACGCCGATGACCTTGGTGAACTTGAGGAAGTGCAGGAGCATCAGGCGCGTCCGCGGCTCTTTCCGGTCGTCACGCCACCCGCAACGAGGTGCGCGATCCGCAGAGGCTCGGGGAGGTTACCGTGGAGCGTCGTCGCGAGCACGATCTGCCGCGCCTCGGAGGGGCTCAGGCCCGCGCGCTGCACCCAGAGCTTGGGGACGGGCGCGTCACCGCGCTTGTCGGCGCGCGTCGACGGGGCGAGGCGCTCGACCTCACCGGCGCGCTTGATGAGCGCCCACTTGCGCGCCGCGCCGGCGACGGCAGGCCGTCCGCGAGGGTCTCGGCTGAAGAGGGCACGCTCGACCGCCGCCATGTCGGGGCTGCGTCGGGTGACGACCATGACCGGCACGCCGAGCGCCTCGTGGAGGCCGTGGACGTCGACGACGTTGAAGCCCCCGACCGCGATCCCTTGCAGGAGCACCGCGCGGAGGCTCTTGCCGAACTGGCTCTCGCGGACGACGCGGACCATCTCGCGCGTCGCGTCGCTGCCGTCGCGCCGGATGCGGCCGGCGACGACGCCGTCGACGCGCGTGCGCGAGCACACCACGCCGACCAAGAGGACCTGGCCTCTGTGGTCCCGCGCGAAGGGGCCGTCGTCGAAGCCGAGGACGACCACCGCCGGGGGATCAGGTGCTGGGCGCGGGCTTCGGCGGACCGCCGAAGATGCTCGCGGCCTTGCGCTTGTCTTGCTTGGCCTTGTCGCGCTCGGCGTAGCTCGGGATGATGACGCGCTCGCGCGGGGGCAGCTCGCGGCCCTCGAAGATCGCCTTGAGCTCCTCGGCGTCGAGCGTCTCGCGGTCCATGAGCGCCTTGGCGATCGCCTCGACCTGGTCGCGGTGCTCGGTGAGGAGCGCCTTCACGCGGTCGTACTCCGTCTGGATCATCTGACGGACCTCTTGGTCGATCTCGCGCGCGGTGCTCTCGGAGTAGTCGTTCTGGCGCGATGTGTAGTCGCGGCCGAGGAAGACCGAGCCCTCTTCGCTGCCGTAGGTGAGCGGGCCGAGCTTGTCGCTCATGCCGTACTCGCACACCATCGCGCGGGCGATCTGGGTGAGCTGGCGGAGGTCGTTCGCGGCGCCCGTCGTGAGCTTGCCGAAGAAGATCTCCTCGGCGATGCGGCCGCCGAGGGCCGACTGGATCTGCGCCTCGAACTGCTCCTTGGTGCGGCTGAACACGTCGCCGCGGGGCAGCGGCATGGTGACGCCGAGGGCGCGGCCACGGGGGATGATCGTGACCTTGTGCACGGGGTCGTGGTTGTCGTTCGTGATCATCACGACGGCGTGGCCCGCCTCGTGGATCGCGGTGTTCCACTTCTCCTCGTCGGTCATGACGGCCGAGCGACGCTCGGAGCCCATGAGGACCTTGTCCTTGGCGAGCTCGAAGTCGACGCGCGCGACGGCGTCCTTGTCCTGCCGCGCGGCGAGCAGCGCCGCCTCGTTGACCAGGTTCTCGAGGTCGGCGCCGGCGAAGCCGGGGGTGCCGCGCGCGATGATCTCGAGGTCGACGTCGGGCGCGAGGGGGACGCGCTTGCTGTGCACCTTGAGGATCTCCTCGCGGCCGCGCACGTCGGGGCGATTGACGACGATGCGGCGGTCGAAGCGACCGGGGCGCAGGATGGCCGGGTCGAGCACGTCGGGGCGGTTGGTGGCCGCGACGATGATGACGCCCTCGTTCGACTCGAAGCCGTCCATCTCGACGAGCAGCTGGTTGAGCGTCTGCTC
>JAGQJA010000309.1:0-4819 GCA_020430845.1 Myxococcales bacterium
TGCGTCAGGGCTTAATGTGCGTCAGGGCGCGATCTCGTACGTTTCGAGCGCCTCTCCGGGCGGCGCCGCCGGCATGGTCTGCGTCTCGTTTCCGACGGTACGTGTCGTCGCCTTCTGTCCCGGCCCGGACGAGCCCGGAAGGAGCGTGAGCGCGCCCGACGGCGCCTTCCCAAAGAAGACCATCGCGATCGATGGCCCGGTCGCGCCGTGGCCAGAGAGACCGGCAGGGCCGCCTTCGCCCCCCATTCCCCCCGCGCCGGCGTACGCGCTGCCTCCGGCTCCTCCGCCGCCCCCGGCGCTCCCGAGCGTGCCCAGGGCCCCCTTTCCGCCAGGCCCTCCGATGGACGCTTCAAGGCGAACATCGAATGCGGCGACCTGACTCTTGAGCGAGAGCAGCGCGACGCTCGCGCCGCCGCCGTGGCCTCCTGTGCCAGGCAGTCCACCGCAGCCCCCGGCTCCACCGCCACCTCCGGTCGACGCGAAGTAATATTGCGGCGCGGAGGCCGGGGCGTAGCTGAACGCCACCCCGTTCACGATGTAGCCGATGGCTGCGCCGCCGCCGCCGCCGCCCTGTCCGCCTGCGCCAGGCCCCCCCGGCGCTCCGCTCGCCGGAGAGAACGCCCCGGTCGCGTCGAAGGTGAACCCGGTTGCGTTCGTGCCGTTGCTGCCAACAGCCCCGCGTGCTCCCGCGGTACCAACGCCTACCGCCGCCGTGGCCCCCTGCGCGGTCTGAGCGGTGGCAGCGTACGGCAGCCCCAGCTCGTTGTGACCGTTCTGAGGTATGCCGTTCGTGTACCAGATGCCGGTGCCGCCATCTCCACCGACGCCGGGCGCGGCGCCTGCCCCGCAACCCGGATTGTTTCCGGCGACGCCGCCAGGATTGTAGGTACGCAGCGCGCAGATGTTGCCGACGCAGCTCGTGCCCTGCGCACGTCCCACGCTCCCCGTGGCGCTCGCGGGCGTCGCCGGCGGAGCGGGATCCTCGCCGTCCTCGCCCGGCGCGCCTGTTCCGGCCTTCACGCGGACGTTTGCGAGCTCGAAGTCGATGACGTCCTCCAAGCGGACCCCGATGGACGGGGCGCCCGGCCCCTTGGGCGCCGTAGCGCCGAGGTCGGGCGCGATGATCTCGAAACCATCGATGCGCACGCGCAGCGGAATGTTGGAGGCTTGGAGCGCCGGGCTGGAAGGCGCGCGTACGACGGCGCGCTTTTCTGACTTGGCCCAAGGGGAGACCGAGCAGTCGAAGGCGCCGAACATACTCACGCCGCTGACCACAGTGACGGCCTCGGCGTAATCCTCGGCGCACGCGATGACGCGCTTGCCGAACTCCTTGGCCCTCTTGATGCCCGCAGCGAGCGTGGCGAGCGGCGCATCCGCGGTGCCGTCGTTCGTGTCCTTACCCCGCGATGACGAGACGAAGACGCCGTCGAGCGCCGCACCAACGACGGGCGGCGTGGCGTTCTCGTTCGCCTTCTCTTTCTCTTGGGCTGGGTCAGGCGGCGGCGGGCTGTCGGGGCTGTCGGAGCTGTCGAACGTCCCACATGCACTCAGGACAGCGAAGGCAACTACGGGATAGGCGAGGCGGCGCATTTCATCAGAGTAGCCCTCCGCTAGGGGGAGACAACCGATGAAACGCGCCGAATCCTCGGTCCGATCGCGGCGTCATTTGCGGCTTTACAGGCCGCCGCCGCACAAGCCGCCGCGGGGTCACTCCTCGTCGTGATCCTCGTGCGCGCCGGGCAGATCGCCCACGTACTCGCCGCTCGTGGCGGGCTCGTCACCCAGGTCGTCGAGCGAGTCCTGACCGCCGTTACGTTGCATGCGGGGGAACGCGCCGTTCTTGTAGTCGGCGATCTGCGCCGACGTGCGCGACTCCATGAACGTCACGAGCTCCTTGTACGTGACGCACTTGACCTCGGGCTTGCCGCACACCTCGAGGGCGAACTCCTGCATCGCCTCCCAGTAGGCGCCGCCGTTCCACTTGGAGAAGTGGTGGCCGATGTCGACCGGCGCGCGGTTGCCGTAGTAGTTGCCCTCGAAGTACTTGCGGTACGTCTCGACCATCTGCCGCTTGTACTTGGCCTTGTTGGCGGCGTCGGACTCGCCGCGCGAGTCGGCGACGTAGAAGTTGTAGTCCATCGAGAGCGTGCGCCGGCCGGTGCCCGAGATGACGAGCTGCGCCAGGGGGAAGTTCCACGTGCCGTCGGTCTTCTGCGGCCAGTAGTCGGGGGCGGCGCTCTTCGACGTGTCGTACGTGAACTTCTTGGCCTTGAGCGTCGGCCAGAGGCCGTTGCTGTAGCCGAGCAGCGGGGCGCGGAAGCCCACGACGTCCTCGGGCCCGAAGCGCATGTTGCGACGCGAGCCGTCGGGGCCCTGGAAGACGAGGCGGTCGAACTGCTCGAACTCGCTCTGCCAGTCGGCGGCCGACCAGCTGCTGCCGTCGAAGTGGCCGTTGGCGTGGCTCGCCATCTCGTGCCCCTCGGCGACCGCGAGGTTGACCTGCTCGAGGCGCGGCGCGATGTCGGCCGCCGCCCCGCCGAAGCCGATGTCGCTCCTGCCCGCGGAGCGCCCGGGGCCCTTGTAGACGCCCTTGTCGGCGTCGGCCTGGAAGTACACGCCGCTGATGAAGTACGTGAACTTGATCGGCTTGCCGGCGCGCGTCGCCTGCTTGGCGAACTCGCGGGACTCGTTCCAGAAGCTCAGGCTCTTCGAGCCGTCGAACGCGAGCAGCACGAACTGCGGCGGGCGCTCGCTGACGGCGCTGGCGGTGCCCTCGGCCTCGTCTTCGTCGACCGGAGCTCCGCTGCAGGCGGCCGAGGCGGCGGCGAGGGCGAAGACCGCGAGGGCGGCGGGAGCGCGGCGGAACATCGAGCGGAGCGAGTGCGAGCGAGCCATGTGGCGAATCTCCGAGGGCTGGAAAGGACGTCCCCGAGCGGACGTGTCCTACACTGGAGCACACAGTGTGCCGATGTCTGCCAGTGCCCGTTGACCATCATTTCAATTACTTAGCGCGTCCCCGGGTCCGTCGGAGATCCGCGAGACGCCGGCGCGGCGGTGCAATGATCCAGGGTCGCGCGAACCGAGCGCTTGGCGGGCGAGGTCAGGCCCCCCGGAATTTCCGTTAGCCTTGCCCTGGGGAGGGACGCATTGGATCTCGAACGGAGCGAGCTGGAGGCGCTGAGCGAGCGTCGCGTGGGCGCGGAGCTCGGCAAGTATCGCCTCGAGCGCGTGCTCGGCGTCGGCGGCATGGCCGCCGTGTACGCGGCGTCCCATCGCAACGGCCATCGCGTCGCCGTCAAGGTGTTGCACGACGCCCTCGCGATCTCCGACGACGTCAAGAAGCGGTTCTTGCGCGAGGGCTACGTCGCGAACGCGGTCGGGCATCGCGGCGTGGTGCGCGTCATCGACGACGACACCACCGCGGAGGGTGCTCCCTTCGTGGTCATGGAGCTGCTCGAGGGGGCGACGCTCGGAGAGCACATCGCGCAGAGCGGCGGCGGTCTGACGCCCGAAGAGATCGTCCCCATCGCGTGCAAGCTCCTCGATGTGCTCGCGGCGGCGCACGCGGCCGGCGTGGTGCACCGCGACATCAAGCCCGACAACGTCTTTCTCACGACCGACGGCGAGGTCAAGGTGCTCGACTTCGGGATCGCGCGCCTCGGGACCTCGGCGACCGTCACGCGCACCGGCAGCGTGATGGGCACGCCGGCGTTCATGGCGCCGGAGCAGGCCCGCGGCCTGACGCGGCAGGTCGACGCGCAGACGGACCTGTGGGCCGTCGGGGCGGTGCTCTTTCGCGCGCTCGCGCGGCGCCACGTCTTCGTGGGCGAGACGCCCGAGATGACGGTCATCTTCGCTGCCACCGAGAAGCCCCCGCCGCTCGCGTCGCTCGCCCCCGACGTCGACGAGGCGCTGGCGCACGTCGTCGACCGAGCCCTCGCGCCCGACAAGGGCGAGCGTTGGCCCGACGCGCGCGCGATGTTCGACGCGCTCGCGGCCCTTCCCTACGCGGGCGACGTCCACGCCGCGCTCGCGACGCGACCGTCCGCGCCTACCTCGTCGCGGCCTCGGAGCGCCGAAGGCGAGCGCGTGAGCGACGGCGCGGGCGACGCGGGCGCCGGGGCTCGACCCCCGACGTGGGCGCGCGAGATCCTCGACGCGGCCGAGACGATGACGCCGTCGATCCTCTCGCCGTCGAGCCCCGCCCCCGCTGCGCCGCGGGCGCCGGTCGAAGCGCCGCGCAGCTGGCCCCGCACGCTCGTGGCCGGCGGAGCGCTCGCGGTGCTCGCCGTCGTCCTCGCCGCCGGCGTCGACCTGCTCGTCCGCGCCGCGCAGCCCGAGCCACCGACGACGACCGCGAGCCCCGCGCCCGCGGAGCCGACGTCGATCGCTGCGCCCGCCGCGCAGCCCCCCGCGACGAGCGCCACGACCGAGACCGCAGCGGCGAGCGCGAGCGCGGAGGTCGCGGCGGTCACTCCGCCCCCGACCGCGACGCACCCGCCCGTGGCCGCGCCGGCGCACAAAGCGTCCGCCACCCCCAAGCCCGAGCCGTCTGCGCAGCCCACGGCGTCGGCCACGACCGCGGCGAGCTGCAACCCTCCGTGGCGACTCAACGCGAACGGAACGCGCGAGTACAAGCTAGAGTGCTTCAAGAAATGAAGAGGATCGCCACGCTGCTCGCGCTCGCCATCGTCACGTACGGGAGCGCGGCGCGCGCCGACGGCACCGAGGAGTGCGTCAAGGCCGCGACGGAGGCCGACCGCCTGCGTCGCGACGTCACCGCGCTGCGGGCCGCGAGCGCGCAGCTCGCCGTGTGCTC
>JAGQJA010000309.1:4936-7261 GCA_020430845.1 Myxococcales bacterium
TTCGACGTGCGCGTGCTCATCGGGGGCGCCGTCGTGGCCGACAAGCTCGACGGAAAGCCCCTCGCGCTCGACGCAGGCGCGCACACCGTCACGTTCGAGCGCGCCGGTCGCGCGCCGGTCGAGGTCAAGATCGTGCTCGTCGCCGGACAGAAGAACGTCGAGGTGCGCGCGCACATGCCCGAGGACAAGCCGCCCGAGCCCCCGCCACCACCGCGCCCCCCGGCCGAGCCGCCGCTTCCGTCGTTGCCTGCCCCGCGCGAGGGCCCTACCTCGCCGCTCCGCACGGCGGGCCTCGGCTTCGCGGCGCTCGGCCTCGTGGGCGTCGGCGTCGGCGCGATGTTCGGGATGAGCGCCATGGCGCACCGCGACGACTCGCGCTGCGTCGACAACCGCTGCGGCCCGGGCTCCGACCCCGGGGCGCTCCGCGACGCGGGTGAGGCGGCCGACCTCGCGACGGGGTTCTTCATCGGCGGGGGCGCGCTCGTCTTGGGCGGCGCCGCGCTCTTCTTGCTCGCGCCGTCGCCCAGCCGCGACGCGCGCGTGTGGGTCAAGCCGTCGGTCGCCAGGTCGGGCGGCGGGCTCGGCCTCGGGGGCACCTGGTGAGGCGGCGCGCGCGCGCGCTGTGGCTCGCGGCGCTCGGCGCGACCGCGACGCTGGGCGCGTGCCGGGGCATCCTCGGCATCGACGATCCGATCCTCGTCGAGGCCGACGCCGCGGACGACGGGCCGCCGCTCTCGGACGGTGGCGTCGAGGCGCGCGCGGACGCGGCCGACGCGGGCGCACCGCGGACGTGCGATCACGGCGCCCGGTTCACCACCGGCCTGCGGGTCTGGGACGGAGAGCCACGCGTGTATGGTGCACGCTTCACCGCCGACGAGACCATCGCGTACTTCTCGACGTACGATCCGAGCAAGGACGGAGGCTTCGAGATCGTCGCCGCCGCCCGCGCGCCCGACGGCGGGCTCGGGACGTTCCTCAACCCGCAGGGCGCGATCAACACCTCGGGCGACGAGTACTGGCCGACCCTCACCGCGGACGGCCAGCGGATGTTCTACGAGAGCCCCGAGGGGCCCGGGCTGTCGTCGCGCATCTGGGTGGCCGAGCGCGATCCCGCGTCTGCGACCTTCAAGAACCCGCAGGTTCACGCGTACTTCTCGACGATCCCCACGACGGTCACGATCGGATCACCGTACTTGTCGAAGACAGGGCAGCTCGTCTTCTCGTCGACCCGGCGCGACGTCGACGACGCGGGCGCGCGACCGGACGGCGGCGTCGACGCGCTCGACCTCTGGCTCGCGAGCGTGGGCGCGGGCTTCGTCGTCACGGCGGAGCGGCAGCTCGACGAGCTGACCACCGACGGCGCAGAGACCTTCCCCGTGCTGTCGTCCGACGGCGAAGAGGTGTTCTTCTCGCGCGCGGCGCCCGCGGCCACCAACGACGAGGCGCGGATCTTCACCGCGCGGCGCGGCGACGGCGGACGCTACGGCCCGGCCGAACGCCTCGCGCTGCCGTGGGACGACGACGACGCGGGGGGCGCGGGCGTCGCCGTCGGTGACTGGTCGTCGTGGATTTCGGACGACCACTGCCGCCTGTACGTCGTGCGCTTCTCGGCGCCGGGCGGGCAGCTGCGCGGCGAGCTGTGGATGGCGGCTCGCCCTCAGAACTAGCCGGTTTCGTTCGCGTTTTTTTCGCACCCCGGAGGCGGTCGACGGTTCAATCCGGCGCGCATTCGCGCTAGAACCCTGACCCGATGTCGAACAACGTGAACCCTCCCCAGGGTCCGCCCGCGCCGCCGAGCTCTCCCCACCGCGTCCCCATCTCCATCCAGGAGGAGATGCGCACGAGCTACCTCGACTACGCGATGAGCGTCATCATCGGACGCGCCATCCCCGACGCGCGCGACGGCCTCAAGCCCGTCCACAGGCGCATCCTCTACTCCGCGTACGAGCAAGGCCTGTTGCCGACGTCGGCGTTCCGCAAGAGCGCGACCATCGTCGGCGACGTGCTCGGCAAGTACCACCCGCACGGCGACAGCAGCGTCTACGACGCCATGGTGCGCCTCGCCCAGGACTTCTCGATGCGCTACCTGCTCATCGACGGCCAGGGCAACTACGGCTCGATCGACGGCGACCCTGCCGCCGCCTACCGCTACACCGAAGCGCGCCTCTCGCGCATGGCGGTCGAGTTCCTCAACGACATCGAGAAGGAGTGCGTCGACTACTCGCCCAACTTCGACGACTCGCGCGAGGAGCCCACCGTCCTGCCGACGCGGGTGCCCAACCTGCTCATCAACGGGTCCAACGGCATCGCGGTCGGCATGGCCAC
>JAGQJA010000310.1 GCA_020430845.1 Myxococcales bacterium
AAGTCGCGATCGGGGAGCGGAACGAGCACGCGCGCCATGGGGACGTACGGTAGCCTACCCTCTGCCCGTGATCGCGGACCGATACGTCGTAGGCCGTCGCCTCGGGGCAGGCGGCATGGGGGAGGTCCACGAGGCCGTGGCCATCGGTGCGAGCGGCTTCAAGAAGCGCGTCGCGATCAAGCGCGTGCTCGCCGAGCGCGCGTCGCGGCCGAAGGCGGAGCGGACGTTCTTCGACGAAGCGCGCATCTGCTCCAAGCTCCATCACGCTGGCATCGTGGCGATCCTCGATTTCGGCGTGGCCGAGGGCGTCACGTTCCAGGTGCTCGAGCTCGTCGATGGGATCAGCGCCGCCGAGGCGGCCGCGGTGGGGCGCGACCTGGGCGCGTCGATGCCCATCCACGTCGCGCTCCACATCACGATCGAGGTCGCGCACGCGCTTCACTACGCTCACGAGCTCTCCGACGGCGCCGGTCACGGCCTCGGGATCGTCCACCGCGACATCAAGCCGTCGAACGTCCTCTTGTCGCGCTCTGGCGACGTGAAGCTCTGCGACTTCGGCGTCGCGCTCGCCCGCGATCGGCTCGTCAAGACGACCGGTCAGGTGGCCAAAGGCACGCGCTCCTACATGGCCCCCGAACAGATCCTGGCGCTCGAGCTCGACGCGCGCGCCGACGTCTTCGCGGTTGGGTGCATGTTGCATGCGTTTGTCGCCGGGGAGAGCCCGATGGCCAAGGAGGAGCAGCGGGCGCGGGTGCTCGCCGGCCAGGAGCCCTCGCTCCACGCGTCGCTCCCGGACGACGTCCGCGCCGTCGTCGAGCGGGCCGTGCGCCGTTCTCCGCTCGAGCGGTTCGCCACCGCGGACGAGCTGGCGCGCGCCGCGGGAGAGGTGCTCGCGGCGCGTCGACCGCGAGACGCTCGCGCCGAGCTCATCGCGTGGCTGGGGCCCGTCCTCGACCGCCACGGGGAGATACGCGCCTTCGACGAGTCGTCCTCCCACACGGAGCCTGCCTCCCTGTCTTCGACCGACGCGCCGCAGGACGGCGTCGTCGCGGCGGATCTCGCCGGGCTCACGCCGGGAACGACGCTCCGCCTCTCTCCCGAGCGCGACGTGGGAGCGCGGGTGTTCGAGGTCGAGGCCGTGCAGGCGCCTCGCGTCGAGCCCCGCGTCGAATCTCGCGTCGGGCCCGCGGCACGTCCGCGCCCTGCGCGGGGTGAGCCTCGCACGCGCCCCTCGGCCAGAGACGCGGACCCTGCGCGACGCCGCCTGCTCTGGATGGTCGTCGTCGCCGCGATCGTGCTCGGTGTGGGCGTCGTCGTCGGATGGTTCGGTGGACGACGAGACCCGCCGCCGCCCTCCGTCCCGGAACGGGTCGACGCCGCGGTGGTACACTGAGACGGTGGACGTCCCGGGAAAGACGGAGCCCCTCCCGTGGGATGACTGGACGCTCGGCCTCCGCCTCGTCGTGCTGACCGGCGGGATTCCGGCGACATTTCCGTTGCCCGATTCGGGCAAGATCACCCTCGGACGCGGCGAGACCTGCGAGGTCCGCGTCGATGACGCGTCGGTCTCCCGCGAGCACGCGCGCCTGAGCGTCGACGGGCGGCGCCTCACCCTCGAGGACTTGGGTAGCAGCAACGGTACGCGCGTCGCGGGGCGTCGTCTGGGCCAGGGAGAGCGCGCGAGCGTCGACGTAGACGTCGTCTTCGAGCTCGGCGCGGTCGCTGTGGTCGTGCGCGGCGCGGCCCCCGCAGCTCCCGCCCATGTCGTGTCGTCCCTCGACGCGCCCGCGCCCGGGGGCAAGATGGCA
Source organism: Myxococcales bacterium (assembly GCA_020430845.1). Lineage (GTDB taxonomy): Bacteria > Myxococcota_A > Polyangia > Polyangiales > Polyangiaceae > Labilithrix. Next base: position 1,809 of record JAGQJA010000310.1, read on the forward strand.
CAAGCCGCGGCCCTCGCAGATCTCGTCGCGCGCGCGCCCGTGGGCGTGCTGGTGCTCGGTGAGACGGGCGTGGGCAAGACCGTCATCGCGGAGCGGATCCATCGCGCCTCAGGGCGCACGGGTGATCTGGTGAAGCTCAACTGCGCGGCGGTGCCCGAGACGCTCCTCGAAGGCGAGCTCTTCGGCTACGAGCGCGGCGCGTTCACGGGGGCCCAGGCGGCCAAGCCGGGCCTCGTCGAGGCGGCCGACCACGGGACGTTGCTGCTCGACGAGATCGGCGACATGCCGCTCGCGACGCAGGCGAAGCTGCTCCACGCGGTCGAGAGCGGAGAGGTGACGCGGCTCGGCGCCCTCAAGCCGCGCAGCGTCGACGTGCGCTTCATCGCGGCGACGCACCGCGACCTCCCCGCGATGGTCGCCGCCGGCGCGTTTCGCGCAGACCTCTACTACCGCATCAACGGCATCACGATCTCGATCCCGCCGCTGCGCGAGCGTCGCGACGAGCTGCTGACGCTCGCCGTGCACTTTCTCTCGTCGACCTGCGCGCGCATGGGCCGCGAGACGCCTCGGCTCCTCGACGGCGCAAAAAACGCGCTCCTCGGGCACGCGTGGCCCGGCAACTTGCGCGAGCTGCGCAACGTCATGGACCGCGCGGCGCTGCTCTCGCTCGGCGCGGAGATCGACGCCGACGCCATTCACATCGAGGGAACGCCGCGCGCGGGGCTCGGCGACGTGGCTCGTCCGGCGGGCGCGGTCGCCACACCGTCCGCGCACGAGCCGGCGCCGGGGGATCTGCGCAAGGACCTGAGCGACTTCGAGCGGGACCGCATCGTCGCCGCGCTCGAAGAGGCGGGCGGAAATCAGGCGCGCGCCGCGGAGCTCTTGGGGTTGCCGCTGCGTACGTTGGTCAAGCGCCTCACGCGTCACGGTCTGACCCGCGCACGCCGCCGTGAGTCCGACTGAGCGGCCCTCTACCCGAGGATCACCGAGGACACGCGAGCGTCCCTTCACGCTCGCGCGCGTCTCTCCCCGAGAGGCCGCGGCACGGCGCGCGGCTGACGCCCTCGAACGCGCGCTCCTCGCAGAGCTTGCAGTGCGTCACGCCCGTCTGCGGACTGGCGCTCCCGCTCAGCGGCACGCCCGTGCAGGGCTCACCGCCGAGTCCGCTCGCGCTCGCGAACGACCAGTAGTTGCACGCGGGCGCGTCGGCGGGACACAGCTTGAGGGTGTGCCCCACGTCGCACGAGCAGCCGGTGTGCTTGGGCCTTACGAGCGCTCGCGGGCAGAGCGTGTCGCCGTCGGGGGCGCTGCACCAACAAGGGCCCCCGCGCTTTGCGCGTGCCCACTGGACGGCGGGCGCGCCGACGCGCACGTGAGCAGGGGCGCGAGCGTCGGCCGTTGCTTCGACCGCGGCCGCATCGGTGGCGACGGCGCCGTCATGTGTGGGGGCGGGCGCGGCCGAGGGTGGGGAGGACGCCGACGGTCCGCTCGGAGGTGCGGTCGCGGACGTGACCGGGCTCTCGCTCGCGGTCGGGGCAGGCGCACCTCGCCTCGCGCGCGCGCCTACGATCGCGCCGACGCCTCCCAGCAGCGCGAGCCCGACGGTCGACGCGAGCGCGAACGCGAAGAGCCGCCCGCGCGCCGAGCGTGGGCTCGACTCAGGGGCGAATGGGCGTCGCTTCGGCGCGAGCGGTGAGATGGCGGTCGAGCTCGGAGCGTCTTCGTCGTCCGGTCGCAGCTGTAGCGGCGCCAGCACGGTCTCGGCGAGCTCGTCCGCCGCGTGATCGGCTCGAGGCGGCCCGGGCTGGGCGTCGGCGGGCGCCACGGGCAGCGTGACGCAGACACCCCGTGACTCGAGCTCGCCGAACCAGTCGAGCAGCGCGCTCTTCGCGTCGGTGTCGAGCTTCTGTGCGAGGACCGCGCCGAGCGCCTCGGCGAGCGCGCTCGCGTCGGCGTAGCGGTCCTGCGGCGAGCGCATGATCGCGCGCTGCACGATGGCGCCCACCTCCGCGGAGAGCGCGTCCGAGATGGGCAGCTCGCCTCCGCCGAGGAGGGCCGAACGGCCGCCCGGACCCGTGAGCGGGCTCTGGTGGGCGATGAGAGAGTGTAGAGTGCACCCAAGTGAGAAGAGGTCGCTCGCCGGTCCCACCGCGCCGCCGAGCTGTTGCTCCGGCGACATGAAGCCAGGCGTCCCGCGCACGACGTTGCCGGTCGTCGCCGTGAGGCGATCTCTGGCCCGCGCGATGCCGAAGTCGCCGAGCTTGATGTCGCCCGCCCGGGACACGAGGATGTTGGAGGGCTTGACGTCGCGGTGCACGATGTCGAGGCTCGCGCCGCTCTCGTCTCTCGCGCCGTGCGCGTACGCGAGGGCGTAGGCCACCTCTCTGGCGACGTAGAGCGCGACGCTCTCGGGCATCGGCGCGCCGACATCGCGCCCACGCTCGGCGAGCCAACCCGCGTCCCGCCCGTCGACGAGCTCGAGCACCTGATACGCGCCGGCCTCTTCTTCGCCGTAGTCGAGCACCTGCACGATGCCGGCGTGGTGCAGCCGCGAAGCGATGCGCGCCTCGTCGAGGAACATGCGCGCGAGCTTGGTGTCACCCGCGACGTCGGGCAGCAGACTCTTGATGGCGACGCGCCGCTCGAAGCCGTGCGCGCCGCGGACGAGCCCTTCGCGAACCTCCGCCATGCCACCTTTGCCGAGCGGGGCGCCGAGCTCGAAACGCATGCGGCCCACACGATAGCCCAGACGCGCGCGGGTCCTCGCGCCGCTTCGGGCGCGTCGCGCGGCCCGGTCACGCCGCAAGCGGCGTAGCGGCTGCGGGCGCTCGGCGTAAGTAGCCGAAACGTCGCGGGTCTTCAGCTGGAACGCGGGGTGCATTGCCGCTCACGAGGGCGCGCCGCCAGTCGCCGCCCGCCCCCGACCGACCCATGAGCCACAAGACGATCAGCTTCGCGGTCCTCGCGATCATCCGTGCCTGCAACCCGACGCCCTCAGGAGCGCCGAGCGCGCAGGGAGCGGTGACGCCTCAGCCAGACCCGAGCGTGAAGATCTCGCCTGCCGCTCGCCTCCCCGCCGCGCCCTCGTCAAGGCCGCCGTCCGTCGCGACCCGCTACTCGCTCGGCGACCTCGAGGCCCTCGAAGCGCGCGAGGCGTGGGAAGAGCTGGTCGAGCACCTCGAGGACGTGGCTCCTTCCGAGCGTGATCCGAAGTGGACCACCCTCGTGGCCCGGGCGGTCTTCGCGCACCTCCAGGACAAACGTCGTCAGACAGACATGTCCCCGATGGTCCTCGCGAAGCGCGCCGACGACTTCTTGTTGCGGTACCCGTCGCTGCGTGAGTCGCCCGACCTTCTCGACCTGCACGCCGACCTCGGCGTAGCCGCCGTGGAGGTATGCGCCGGCGATTCATGGAGGTGGGCGGAGTGCAGCCCCCTCGTCGCGCACATGGAGCGCTCGGGGCGGCCGGTCAAGACGCTCACGGCAGCTCGCGCGGCGCTGTCGAGAGGACATCGAGTGCTCGCGATGGCGCTCGCCCGCCTCGCGTCGGAGAAGGACGCGCGCGAGGTGTGCGGCGACAAGGCGCTGTTCGCGCTGGCCGTCAGCGGTCGATCGACCCCCAAGGGCACTCCGATCAAGCGGGACGCGGAGGTCGTCATGACTCGCTGCAAGAAGGTCCACTGACCTACGGCCGAGCGGCGGCGATCCCGCAAAGACGTGGCGGCTCGAGCGGAGCCGCGCGAACCAACACAAGAAGAGGAAGAGAGAAGGCATGAACAAGTCGATGGTGTGTGTGGGTCTGGTTGCGCTCGTGGTCGCTTGCGGCGGAAAGACCGCGGAGGCTCAGAGCCCCGCGACGACGAGCAGCCCGACGCCGCTCGTCGGGGAGAGCGGCTCGGGCGGCGGCGGCACGGCGCCCGCGGGCCGCACGCAGATGAGCGAGCTCGAAGCGCGCCGCGTCACCGACGCCATCAAGTCCGAGATCCCAGGGCACCGCGACCGGTTCAAGAGCATCTGCGGCAGCGAGGTGAACATCGAGATCGACTGGGCGTCGTTCGGCCGAGACATGGAGGCCCTCAAGCGCCTCTGGGGCAACGTGGGCGTCCAGCGGCTCGTCGACGCGTTCAAGCACGTCTGCGTCGACGCGGCCGGCAAGAGCGCGGTCAAAGGGAAGGTGAAGACGATCCGCGCGATCAACGTGTGGGACGAGGACAAGGTGTCCGCGACGCTCTCCGGAGGCACCTTCACCGTGAAGCTCCGCTACGGGTACATGCCCCCGGGCATGAACGAGACAGACATCGCGGGCGCCCTCATCAAGGCGCTGTGAGCATGAAGCTCTTCCCGCGCCTCTTCCTCACCTGCGCCGCCGTCGCTTCGTGTCACGCACAGGCGCCGCCTCAGCCAGCACACGCTGGCGATCTGGCACCCCGCGTCGAAGACGGCGTGGCCGGTGATGGTCGCGGCGCGGGGGGCGCGCCCTCCGCGGTGACGACGACGACCGACGCGAAGGCGCCGAAGCTCCGGCTGGGGCACTACTCCGCTCCCGACGGGCTCTACGGGCTGGTTCTCGATCGCACGGGTCCGCTCGTGAAGACCAGGGTCGACGGGACGTCGGTCGTGCTCGATCTCGCGGTCCGTCGCGGCGCGGGGGATCGAACGCGCCTCGTCAGCGCGACGGGCGACCTCGACCTCGAGGTCGACAAGTACGGGCGCGTCACTCGGCTCGACGTCGACGGACGTGTCCCGTTGCTTCGAGACGCCGACGCGGCGGCGCTGCCCGATCCTCCCGTGCCCGCCGTAGACGCGGCGGCCCTCGCGGCGCTCGGCGTACGCGCGCGTGCCCGATGTGGCGCGACGGTCGACTTCGCCGTCGACAAGAGCCGCGCGGGGGACGGCTCGCCCGCGCTGTCGCGAGGTCTCCACCACGCCCTCGAGCGCGCCGTCGGTGCCCTCACCGCGGTCTGCCGCGACGACGCAGGCCGGACGGCGGTCGCGCGCAAGCTCAAACACGTGCGCGTCGTCGTCGTGCCCGCCGTCGATGTCGCGTCGCTGCGCGGCGACACGCTCGAGGTGCGCGCGAGCTTCACCGACGAGGCGCGAGGTCCGTTTCTCGACGAGATGCAGACGGCCCTCGAACGCGGCCTCTGACGTCGCACTCGCGCATGTCGCGCGGCCGGGCGGCGTGTGAGAACCTGGACGCCCAGGAATGGAAGAACGAAGCGACCCCGTGGCCGGTCGATTTCACGATCAGCGTCATCCGATGCCGAGGATGCGGACGGCGCGGAAGTGGGTGGCGAGCCTCTGCAAGTCGTCGACGTCTGACGTGTAGACGACGTCGCCCCGCTGCGCCGCCGAGGCC
>JAGQJA010000311.1 GCA_020430845.1 Myxococcales bacterium
GCAGTGAGCGGCGCGACGGGGCCTAACGCGCGCGCCTCAGGCCATCTCGTCGCCGAGCGTGCGGCGCAAGATGTCGAGCAGCTCGGCCATGTCGGGCTCGGTGGGCGCGAGGCGCTCGAGCGCTCCTTTGACCTTGTGCACGGTGGGCGTGACGAAGTGCAAGAAGCCGGGGTTGCCCTTGACGCGGTCGATGAACACGAAGCGCCCCGCGTCCTTGAGCTTGCGCTGCACGGTCACGAGATCGAACTCGCTCACCAAGCGCGACGCGTCGTCGGGCGGCAGGTCGGCCGCGCGGGCGTAGTCCTCGAGGCGCGCCTCGACGAACGCGCGGTCGAAGTCCTGGTAGCTGTCGTTGAGCAGGGCGACCAGGTCGTAGACGCGCGGGCCGAGGAGCGCGTCCTGGAAGTCGATCCACACGAGGCGCAGGTCGGGCGCGGGCGCGCCGGCGCTGGGCGGCGGGTGCGAGCCGGAGCGCGGCAAGACCATGAGGTTGCGCGACTGGTAGTCGCGGTGGACGAAGCCCTGCGTGAGCGCCGCGACCCTGCGCGCGAGCCGATCGGCGATCTCGGTCCAGCGTGACGCGTCGGCGTCCGAGAGCGAGCTGCCGCGCGCGTCGAGCCCCCACTCGCGAAAGTGCTCGATCTCCCAGCGGAGCAGGTCGTAGTCGAACTGCCGGCTGCCGATGACGCACCCGGCGGGCAGCGTCGAGAGCGCCTTCTGCGCGCGCGCCACGTCGCGCACGGCGCGCCGATAGAGCTCCTCGCGATCGGACTCGTGCGTGAGCAAGAAGTTCGCGAGCGTGTCCTCGCCGAGGTCCTCGATGAGCAGCCAGCCAGCCTCTGTGTCCTCACCCAGAACGCGCGGCACGTCGATGCCGTGGGCGTCGAGCAGGTCGCGCACCTCGAGAAACGGCCAACGCGTGCCCGCGTGCGCCTTCTGCACCTCTTCGGGCTTGGCGCCGTCGGGCACGAACATCCCGACCACGGGATCGCCGTCGGTCAGCTCGACGCGGAAGTAGCGCCGGCTCGAGGCGCCACCGGGCATGGGCGTGATGGTCGCGGCAGAGAGCGCGCACGACGCGACCAGCGCGCGCAGCGGCTCGAGGTCGACCTCCGTGGCCAACGACGCCGATGAGGGAGCGACGACCGCCATGGTGCCGGATCTACACGCTTTGTCGGGCCGTGGAAAGGCTCAGCTCAGGACGCCGCGCGTGGGCCGCAGGGGCTCGGGGCCGTCGTCCTTGATGCGACGCCGGAGGTTGATCTCGATCATGCGCGAGATGGCGTGCAGCGGGAGATCGTTCACGTCCTCGCCGAACGGGTCCTCGATCTCGTCGCCGATCGCGTCGAGCCCGAAGAACGCGTACGAGATCGCCATGACCACGACGGGCGTGGCCCAGCCGATGGTCGACTCGAGGCCGAAGGGGAGCAGCGTGCAGTAGCCCGCGACGATGCGGTGCATGAGCACCGTGTACGAGAACGGGATCGGCGTCGACTTGATGCGCTCGCACGCGCCCTGGATGTCGGTCATCGACGTGAGCGACTCTTCGAGCACGATGACGTGAAAGGGGTGCACCCAGTTCTTGCGGCGGGCGAGCACGAGCTTGTCGGCCATGTGCTGGAGCATGGCGATCGGCACGTTCTCTTCGCCGCGGAAGCTCTCGGCGACTTCGGCAGGCAGGATGCGAGCGAGCTCCTCGAACGGGTCGGAGTCGCGCAGGTGGTGCCGCAGCGCGTGCACGTACGCGATGACGAGGCGGACCATGTCGCGCTCGAACGCGGCGAGGGCGTCGGGGTCGGCGTCCGTGGCGTCGTGCTGGAACTCGAGCAGCGTGAGGAGCTGCCGCGTGAAGCTACGCGACGTGTTGACGAGGGCGCCCCAGAGCTTGCGGCCCTCCCAGAAGCGGTCGTACGCCGTGTTGTTTCGGAAGCCGAGGAAGATGCCCAGCGGCAGGCCGATGAGCGCGAACGGCGTCGGCGTGATGTTGAAGTGGAACGCCGGGACCTCGCGGTAGAGCACGGTGACGGCGACGCTGATCGCCGTCACGATGATCACGCGGGTCCAGATGTGCGGGAGGGCGAAGCCTCCGAGCAGCACCGTGCCGATCCACGAGCGGTTCTTGTCTATCCACATGCGTCGCGCGCTCTCGAAAGAAAGAGCGACGACGCTACCAGCTCACCCGCCGCAGCGGAACCTCTCGCACTATTCGGCGGGCTCGGGGGCCGGCTCGGGGGTCGCTCGCCCGAACCGCTTGGCCAGGCGCGCCTTGGCCCCCTCGACGGCGAGGTAGAACGCCGGCACGACGACGAGCGACAGCACGGTGGAGCTGACGACGCCGCCGATGACGGCGATGGCCATCGGCGCGCGGAACTCGCTGCCGTCGCCGCGAGAGATGGCGGTGGGCAGCATGCCGAGGATCATGGCGGCGCTCGTCATCAAGATGGGGCGCAGGCGCTCCGGCCCGGCCTCGAGGATGGCCTGGAGCGGTGTCTCGCCGTGGTCGCGCACACGCACGAGCGCGCGGTCGACGACGAGGATGGCGTTCTTGGTGACGAGGCCCATGAGGAAGATGATCCCGATGAGCGACCCCATGGCGAGGGTGGTGCCCGACATGAACACGCCCACCACGGCGCCGACGGCGGCGAGCGGGATCGTCGTCATCATGATCGTGATGGGGTGCACGAAGCTCTCGAACTGCGACGCGAGCACGATGTAGATGAAGACGAGCGCGAGGCCGAAGGCGACGGCCATCGAGCTGTTCGACTCCCGCATCTGCCGGATCTGACCGTCGAGGTGGATGCTCGCCCCCGGGGGCATCTTGAGCTTGGCGAAGCCCTCGTCGAGCTCTTGGGCGATCTCGCCCAGGCCGCGGCCGCGCGACGCGGCCCAGATCGCGATCTGCCGCTCGCGGTTCTCGCGGTCGATGACGCTCGGCCCTTCGCCGCGATCGACCGTGGCCACGTCGCCGAGCGCGACCGGCCCCTTCTGTGTCCAGATGGTCATGCTCAGCACGTCTTCCATCGACGCGCGGTCGGGCGAGGCGAGGCGCACGCGGATGGGCACGTCGTCCTTGCCCTGGCGGAGCTTGCCCGCTTCGTCGCCCTCGATGCCGGCGCGGAGCGCGAGCGCCACGTTGGCCACGGGGATTCCGGCCCGCGCCGCCTTGTCGCGATCGACCGAGACGCGGAGCTCGGGCTGACCGGGCACGTACTTCATCGACACGTCGACGATGCCCGGGATCTGGCGCATCAGGTCTTCGACGTCTTTGGCGAGCGGCGCCAGCGTGTCGTAGTCGGGCGCGCGCACGAGCACCATGATCGGCGCCTCGGTCGCCGCGCCCTCGACGAACGGAGGGTCGGTGACCGAGATCGACGCGTCGGGGAGCTGGGCCTTCACCGCGTCGCGCGCGACGTCCTTGAGCGTGGCGATGCCCACCGAGCGCTCTTGCTTGGGAACGGTGACGACGCGCCACTTCACTCGGTTGACCTCGCCGTCGGGTCCGAGCACGCTCAGCAGCGTGACGAAGCGCGGGTCTTCGAGGAGCTTCTTCTCGACGGGCGCCACGCGCGCGGCGCTCTCGTGCAGCTTGGTCCCGGCAGGCAGCTGGATGTCGAGCACGAACTGCCCGCGGTCCTCCTGGTTGACGAAGTCGAAGCCGGTGAGGCCGCCGATGGGGAACATCGCGAGGAACGACACGACCGCGAGCAGGCCGACGACGAGCTTTCGACGCACGACCCAGCCGAGCACGACGCGATAGAAGTGATCGATCGAGTCGAACACGTAGAGGAACGGGCGCTTGAGCACCGCGAACCGGTCGTGCTGGAGCTCACCCGGGACGTGCGCCTTGGAGAAGCGGCTCGAGAGCATCGGGTCGAGCGTGAAGGCGACGAAGAGGCTCATGAGCACGGCGCCGGCGATCGTGAGCCCGAACTGCCGGAAGAACTGCCCCACGATGCCGCTCATGAAGGCGACGGGGATGAACACCGCCACGACGGTGAGCGTCGTCGCGAGCACGCTGAGCGAGATTTCTTTGGTGCCGTCGAGCGCGGCCTTGCGCGGCTCGACCCCGCGCTCGAGGTGCTTCTGGATGTTCTCGCGGACGACGACGGCGTCGTCGATGAGCAACCCGATGGCGAGGCTCAAGCCGAGCAGCGTCATCATGTTGATCGAGAAATTGAGCACGTACATCAAGAAGAACGTCGAGATGACGCTCGTGGGGAGCGCGACGGCGCTGATGAGCGTCGAGCGCAGGTCGAGCATGAAGAAGAGGATGACGAGGATCGCCATCGCGCCGCCGAAGATGATCGCGATCTGCACCTCGTGGGTGTTCTCGCGGATGAACTTGGCCTGCTCGATGATGATGCTCGCCTCGATGCCCTCGGGGAATGTGGGCCGGATCTTGGCGAGCTTGGCCTTCACCGCGTCGGAGACCGCGACGGTGTTCGCGCCCGACTGCTTGACGACGTCGAACGAGACGGCGGGCTCGTTGTTGACCCGGATGCGCGTGCGCAGCTCCTCGTAGCCGTCGTCGACGGTGCCCACGTCGGCTAGCCGAACGCTCGAGCCGTCGGCCGCCGTGGCGACGATGACGTTGCGCACGTCGTCGACGTTGCCGAGCTCTCCCACCGTGCGGACGCTGATCTCTCGCGCGCCTTCGTCGTAGTGACCGGCGGGCACGTTGAGGTTCTGCGCCTTGAGCTGGCCGATGATCGCGACGACCGACAGGTGGAGCGCGTCGATCTTGGCGCGATCGAGGTTGACCTTGATCTCGCGCTCGGCCCCGCCCTTGACCTCGACCGCCGCGACGCCGTCGACCTGCTCGAGCGCGGGCTTGATGACGTCGCGCGCGAACTTGGCCGTCTCGGGGAGCGAGCGCCCGCCGCCGCTGAGGCCGTAGGTGAGCACGGGCGCCGCGCCGACGTCGAAGCGACGCACGACGGGCTCCTTGACCTCCGACGGCAGCTTGTAGCGCGTCTGCGCGATGCGCTCGCGCACCTGCGTCGCGGCCTCCTGCGTGTCGACGCCCAGGTCGAAGATGATGATCGTCGACGAGAGGCTCTCGCGCGAGCTCGACTTGATTCGGTCGATGCCGTTCATCGATACGACGGCGTCCTCGACCTGCTTGGTGACGAGCTGCTCGACCTCGCGCGGAGAGGCGCCGGGATACGGCACGTTGACCACGACGACGGGGAACGTGACGTTCGGGAAGAGATCGGTGCCGAGGCGGCTCATGCCCATGAGGCCGAGCACCATGAGGGCCACCGTCACCATGACGGTGAAGACGGGGCGCTTGATCGCGATCGCGGAGAGGTTCACGTCGGGCCCCTTTCTACTTGGCCGGGGCCACGTCGACGAGCTCACCGTCTGCGAGCTCGACGCTCGGGCTGAGGAGCACCTCGTCGGCCGCCGTCAGGCCACGCTGGACGACGAGCGTGCCGTCCTTCTCGTCGACGGCGAACGACACCTTGACGATATGGGCGCGCGCGCCGTCGGCTCCGCGCACCACCTTGACGACCTCGTCTTGCGCCCCGGGCCTGCGGGCCTCGGGCGGGATCCGCACGACGTCGACCTCGCCGCCGCCCGAGATGCGCGCGCGCACGAAGCCCCACGTGAGCAGACCGGGGGACGCGGGGACCTCGATCTCGACGGGCGCGCGGCGCGTGGCTTGGTCGAGCGAGCGCACGAGCGCGGTCACCTTTCCCTCCACGACGTGCTCGCGGTACACGACGTGCACCGGCGCGCCGACGGTCACGAGCGGCACGTCCTCTTCGCCGATGGTCGCCGAGAGCCGATAGTGTGAGGCGTCCTCGAGGTGGAAGAGCGCCACGCCTGGGTTGACGACGCCGCCGATGCCCGTGGGCGCGCGCGTGACGACGCCGCTGAACGGCGCGACGACCGAGTGCAATCCCGCGCCCGTGCGGGCGAGGCGGGTGGACGCGTGCGCGCCGTCGAGCTGCGCCTTGGCCATGGCCACCTGCTGGCGCGCCTGCTCGACCTGCGCCTCTGCGATCGACTTCTTGGCGGCGAGCGCCTCGGTGCGTCGCAGGTTGTCCTCGGCGAGGGCAAGGCTTGCCTCGGCGCCGCGCACCTGGCTCTCGGCCTGCCCCACCTGCGCGGCCGCGCGCGAGGCATCGAGCACGGCGAGCACCTGGCCGGCCTTCACATCGTCGCCCACGCCGACGCCGATGCGCACGAGCCTGCCCTGGGTCTCGAACCCGAGGTCGGCGTCGCGCCACGGCTTGAGCGTGCCCGTCAGGTCGACGCGGGGCGCCCAGCGGGCGGGCGCGGGGCTCACAGTGCGGAGCGGCTCACGCTTCTTGCCCGAGGCCTGGGCCGCCGCGCGCGACTGCTCTTGCTCGGTCTTGCGCGCGAGCGACTGCTTGACGCGCACGCCCATCATGCCCGCGAAGACGAGCCCGAGGGACACGGCGATGATGATCCCCACCCGCGCCGATTTGGGCCGCGGCGCCTCGCTGCGACCGGTCGCGTCGACACCCATCGCCTCAGCTCCTCTCTCGTTGGACATGCGCGGGTCTCCTTCGCGTGCGCGCGTTCGCGTGCGCTTGGATGTCGGCGGGTCGGTCGCGTTTTCGATCTTCTGCAACGGCGAGGAGGGCGGGCGTGCCCAAGCCTCGAAAGAACGTGCTCTGGGTCGCCTCGAGCCACGCGGCGATCGGCGGTCGGCGGTCGCTGGTGAACATCTTCTCGGAGAGCTCGTGGTGGGCGCCGCACATCAGCGTGGCGACCAGGTCGGCGTCGATGTCCTGACGAAAGAGCCCCACTTCTTGGAAGTGGCGCACCCACGCGCGCGTGCGGACGGCGACCTCGGCGCGGAAAGCCTCGACGAGGTGGTCGTATTCCCCGCGACAGGAGTGGATGATTCGCACGATCGAGCGGTTTTCCCAAAGAAATTCATATATTTGCAGGTCTCGCTCGGCCGTGAACGCGAGCAGCTCGTGCGGGTCCTCGGGCAGGTCGGGGTACGACGAGGGCGGCGCGAAGAAGCCCGAGCAGCCGGCGAGGAACGCCTGGACGAGCTGCTCGAGGGCCGCCTCTTTGCTCTCGAAGTGCAGGTAGAACGCGCCTTTGGACACCCCGGCGAGGCGGGCGATGTCCTCGACGCGCGCGCTCGCCAGGCCTCGCTCGGCGAAGACCTCCTCTGCGGCGCGCAAGAGGGCGTCTTTTGTGTGTGGATCTGCGGTTCGAGACATCGCGCGGCGCTCCCCCTGGCGATAATGACCGGCCGGTCAACAATAGGGCCACTGCATTGGATGGCAAGAGCCCAGCCGCGTTGCGCCGTTTCTTGGCCTGCCGGTTGCGGTCATGCGATGGGTGAGCGACGTGTCCATGGTTGCGCACTCCACTTCCAACGAGCTGATTGCACTGAGGAAACGCGCCGAGCAGTTGGCGGACCAAAAGGGACACCGGGTGAGCACCGCACACCTCTTGGCGGCGGTGGCCGCGGCGGGGGGAGAGGCGACGGACCTGCTGCTCGAGCGGCGGCTCGACGTCGACGTCTTGATGCACGCCGCGCGCGTCTTGGTGGACGACGACAACAAGGCCGTAGAACGCGCCATCTCGAAGGCGCGCGAGCTGTCGATGGCGACGTCTCCGAGCGCGACGGCCCCGCTCCGCCTCCTCTTTGCGCTCTGCCAAGGGCAGGGCACGGCCGCGCAGCGCGCGCTCGAGCAGTGCGGCGTCGACGCGGCGCGCCTGCGCATGGCCACGATGCAGATCGCCGCCGGCGTGATGCCGCCGCGACGACAGCCGGCGCGCGCGGTGACCGAGAACGCTTCTCGCCTAGCCCTCCCCGACGCGCCGTCCAAGCGCCCGCAGCCGACGCCGCGAACGACCACGCGCGCACCGGTGCCGCAGCCCGAGGCGCCGCCGAGCCACACGCGCACGCCCGTCGCGCGGCCGACCCACGCACGGCCGAGCGCGCCGCCTCCGCGCCACGACGCCGCCCGCAAGAAGAAGTCCCGCGACGTACGCCCTTCGCAGGCCGGCGCCCAGTTCGCGCTCGACCCCAAGCAGTACCCGCTGCTCACGACGCTCGGGCGCAACCTCACCGAGGCGGCGGCCAAGGGTCAGCTCGACCCCGTCGTCGGCCGCGAAGCCGAGATCGAGCGCACGCTCGACGTGCTCGCCAAGCGCCACGCGTCCAACGCCTGCCTCGTCGGACCGTCGGGCGTCGGCAAGAAGAGCATCGTGCGCGCGATCGCGCAGCGCATCGCCGACGGCGTGGACGTCGCGTGCTTCGAGGACCGCGTGCTCGTGGAGATCTCGCCCGCGGGTCTGCTCGCGGGGACGGGCGTGCGGGGCTCGCTCGCAGAGCGCGTCGCGCAGCTCCGGCAGGAGATCGCCCGCGCCGACGGTCGCGTGCTGCTCTTCTTCGACGAGCTGCAGCTGCTCTTCGGCGAGGGGAGCGACGAGGGCTCGGTCGAGCTCACCGGGGCGCTGTCGCGCGGGGAGCTGCGCTGCATCGGCACGACCACCGAGGGCGAGTACAAGCGGGTGCTCGACACCGACGCGACCCTCTCGCGGTGCTTCACGGCGATCGAGGTCGCCGAGATGAGCCAAGAGGAGGCGCTGCTCGCCGTGGAGGCCACGTCGCCGCTCTTCGAGAAGCACCATGCGTGCTCGTACGAAGACCTCGCGCTCGCGCGGGCCATCACCTTCAGCGCGCGGTTCTTGCCGGGTCGGGCGCTACCCGACAAGGCCATCCAGGTGCTCGACCTGGCGGGCGCGCGCGCGCGGCGGCGCGGTGAGTCGGTCATCGGCGTCGAGCAGGTGGCCGAGGTGCTCAGCGAGATGTGCGGCGTGCCCGAGGATCGCCTGCTCGAGACCGACGGCGCGCGCCTGCTCCGCCTCGAGGAGCTGCTCGGCGAGCGCATCGTCGGCCACAGCGACGCCATCGAGCGCATCTCGCGGGTGCTCCGACGCAACGCGGGCGGCTTCCGCTCGCAGCGCCCCATCGGTACGTTCCTGCTGCTCGGCCCCACGGGCGTCGGCAAGACCGAGACGGCCAAGGCGATCGCGCAGTGCCTGTTCCACTCGGGCGACGCGATGACGCGGCTCGACCTCTCCGAGTACTCGGAGGCCCACGCGATCTCGCGGCTCGTCGGCGCGCCTCCCGGGTACGTGGGGTTCGACGCGGGCGGGCAGCTCACCGAGGTCGTGCGACGTCGCCCCTACCAAGTGGTGCTGCTCGACGAGATCGAGAAGGCCCACCGCGACGTGCTCGAGGGCTTCTTGCAGGTGTTCGACGAGGGTCGCCTCACCGACGGTCGCGGTCGCACGGTCGACTTCACCAACACGGTGATCATCCTCACGTCGAACATCGGCGCCGACGTCAGCGTTCGTCGCGAGCGCGCGCGCATCGGCTTCGGTCAGCCCGCCGAGGGCGCGCGGGCCAAGGAGATCGCGGACTACCAAGAGGCCGTGACCGACGCCGCACGACGCGAGCTCCCGCCGGAGCTCTACAACCGGCTCGACGAGGTGCTCGCGTTCGCGCCGCTCTCACGCGCCGACGTCGGCGAGGTGGCGCGGCGCATCCTCACGCGCCTCGCGCACGATCTGGCCGAGAGCCGCGGGATCGACCTCGAGGTCAGCGACGACGCGATCGAGGCGTTGCTCGACAACGGCGGCTACGACGAGACGCTCGGCGCGAGGCCCATGCGCCGCGCGATCGGGCGGCAGGTCGAGGCGCCGATCGCCGAGATGGTCCTGCGCGGTCAGATCTCGCGCGGCGACGTGGCGCTCGTCGACGTGCGCGACGGCCAGATCGTCGTCGACGCGGTGAGCCGCGGCGCGCGCGCCTCGTGCGCAGAGTGACGTCGCGGCCCTGACGGACGCGACGGCGCGCGGCCGAGCGAGGACGCGAGGCAACGCGAGCACGCGACGAGGCGAGCGAGCGGGCGAAGCGGCGAGCGAGCGCAGGGAGGGGCGCTGGCCGTCCGTCGCGCGCCGGGTCGGGCGCGGTGTTAGGCTCAGGGCATGCTCTGGGGTCGCGCGGTCGGTCTCGCGGCGTTCGCGATCGGGCTCGCGGCGTGCGGCCCCTCTCCCGACGCGCGTTCGCCGCACTCGAGACGGGCGGCGCACCCCACAGTGGCGACCGCGACGCCCGACGAGGCAGGCGCGCGCCGCGCCAAGCTGATCTTCCGCGTGGACGGCGAGCCCTTCCCGCTACCCCTGGTCGCCGGCAAGGTGGCGGGGCACCCGACCAAGATCCTGATCGACTCCGGCGCGAGCTCGCACGTCGTCGCCGGCTGGCTCGCGCGATCGATCGGCCTGTCGATGAAGAAGCTGGGGGACATCGGCACCGATCACGTCGGAAAGCAGATCCAGACGTTCCGCGTCGAGGGCGCCAAGCTCTCGATCGACGGGTGGGGGCGACTCGCAGAGAGCCCCGTCATCGCGATGGACGTGCCCGAGGTCGCCGAGCGGTTGGGCATCGGGGCCATCGTGTCGCCGCAACAGCTCGCGCGCGGCAAGGACGGCGTGGTGCTCGACATGCGCGCCGGCGTGCTGCGCACGGCGCCCTTCGTCGAGACGGCGCACGAGATGGCGGGCACGGGCTCGCCGCTCGTCACGCTCGGCGAGGCGCGCGTGTGCGAGGACCGGGACAGCGCGATCCCGGGGCTGTCGTTCGTGATCCCGGCGACGATCGACGGCCAACGCGCCAACCTGCTGCTCGACACCGGCGCGCACCACTCCGACCTGTTCGCGTCGTCGGCCGCGGGGCAGAAGCTCGGGCCGCGCAGCGTGCCCAACCGGGACGAGGTGTTCGCGGCGTCGGGAAAGGTGGCGAGGCGCGTGCTCTACCAGGTGAAGCTCGCCGCCGGCTCGTTCGCCGCGACGGCCGACGTCGACCTGATCCTCGGCGCGCCCGATCGATCCTGCGCGCGCGACGGCGCGCTCGCGATGGACGTGCTCAAGTCGTGCGTGCTGCTCTTCGGCCGAGGCAAGCTGGCCGTGACGTGCGGCCCCGCCGAGGACGAGACGCCGGACGGCGACGCAGACGCCGACGCCGACCCGTAGAGCGTCACGTGGTGAGCACGCGGAGGCGCACGCGCGGGGCGGGCTCGGCGGCGGGGTCGACGACGGTGCCGAGCGGCGCCGACACGTCGAGCGCCTGGCCCTTGGCGTAGATGGGGTGGCGCCCGTGCTCGCGGTACCACTCGGCTACATCCGCGGTCTTCTTCATGTTTTCGATGACCTGCCGCCAGCCGACGCCCGTGTTGTAGGCGCAGAAGCTGATCTCGCCCATCTGCGTGCCGTACGGGATGATGCACATCTCGGTGCGGCGGAAGTCGTAGTTGAAGAGGTCCTGGAACCACATGCCGGCGACGAAGAGCGCGCGCCACTCGAATTCGTGGGCGTCGGTCGCGTGCTCTCCCACCGCCTCACCGCGCGCGCCGATCTGGCTGACGAGCTGCTTGAGCAGCACCGGGAACGAGAGGCTCGCGGGCGCGTGCTCGGGCCGATAGCTCTTGAGCACCGCGACCGCGAGCTCGGCCAGCGTGAGCGCGCGCCCGTGGGCCGCGTCGGTGATCACCTGGATGTCGGTGAGCAGCTGCTCGAGGTCGAGGAACTGCGTGAGGGGGACGACCTCCTTCGTCTTCTTGTGCACGAACAGGACGGTGCCGATGCCGCAGTTGGGGTGGCAACCGCACTTCATCGAGCCCCAGTCGGCGCGGTCGCCGAGCAAGGTGTCGGTCAGATCGCTGAACGGGCCCATCGCGCTGAGCGGGAACCAGTCGCGCAGCGGCTCGGTGATCCCGCACTGGTCTTTGATGGCGTGCGCCAGGTGGCTCAGCGTGTAGCGCTGCTTGGCGCGCTGCTCGTCGTCGATGTCCTCGTCGCGCCCGGTGAAGCTCACGGGCTGGAAGCTCACGACTGTGATCTTGTCGGCGTTGGCCGCGGCGAACTCGACGATCTTGCCGACCTCGCCTTCGTTGACGCCGCCGACCACGGTGACGACCAGGATGACGTCGATGCCGGCCGCGTGGAGGTTCTCGATCGCGCGCAGCTTGACCTCGTAGAGGTTGCCGACCTTGCGATGGGAGTTGGCTTCCTCGCCGATGCCGTCGAACTGCAGGTACGCCATGCGCATCCCCGCGGCGCGCGCCTGCTTGGCGAAGTCGGGGTCTTGCGCGAACCTCACGCCGTTGGTGGCGCACTGGATCGCGAAGAAGCCCTTCTCTTTCGCGTAGGCGATCGCGTCGAGGAAGTGGGGCGAGAGCGTGGGCTCGCCGCCCGAGAACTGAACGCTCATCTGACGACGCGGCTTCACGGTCGTGGCGTCGTCGAGGATCTTCTGGATGTCCTCCCAGGGCGGCTCGTGCACGTACCCCACCTGGTTGGCGTCCATGAAGCACGGGTCGCACATCATGTTGCAGCGGTTGGTCAGATCGACCACGAGCACGCTGCCGCGTCCGTACTTGATGCTCGAGCTGCCGTGGTCGCGCAGGCTCGTCTTGCCCGTCGAGAAATCGCGCCCGGGGTAGAGGCGCTCGAGGCGCTCGAGGAACGCGCGGTCGATCGACATGACGTCCTCGAACACGCCGTGCCGGGGGCACTCCTTGACCATCCAGATCTTGCCGTCGCGCTCGAGGATCTGGGCGCGGATCTCCCCCGGGTGCTCGTTCATGAACGACGCGAGGTCGCGCTCTCCGCCGAGGACCTGCGTGCGGACCTCCTTGACGCAGCGCGGGCAGAGCGAGTCCGTCTCGCGAGGCACACCGAGCGGCGGCCGGGTGCGCTCTCGGCGCTTGAGCAGCGGCGCCTCGGACCAGGCGGGCTGGACCGACGGACGCTCGATGGAGCGGTTGAGGCGCTCCACGAGCGGCCACGCGCGGCGGGCGGAGGACGAGAGGGCACGCTCGACGAGGCGCAACGGGGACATGATCGAGGCACGATAGTCGAGCCGGCCGCCGGCCGGAAGCTGGACGAAGCCGGTCCCCTACGAGATGTGCGACACTCGCCCGCATGAAGGCGCACACCGAGTACTTCACCTTCCACACGAAGAAGCGGCGAGAGCTGATCCACCTCACACCTCGGCTCGAGCAGGTGCTCGACAAGAGCGGCATCGAAGAGGGATTCATGCTCGTGAGCGCGATGCACATCACGGCGGGCGTCTTCGTGAACGACAACGAGTCCGGGCTCCACGAGGACATCTGGGAGTGGCTCGAGGGCATCGCGCCCTTTCGAGAGGGCTACAAGCACCACCGCACCGGCGAGGACAACGGCGACGCCCACCTCAAGTCGCTCCTCGTCCACCACGAGGTCATCGTCCCTGTCACCAAGGGCCGCCTCGACCTCGGCACGTGGCAGCGGGTCTTCTACGCCGAGTTCGACGGGCAACGAGACAAACGTATGATCGTCAAGGTCATGGGCATCTAGCCGCGCGATCGATGCGAGCCCCCCACCCCACGCTCCCGCTCGCCGTCGTGCTCGCCGTCGCCATGGCGACCGGCGCCTGCGCCAAGCCCGCGACGGTCCGCGCGCCCTCCTCCCCCCGAGACCCCGAGGCGACAGCGAAGTTCCTGTCGATCGAAGGCCAGGTCCTCGCCGACCTCGCCGCCATCGATCGGCGCCTCGCAGCGCGCGTGGGGCAAGCGCCGAGCGACGACGACCTCAGGCGCGTCGCGATGGCCGCGATCTTGTCGGAGGACGCGTCGACTGCGGTGGTCGACGGCGCGATCGACGCGTTCTCGTTCGGCGCGCGCGAGCGAGCCCTCACCGCGGCCAAGCGCAAGCTCGACGCGGCGCCCGCGGTCGAGGGCCCGTCGGCGCAAGAGCGCGCGCTCCTCTCGCGATTGCTCGAGGCCGAGATCCTGCGCGTCGGCGACGAGCGACGTCTGCCCCGCTCGGCCAGCGATCTCGTGCGCGCGATCGTCGCCACGTGGACCCCGCCCGAGACGCTCGCGGCCGTGGGGGAGCGCGACGCGTGGCTCGCGCGGCGCCTCTCGGAGGTGCGCGACAGCTTGGCGGCGCCCGGCGCAGCCCTCGACACGACGCGCGCTCGCGAGCTCGACGACGCGCTCGACGATCTCGAAGAGCTCACACGCGAGGCGCCGTTCAAGCAGGCCACCCCCGAGCTCGTGAAGCTCCGCGACGCGCTCGAGTCGTCGGGAGGCCCTCACGTGCCCGTCGGGTGGGAGAGCGTGCGCGCGCACCTCCGCGTGCACTTCGGCGTCGACGCCGCGAGCGCCACGGATCTCGCCTCCGAGCTCGAGGCCGCCGAGGCCGCGACCCGGGAGGCGGCCGGCAAGGTCTCCCTCTACGGCGAGAGCGAGAAGGACGAGCTCGCCGCGCAGATGCAGGCGATCGTCTTCTCGCGCGAGCCGTGCCGCATGCCCGTCGCGGGCTCTCGCGTGCGCTCGCTCTTTGCGCCACCAGAGCGCGCGCCGCTCTGCCACCTCGTCGTGTCGCTCGCGGCCAAGCCCGACCTCTCGACGGCGCTCGCGGCCGCGATGCACACGTACGTCACTGTGGGCCTCTGGGCGCTCGAGCTCGCGACGCGCGAGAGCCGCGTGAGCGAGGCGTCGGCGCGACATCGGCTGCTCTACCCGCCGACGACGAGCGTGCACGCGCGCGCCGAGCGGCTCGCCCTCGCGCGTCCGACCACGGCGATCGGGACGGCGATGGGCGTCGCGCTGCTGCTGCGCTCGGCGGGAGGTGCCAACGAGGGGGCTCGCCGATGGGTGCCCCTCGGCGACGCTCCCCTCGACGTCACTTCGGCCGCGATGGGGCCGGGCCCGCAGCCGCCAGCTTCTCCTCCACGATGAGGTCGGCGATGCGGTAGGTGGGCGTGAGCGTCTTGGCGCTCCGCTCGGCGATCTCGTAGATCGTGTCGTAGATCTTCATCGTGCGCTCGCGCGCCTTCTGGGCGTCGTAGCCCAGGACCTCTTGCGCGACGTTGACGAGTCCGCCCGCATTGATCGCGTAGTCGGGTGCGTAGAGGATGCCGCGCGCGTGCAGGTCGTCGCCGTGGCGAGGCTCGGCGAGCTGGTTGTTCGCGGCGCCCGCGACGACCTTGGCCTTGAGCTTGGGGATCGTCTGATCGTTGAGCGCCGAGCCCAACGCGCACGGGGCGATGACGTCGCACTCGATGTCGAAGATGTCCTCGAGCGACACGACGCTCGCGCCGAACTCGCGCTCGGCGCGCTCGGCCTTGAGCGGATCGATGTCAGCCACGCTGAGCTTGGCCCCTGCCGCGTGAAGCTCCTTGCAGAGGTGATATCCGACGTGACCGACGCCCTGCACCGCGACGTGCACGCCGTCGAGCGACTCGCGGCCGAGCTTCTGGCGGACGCACGCCTCGATGCCGCGCCGCACACCGAGCGCCGTGAACGGAGAGGGATCGCCCGAGCCACCCGACGACGGATCGACGCCCGTCACGTTCTTGGTGACGCTGCGGATGATCTCCATGTCCTCGAGGCCAGTGCCGCTGTCCTCGGCGGTGATGTAGTGACCGCGCAGATCCTCGACGAACTTGCCGAACGCGCGGAAGAGCGCCGCGCGGTCGAAGTGTGTCTTGGGCCGGATGAGCACGCTCTTGCCGCCGCCGTGCGCGAGACCGGCAAGCGCCGCCTTGTACGTCATGCCGCGCGCGAGGCGGAGGGCGTCGACGACGGCGTCCTCGTCGCGCTCGTAGCTCAAGAAACGACAGCCGCCGAGCGCCGGCCCGAGCCGGGAGTCGTGGACCGCGACGATGGCCTTGAGGCCCGTCGCCTTGTCGTACTTGAAGTGGATTTCGCCGTAGTCGTAGGCCTTGAGGTGCGCGAAGAGGTCCATGTCGGTCGCGGACTTACCATGGCGTTCCCGCGCACGGAAAGCCTTCGACACGGAGCGCGCCGACCGTCACTCAGCACTGAGTCACTACCCGCGCGACGCTCGCACGTGCTCGCGCGACGGGCTCGCGCGACCAGCCCGACGCGCTCGGCGCTCGGACGCGCTCGCGCGACGGGCTCGCGCGACCAGCTCGACGCGCTCGGCGCTCGGACGCGCTCGCGCGACGGGCTCGCACGCGCTCGGACGCGCGCGCGCGACCGGCTCGCACGCGCTCGGACGCGCGCTCCAGACTATGGGTCGAAGAGTCTGAGAAGCGGCGACTTCTTGCGGGTCGAGCGGTCGGCCCAGTCGATCCGCGCCGAGAGAAGGACGTACTCGAGCTCGGTCGCCTGGTTGTAGAAACGGCACGCGGCATGCGGGCCGAGATGGAGCACCGTCGCGAGCGCCGCCGCCACGGCGGGGCGCAGAAGATCCAACGCTTCCCGGATCCGCTGCTCGACGCCGGCGGCGATCGCCACGCGCTTCGTCGCGCGTTGCGGAGCGCGCGAGGTCCGCACGATGAGACCGCGCTTCTCCATCGACGTCAGCA
>JAGQJA010000312.1 GCA_020430845.1 Myxococcales bacterium
CTGCCGCCGGTGCTGCCGAATCACTGGGAGCTGGGCCTCAGCGACCTCGGGGAGACGACCGACCTGCACTGACGCTATGGTGTCGCCTCAGATGCCGAAGGCAGATGACCAGGAGGAGCGAGCCGCGCTCCAGAAGTTGATGACGCTGCTCCTGCGCCACACGGTGGTCCTCGTCCGTACTGACGCCCCTGGCCGTGGCAGCGGTTTCGTCATCCCGTGGAACGGTGGCGTTCGCATCGTCACCGCTCGGCATGTCATCGAGAAGGGGGAATGGGCGGTCGAGGCTCTCGACTCCTCGCGCGGCACCGATGCTCCTCCGCTCACGGAACGGGACGTGTGGAACATCCCGCTTGCCGATCGCGAAACGTTGCGGCTGCGCCTGAGACCCGATCCAGCGTCGCTCAACGCCGTGAAGGATGACATTGCTTGGGCGTGGTTCGACGTCGATCGCGACGCCTTGGCAGCCGACCCGAAGGCCAAGTCGTGGTCGGTGCCGCAGTACTCCGGCCCTCTCGATGCCGTCGCCACGGACGGGGAGGTCTACGCGTTTGCCGCAGCAAATCGGGACGAAGTACACGACGTGGCGAGGGCGGTTGTTCGCGAGGTGTCGTGGGAGGCGTACATGACGCTCACTGCCCTCGACGCGAACGGCTTGATCTTGGGGCTCGCGCGCGACCACCAGGGCCACGCGTTCTATCGCGGCGCCAGTGGCGCGCCGGTCGCAGACCGGACGGGGACGATCGTTGGCGTACTTGTTGGGCCAGGGAATGGGGCAAACGAACTCCGAGCTGCGAGCTTGGAGCGGTTCATCCGCGCGATGCGACAGAGCGAGGCTCGTTCCTGACCCTGTTCTTCATGTGCTGTCCCCGACGGCCACTTCGTGCGGCTTTGCCTCCATCGGACGCTCCGTGCGCTCCGAGGCAAGGACATGGCCGATCGCGTCGACTTCTACTTCCGCCAGCGCGTCACCGAGGCCGAGCTCGACCTCGCGTTCGCGTTGCTCGAGAAGGCTGACCGGGACCTCGCCGCCGACCTGAACATCTACGGCATCGTCTCCGGTGCCGTCCCGGCGCCGCACTCGCCGGTTCCCGACCTGACCGTGGACCTCACCGCGCCAGGACGGGCGTACGACAACCTCGGCCAGCGCATGTTCTTCGGCACGGGCCAGACCGTGGACTGCGCCGTCGACCTCGTGGGCATCCCGACCGACGTGGCCACGGTCGGCAACGAGCGCTGGCTGGGCATCTTCCTTCGCTTCAAGCGCCAGCTCTCCGACCCGCGCACGGACGGCAACTCCCAGCAGGTGTTCTTCCGGCGAGACGAGTCGTTCGAGCTCGTGGTGCGACAGGCGCCCGAGGGCGCGATCGGTGTCGCGCCGAAGCCCGCGCTGCAGGCCGACGAGCTGCTCCTCTGCGACGTCCGTCGTCGCCCCGGGCAGACGCAGATCCTAGTCGCGGACCTCGACACTTCTCGCCGGCAGGCGTTCATCTTCGCGCAGGGCACCTCGGTGGCCGTGACCACGGGGACGTGGAGCATCCTCCAGCCGCTCGCCGCAACGGTCCAGGCGGCGTTCGACGAGGCCGACGCCGAGCTGCGCGACCACTTCACGGCGGTCGCCCGGCGTCATGCGGCGACGGCGATCGACTACGCGCCGCACGGCTTCGTCGGCGCGGGCAACGTGCAGGCTGCCGTCGACGAGCTGATCGACGACCTCGCGACCGGAGCGGTGGGCAGCTCCGGCGCCTCGCGCGTCGGCGTGGACGCGGCAGCGGGGGCTCCCAACGCGCTCCCTGCAGGCTCCGTGAAGAACCAGCTCGCGCAGCTCCTGGGGTTCCTGAACACGCACGTGAGCGCGCCGACCGGTGCGCACAACGCTGCGGCCATCGCGGCGACACCGCACAACAACGTCGCCGGCACGAACGTGCAAGCGCAGCTCCAGGAGATCGTGACGGACCTCGTTGCGACCGGAGCAGCATCGCCGGGCGCGGGACTCGTCGGCGTAGATGCGATCGCCGGCGCGCCCACGGCGATCACTGCGGGCACGCTGCGCGCGGCGCTCGTAACCCTTCTCGGCGGACTCAACGGCCACGTGAACCAGGCGA
>JAGQJA010000313.1 GCA_020430845.1 Myxococcales bacterium
GAGTCGGTGCTCAGCTTCGCGCGGGCCCTCGCGCGCGTCGTGCTCCGGCGCGATCGCCGTCAAGGCATGAACCTGCGCCTCAGCGCCCTCCGACGCGAGGTGCGCGGCGTCAGCGACGCGCTCCGCGAGGTGCGTCGCCAGGACGCGGTCGTCAACCAGAGTCCCGAGTCTTATCGCGCATTTGCGCTCGGTACGCGCACGCCGGCCGCCGCCGGGGCGACGCTGCCGATGTCGGGCCGCCTGCGCTACAGCGAGAAGTGGCGCGCCCTCGTGCCGGGCATCGATCTGCGGGCCACCTTCCTCTGCGGAGAGCGCATCGTCGTCGGCGGCGCGCACGAGACGTTCTGCCTCGAGCGCACCACCGGCCGCGTCGAGTGGCGCGTGCCCACGCAGCGCGCGGCCGCCGTCCCCACCCCGCTCGGCATCGCGCGCATCGGGACCGACGGCGCCATCGCCGTGCACGATCTGCGCACGGGCGATGTCTCGCTCCGGACCTGGATCGCGCCGCGTGTCGGGGGTCCGTGCGCCGGCGCGGTCATCGCAGCCCCGGGCCTCCCCCGCCTGCTCATCGTCACCGAGGGCGAGCGACACCTCGTCGCGCTCGACCTCGTCAGCGGCGAGGCGCGGTGGCGCCACGCGTGGGGCACGCGCGGGGTGCTCCGCATCAAGCGCTCGGGCAAGCTCATCTACCTCGTGAGCGGCGACAGCGCGCTGACGGCGCTCGACGTGCAGACGGGCGCCGTCGTGTGGCGCATGCGCGACCGGCTGCGTTTTCGCACGCCGCCGGCGCAGGACCACGAGGCCCTCTACGCCGTCGCGGGCGGCGCGGGCGGCGCGGCGAACCTCCACGCCATCGACCCCTACTCCGGCCACGTGGCGTGGACGTCGGCGCTCGCCGGCACCACGTGCACCGTCGAGGGCCCGCCGCTGCTCACCGGCAGCTCCATCACCGTCGCCACGCGCGAGCGACGCGGCCTGCGCCTCTCGGCCTACCGGCGCGACGACGGCGCGCCCGCGTGGACGAGCGCGGGCCCCGTCGCCCCGCTCGGCACCTCGTGGCTCGCCGTCGACGATCTGCTCATCGGCAACAGCCCCACGGGCGAGCTCATCGCGATCTGCTCGGCCACGGGCGCCGTCCGCTACCGTCACGCGCTCGGTCGCATGCTCGACACCGACACGCCGCGCCGCCTCGAGCCCGTCCTCCGCTCGGGCGCGCTCTTCGTGCCGAGCGTCGACGTGCACGTCATCCGCCCCACCGACGGCGCGCACCTCGGCACGATCGGCCCGTGCGAGGCCATCCCCGACCTCTTGCGCGTCGACGAGCGCTGCGACGTCTACGTGGCCGAAGAGAGCGGGCACATGGCGGCGTTCGGCGCCGGACCCCGGCTGTCGCTCGTGCGCTGACCCTCTCGGGCTACGAGACCTCGTGCATGAGCCGCTTGAGCGGCGCACGGAGCAGGGCCACGAGGACCACGCCCGCCAAGCTGGTGCCGACGAAGATCCAGAAGTACGGCACCGGCGGGATCTCGCCCCACGACTCGCCGATGCTGCCGCCGACGTACTGCGCGACGGAGCTCGAGAGCAGCCATACGCCCATGAAGAGCGACGCGTAGCGTGACGGCGCGAGCTTGGTGACCATCGACAGGCCGACGGGCGACAGGCAGAGCTCGCCGAGGGTGGCCAGCAGATATGCCAAGAAGAGCCAGAACGCGGTCACGCGGGAGACGTGGCTCGCCTTCTCGAGATCGTTCAACGCGCCGCGCCACTCGGGCTCGGCCACGGCGGCGAAGAGCTCGCTCTTGGGCTGCGCGTCGATGAGGCTCTTGGCCACGATCTCGAGCTTGTAGCCGTCGCCCTCCTTCTCGACGTGCACGTCGAACTTGTCGCCGCGCCAGAGACCCTCGCCCTCGGCGCGCAGCTTGAGCTCGCCGAGCGTCTTGTCGTCCTTCGTGAAGTCGAAGCGCGCGACGTGGATCGAGCGCGTGACGGGCTTGTCGGCCGAGGCGCCGTCGGAGGCCTTCTCGAGCTCCTTCATCCAGTCGCGGATGGCCGGCTCGGTCGACTTGGTGATCGCGTCGCGCACCGCGAACTCGGGGAGCACGCCGCGGACCGAGAGCTTGCCGTCGGCGAACGACATGCGGCCCGCGTCCATGTGGGCGAGCTCGCCGTGGGCGGGCAGCTTCGACAGCGGGACGCTCGACACGCGCGAGCCCTCGCTGGCCGCGCCCGCCACCATCACGAGGAACGAGCCCACCATGAGCACCATCGCCCAGAACATCTTGGCCGGCGTCGAGGGCTCCTTGCCGCGCTTGGCGAGCCGCGACCAGAGCACGGTGAACAGCGGCGCGAGCACGAAGATCATGAGCGCGTTGGCCGACTGCCACCAACCCGCGGGGTACTGCCAGTTGCCGAGGCTGCCGATGACGCGGTCGGTGTGCACGACCGCCCAGATGTTGAGCGCGTTGCCCGCTTGCTCGAACGCCATCCAGAAAAGGACGGGGAACAAGAACATGATGAAGATGCTGACGCTCTTGTCCTTCTGCGCGCCGCGCAGTCGCATGAGCAAGAGGCCCATCGCCACGAAGATGGCGCCGAAGGCGATCGGCATGATGAGCACGATGGGCTTGGCCTCGCCCCGCGCGACCTTGAGCGCGTACATCGTGACGATGAGCGGCCCGGCCAGCACCATGAAGAACGGGTAGATCTTGCCGACCATGCCGGCGATCCCACCCTCGCCCGGCTTGGTCTCGTCGGCGGTGTCGGCCTTGTCGAGCGCCGAGTCTTTTGTCTTTTCTTTTGAGACCTTACCCGCCGTGTTGCCGACGGCCTCGACGTCGGCCACGACACGCTTCTGGCCGACGACGAAGACCACGAGGCCGATCACCATGCCGACGCCAGCGGCGCCGAAGCCCCAGTGGAAGCCGATGCTCTCCTGCAGCAGCGGGCAGATGATGCTCGCGAGGAACGCGCCGATGTTGATCCCCATGTAGAAGATCGTGAAGCCGCGGTCGCGGCGCTCGTCGCCGGCCTTGTACATCTTGCCGACCATCGTGGAGATCGTCGGCTTGAAGAAGCCGTTGCCCGCGATGAGAAAGCCCAGCGCCGCGAAGAAGATCGTGTGCGAGGGCAAGGCCATCAAGAAGTGGCCGATCGCCATGAGCACGGCGCCGATGAGCACGGAGTTGCGGAGGCCGAGGAAGCGGTCGGCGAGCAGCCCGCCCGCGAGCGGCGCCAGGTAGACGAGGCTCGTGTACCACTTGTAGACGCCCGAGGCCTGGCCCGGCTGCCAGCCGAAAGACGCGGAGATCATGTACGGGACGAGGAGCGCGCGCATCCCGTAGTAGCTGAAGCGCTCCCACATCTCCGTGAAGAAGAGGAAATAGAGGCCCCTGGGGTGAGGCGCGTTCGCTCTTGCTTCGGCCATGGCGGCGCACAGGAACGCGGCGCGCGCCGCATGTCAAGCGCTCTCACCCCGCGGCGGCCCCGCGCGCGCTCTCAGCGCGGCGCGTGGACCTCGATCGTGGTCGCGGGCGCGCCGAGCCGCCCGACCGCGAGACGCCCCGCGGGCACGCCTCGCGCCGCGGCGCGGGCCAGGACCTCGCGCGTCGCCTTGTCGTTGCCCTTGACGGAGACGGCGAGCGTCGCGCGGTCGAAGACGTGCGCGAGCAGCGCGACGCGAGCGGTGATCGCGTCGGTCTCGGCCGCGGGGTCGAGCCTGGCGACGAGGATGGGCGTCGAGGCCGCGTCGAGGGTCGCGAGGGCGAGCGGCGCGGGGCCGTCGAGCGACGCGTCCGACGAGGCCGCCGCGTCTGCGGGGGGCGCGGACGTGCCCGCGTCTGCGGACTCGGGCGCGAGCATGGTGACGACCTTGGTGCTGACGGGCGGTGACTCCGGCGCCGCGCCGGCCACGAGCCCTCCGGCGCGGGCGAGGCGCCACGTCTCTCGCGCGAGGCCAGAGAGGGAGGGCTCGGCGCCGTCGCGGGCGAGCGACGCGTTGGTCTCGAGCGACGCGGCCTCGATCTGTCCGAGCCGCTCCACGAGCGCGAGGGCCTCGGGCGGAGAGCCGGAGTCGGACGAGATACGCGCGCCCTCCTTGGCCGCGAGCCGGCGCGCGACCGTGGCCGCGTCGGCCTTGGAGCGGGCGAGCCCCTCGAGCCAGCGCTTGGCCCACGCCGCGTACTTGGCGGCGCTCGCGTCGAGCGCGCTCGCGGGGGCGACCGCCACGATGGGCACGAGGCGGGGCGCGTCGGCCGTCGACAGGACGCGTTTGCGATCGTCGGGCGCGCCGCGCAGCGTGGCGGCGAACGGCGCGCCTTTCGCCTCCGGCGCCGTGGCGGGAATGAGCTTGAGACGCGACGCCGGAGTGCCGATCGCGTCGAGCGCGAAGAGGCCGAGCAGCGTCGCGGCCTCGCTCCCGGCCGAAGCGGGGGCCGCGACGAGCGTGACGTCCTCGGTCCCCGGCGCCTTCACGAGGGCGCTGGGGGCCACGGCGTGGAGCTCTTCTCTGCCGGCCGAGAAGCCGACGACGAGGAACGCGCGCGCGTCGAGCGCCTTGAGGCGATCGTACGAGACGATGAACGACGCGAGCGGCATGATCGCCACGTCGGCGCCCGCCGGATCGGCGACGCCGCGCGCGAGGCGCGTCTCGACGCCTTCGAGCGCGTAGGCCGCGGCGATCTCGTCCGGCCCCGGATCTCCGCTCGCCGTGACGGCCGGCGCGAGCAGCTCCCAGCCGAGGCCGACGACGCGCATCCCACCTGCGGGCGCGGCCGCGTCGGTCGTCGCGAGGTGCGGACCGGCGTCCCCCGCAGCCGCCGCGTCGGCGCCGCCGTCGTCGCCCGGCGAGACGGCCGCCGTCACCTCCTCGGCGGGGGCGTCGTGCTTCTCGCGGTTGCGCGAGACGAGCATGCCCACGAGCGCGACCATCATGACCACGAGCGCGATGCTGACGGCCTTGGATCGCATCAGTGACCTCCCGCGCTGGCGCTCGCGGACGAGGGCGGCGTCGCCTGCGGCTTGTCGGGCGGGAACGTGGGGGTCACGCCGCCCAAGAAGTAGAGCGCGCGGGCCATCACGCGCGAGCCGTCCTTGGCGTAGTGGTCGCCCTCGTGCGTGAAGATCGGCCGCGTGACCGCCTCCGCGCCCACGAACAGGAGCGCGAGCACCATGAGCACGACCGCGAACACGTCGCCGATGAGCGCGAGGCTCCCCTTGCCTTCGGTGCGCTTGAGCACGCGCTCGGTGGCGATGGCGGGGAGCACCACGACGAGCACGAGCGCGCCGATGAATCGGACGGCCAGGTTGCTGGTCGCGAGCCCGACGAAGGACATCAGGCCGACGAACGAGACGAGCCCGCCGAGCACGATGGCGGCGGCCCGGATCTGCGCCGCGCCCGGGAGCTTTGCGGTGCGCTTCGGGGACGCCTTCGTCGAGGACTTCTTCTTGGTCGGTTTGTCGTCGTCGTCGCGCGCCACGGGCGAGACATGACGGGAACTGGGGAGCCGCGTCAAGCGAGCGAGCCCTCGATCCGGCGGAAACGCAGAAGTAGGATGCGCCGATGGCCGGGCCCGACGAGGATCGCCAAGACGCCGACGCGCTGGCCCGTCTCGGCTACGCCCAGGAGCTCATCCGCGAGATGGGCGGCTTCTCGAGCTTCGCCGTCAGCTTCTCGATCATCAGCGTCCTGACGGGCTGCATCACCACCTACGGCGACGCCATCGGCCCGGGCGGCCCGGCGGCCCTCGGCCTGGGCTGGCCGCTCGTCACGGCGGGCACGCTCGTCGTCGCGCTGGCGATGGCCGAGCTCGCGAGCGCGTTCCCGACGGCAGGCGCCCTGTATCACTGGTCTGCGATCCTCGGCGGTCCGGGCTGGGGCTGGTTCACCGCGTCGATGAACCTCGTCGGTCAGATGGCGATCGTGGCCGCGATCGACCTCGGCTGCGCGCAGGTGCTCGCCGCCACGTTGGGCTTGCCGGCGGCCGCCGCCCTCCCGCTGCTCGCGGCCATCCTCGCGAGCCAGGCCATCGTCAACGCCACGAGCGTCAAGCTGGTGGCGTGGCTGAACGACTTCTCCGCGACCGTGCACATCCTCGGGGTGCTCGTCATCGTCGGGGCGCTCATGGCCTTCGGTCGCGCGCAGCCCGCGTCGTTCCTCGCGCACACGGGCTTCACGACCCGGCCCGACGGCGACGCCACGCTCGGCTTCTTCAACGCGCTCATCCTGAGCATGTACACGTTCACGGGCTACGACGCGTCCGCGCACCTGAGCGAAGAGACGCACGACCCTGCGCGTCGCGCGCCGCGGGGCATCCTCACGGCCGTCGGCGTGAGCGCCGTCGCGGGCTACCTGCTCCTCGCGGCCATCACCCTCTCGATCCGCGATCTGCCGAGCGTCGCGCGGGCCGAGCAGCCGGCGCTCGAGGCGATGAAGGTCGCCCTCGGCGCGTCCGCGGGTCGCGGGGCGATGGGCCTCGCGCTCGTGGCCATGTGGTACTGCGGGCTGTCGAGCGTCACCAGCGCTTCGCGGACGATCTTCGCGTTCGCGCGCGACGGTGGCCTGCCCTTCTCGCGCAGGTTGGCCACCGTCCACCCGCGGCGCCGCACCCCGATCACCGCGATCGTCGTCGCGACCGTCGCCCCGCTCTGCCTCGTCGTCGCGACGCGGGGCGCCGGTGACGGGCTCTTCGTCGCGATGGCACAGATGGCCACGATGGGCCTCTACGTGAGCTACGCGCTGCCCATCTTCTTGGGAGCCCTCGCGCGGCGCCGCGGCGCATGGAGGCGGCGCGGACCGTTCTCGCTCGGGCGCCTCGGCGCGCCGATCGCCTGGGGCGCGGTCTTGTGGACCGGGTTCGTGCTCGTCGTCTGCACGCTCCCGCCCAACCGTGTGGCGGGCGGGATGCTCGCGGGCATGGTCGTCGTGCTCGCTGTCGTGTGGGTCGCCGTCGTGCGGCGCAGGTTCGCGGGCCCCGAGGTCAGCCTCGCGGCGCTCGAACGTGAGTGAGCGCGCGCTCAGCGCGGGGGCGGCGGCGCGAAGCGGGGATCGGCCGGGAACGGGCTCGCCGTGTCGCGCGTGCGGATCTCGCGCCCGTCGACGAACGAGTCACCACGCTCCGAGAAGAACGCCACGCCGATGACGCCGACGTTGCGCGCGCTGCCCGTCTGCGCCGCGTACGAGTCGCCCACCGCGCCGAAGCGGAACGCCGCGACGGTCGCCGTGCTCTGGCGGAAGCCGTCGATCTCGAGCGTGGCGAACGGCATGAGCACGTAGCCGCGGTTCGAGAAGCTGCCCTGTCGCCCGTTGATGACGTCGAGCCCGTCGACCGTCGCCACGGCCTCGAAGCGATGGCTCGTGTGGTTCTGCAGCACGATGCTGTAGCGCTGACCCGACTCGCCGACGACGAACGTGCGCCCGCCGGCGCGGACGGCCTCGAGCGGATCGCCGTTGGAGTCCCGGATCGAGACGCTCACGGCGCCGCCGCCGACCTCGAAGCCACGCGAGCCGCGGCGCTCGGCCACGGCCGCAAGCGCGTTCACGCCCTTACGATCGTTGTAGTGGAGCGTGGCCATGGCGAAGGGATCGCCCGCCTCACGCGTGAAGGTGACGTCGTGCACGCGCGAGTTGCGCGTCTCGCCCCACTGCGTGGCGAGGCCTTGACGCTGCGCGGGCGCCTGCTCGGCGGCGCTGTCGGAGCTGCGCGCGCTGCCGGGCTCCGCCGGAGGCGGCGCGGGTGCCGGCGCTCCGTCGGCGTCGACCGCGGCCACGGTGGCCCCGGGAGAGCTTGGAGCCTGCGGGGAGCCCGACTTCTGGAAGGCTCCCGAGCCTCCGCCACAACCCACCAACATCGCCAACGCCGCCACCGAAACCAACGAGTTCTTCTTGAACATCACGCCCTCCGTGTACGGGTCTCAACGGAGGGCCCGGGGCGCCCTTACAGCGCCCGATGCTCGCGCTTCGGAATAGTGCGATGTTGTAGGAGCTTGTCCCACCCAAAGGACGCGAGATACGGGGCGGCGAACGCCAGGGCATAGAGCACGACGATCCAGCCGTCGTCCGAGCGCGGAATGACCGGCAGCCGCCAGCCACGCGGGTCGAGGAGCACGACGACCGCCCCCACGGCGCCGCGCGCGTGTCGCCCGAGCAAGACGAAGAAGAAGATGGCCGCGGGCAGGCGCACGAGGAGCTCCGCCGGGGGCACGCGGTCGCGCACGCGGCGTCGCCACGCCCGGCGCGCGGCGGCGAGGGACGCGAGCCACAGCAGCGTCACGGCCCACGTGATGGGCACGGGCCCACGCACCCACTTGAAGGCGCACCACCAGCAGGCCAGGAGCGCCGCGTGCGTGGCGGCGGGAGCCACGAGGACGACCCAGGGGGCCGGCAGCCCACGCTCGAGCAGGGCGACGGCGAAGAGGGCGAAGAGCGCCCAGCCCAAGATGCCGATGAGCGGGACCGCGAAGAGTCCGGGCTCCATCCAGGCCCACAGCCCCGCGCGCACGGCGAGCGGCTCGATGAGCGCGGCGTCGCTGAGGACGATGATGGCCGCGACCGCGGCGACGTGCAGCCAGCGGCGCGGGCCCTCCCCGCGCACGAGCCGCTGCGCGAGCGATCGCGCCGAGTCGATGACCACGGGCCACACGAGCAGCACCACGAGGGGCACGTGACCGACGCGCACCGCCCACCGCACGTCGTACGCGTAGAAGCGGTAGAGGCGGATCATCGTCTCTTCGCCGGCGAAGCCCGCGGCGCCGAGCGACGCGAAGCGCACCAAGAACGGCGTCACGCTCTCTCGGCGCGCCCACGCCTGACGCGCGCGGAAGACCACGTACGTCGCGACGATGAGGAGGCAGGCGCTCTCGAGGATGGGCACGGCTCAGACTCCCGGGAGACCGAGCGCGATCCACCCGTGGTAGGCGCCGAGCATGCCGGCGCCGGCCCACGTGAGGCGGATGCAGTCGTCGGCAGAGATGGGGCGGACGCGCACGACCGCCTTGTAGTAGGCGAGCTGGATGGCCGGCGCGAGGATCATCACGACGACGCGCCACGGCACCTGGCCCGCGGCGTAGCCCGCGACGAGCAGCGAGGACGCGACGAGGACGAGCCCGTCGACGATGCGCATGGCGGCGCGCTCGCCGTGCACCACGGGGTACGTGCGCACGTCCGCGAGCTTGTCGCCCGGCGCGTCGCGCAGGTCGTACAGGACCTCGTAGCTCAGCTCGAACAAGAAGAAGAAGACCGCCGAGATCGCGAGCCCTGTGGCCGGAAGCAGCAGCGATCTGTGCGACGACAGGCCGAGCGCCAGCGGGTAGCAGAACACCGTGAGCAAGAAGCCCACGGCCGAGGCGGTGTTCTTCCAGAAGTAGAGCTGCTTGATGCGCCGCCCGCCGGGGAGCAGGCGCCAGTTGTAGGCGAAGCCCAGCGTGTGGAACGCGGCCCGACACGCGGTGAGCGGCAGCGACCAGAGCGCGCTCGCCACGCCGCTCACGGCGAGGAGACCGAAGCCGACCACGAGGATGGCGCGGCGGTTCTTGGCGACGAAGTCGGTGCCGACGATGCCGTTCGCGCGATCCTCGCGGAGATCGACGACGCGGTTGAGGATGTTGACCAAGAACCAATCGAGCGCAGAGAGGCCGGCCGCGATCCACGGTCGGTCGCCGAACATGACCCAGCCGAACGTGAGCGTCCCCAGCGCTCCGATGGCCACGATGTGCAGGCGGCTCACCCGCGCGAGCACTCGCATGGGCGGCCTTTACCGACGGCGCCGCCCGCGCGCAACCCCGCGGGGCGCGCTGGGGGACCGCGTCGGGCTCCCGTCGTCGTCGAGGGTGACGAGGGCGCTCTTCATGTGGGCTTCGGCCCCCGCGGGCGGGCGGAAATCGGCGCCTTCGGCGAGATCCTTGATCTGGCGGACGGGGCGACCCGCGATGCGCGCGGCCTCGAACAGGGCCTTTCGGAGCTTGGCGCGCGAGACGCCGCGGTGGTTGCAGCACGCGATCATCCGGCCGCGAGGCGAAAGGACGCGGAGCGCGAGCGCCGCGAGCTCGGCGTAGTCGCTCGTGGCCACGAAACGTCGCTTCTTGGTGCGCGAGTAGCTCGGCGGATCGAGCACGACGAGGTCGAAGCGCTCGTCCTTGCGCGCCGCGCGCTCGAGCCACGCGAACGCGTCCTCGGCCGCCATCACGTGCCGCGCTGGGTCCCAGTGTCCCACGTGGCGCAGGCCCTCGACGCCACGCTCGAGCGCCACCGCCGCCGCGTCGACGCTGACCGTGCGGAGCGCGCCCCCGACCGCGGCAGCGATCGAGAAGCCGCATGTATATGCAAACAGATTCAAGACGCGCTTGCCCGCGCACGTCTCGCGTACGAGGCGCCGGTTCTGGCGCTGATCGAGGAAGAGCCCCGTCGACAGGCCGTCGCCCAGACGCACGAGGTAGGGCACCCCCTCCTCGAAGACCTCGATCTCGGCAGCCGCGGCGGCGCCCCGGACGGGCGCGGCGGGGGCGAGATCGTCGCGCCGGGTGTCGACGAGGGTGTTGGCCTGCTTGGGGCGCACCTTGAGGTACACGCCGTCGAACCCGAGGCGCGCGAGGGCGTCGAAGAGCCGCTCGCGGCGCGCCGGGTCGGCGAAGGCGCCGTCGGTGCCGTAGAGCTGCGCGACCAGGTGCGCCCCGTAGGCGTCGACGGCCAGCTCGGGTAGCGCGTCGCCGTCCTCGTGGACGAGGCGGAAGGCCGTCGTCTTGCGCGCCTCTGGGTCGAGGTCCTCGCTGCGGCCGAGGCCGAAGCGCCGCTCCACCGCGCGGGCGAGCGTACGGTCGAG
This sequence comes from Myxococcales bacterium, assembly GCA_020430845.1. Taxonomy (GTDB): domain Bacteria; phylum Myxococcota_A; class Polyangia; order Polyangiales; family Polyangiaceae; genus Labilithrix. The sequence continues at coordinate 10,812 of JAGQJA010000313.1, forward strand.
CGCGACGGGATCGTCGTACACGGCCGCCCCGCGAGGCCCGTGCGCGGCCCACGCCGCGATCTCGGGGTCGTCGGCCCTGACCCGGAGCGGCGCGCCCGTGACGGGGTGCGCGAGCTCGAGCGCGCTGGCGTGGAGCATCAGCCGCGAGGCCGGCGCGCCGCCGTAGAGGGAGTCGCCCGCGATGGGCGCGCCCGCGAGCGCGAGCTGCACGCGGGCTTGGTGCGTGCGACCGGTCTCGAGCTCGAGACCGAGCAGCGCCCGCCCGCCGCTCGACGACAGGACCTCGACGTGGGTTCGCGCGCGCGTCGCGTCTCGCGGGCGTCGGCGACCCTCGGGGGCGCGCTGCATCGCGCCGCCCTCCCCTCTCACCAGCCAGTCGTCGAGCGTCGCGCGCCGTCGCGCCGCGGGCCACCCCACGACACCGGCCACGTAGCGCTTCTTGACGCCGCGGCTCTCGAACTGTCGCGCGAGGCCGGGGTTGGCGTCCTTGGTCTTGGCCATCACCAAGAGGCCGCTGGTGTCTTGGTCGAGCCGTTGGTGCACGCCCAAGTAAGCGGGCGTCGAGCGGCCGGCGCGCGCTGCGACGAAGCGCGCGAGCCGCGTCACCAGATCGTCGGGTCGCGACGGGTCCGCGGCCTGCGTGGGCACGCCGGCGCGTTTGTGGACGACGAGCACGTGGTCGTCCTCGAAGACGATGTCCTCTTCGCGGAGGTCGGGCCAGACGAGCTCACGGCGCATGCGGGCGCGGAGCTATACCGCGTTTGTCGTCTCGTGGGCGCACACTCGGCGGCGCGCCGGCGTCAGTTGGGCTCGACGCCGCCGTCGGCGAGGTTGGGGTCGCTCGGCGCGTC
>JAGQJA010000314.1:0-5505 GCA_020430845.1 Myxococcales bacterium
CCGACCGCGCCATCGAGCGCTGCTCTGCCGACCCCGCCGACCCGAAGCGCGTGTTCTGTCCGCCCGACGCGCGCAGCGATCTCACCGGCGCCGGCGTGGTCACGGTGGCGGGCCTCGTGAGCCTCGGCTTCGCCGCGGGCGGCGTCATCATGGGGGTCATCGGCGTGGCCAACCCGCGCGTCGAGCGCGTGCAGGTGGGGAGCGCTCCGGCAGTGCGCGCGCGCCCCTACGTCGGTCTCGGCGGGCTCGGCCTCACGGGGGAGTTCTGATGGTGCGCCACCTCCGGGCCGCGTTCGTGCTCGCGGCAGCGGTCGGCGCGTTGGTGCTCGTCACCGACTGCTCGGGCGCGACCCGGTACCTCGCCTGCAGCGCGCGGAACACGAGCTTCGCCCCGGCCACGACGACCGACGGCGACACGTGCCGGAGCTGCCTCGAGGACAACTGCTGCGCCGAGCTCGGCCGCTGCCAACCGCAGGAGCTCCCGATCGGGACGCAGGAGCGCTTGGACGATCCCGCGCCGTGTCTCGCGAACGCGTCGCGCCTGTTCGAATGCGCGGTCGAGGCCGGCAACGTCTCCGATCCGGCGTGTCGCGCGCGCCTCGGCGTCGCGGCCGACAGCGACGAGGCGAAGCTCCTCGCGTGCGCCGGGCGACGGTGTCCGTCGTGCGGCGTGCCCGCGCCGTGCCAGCTCGATCCGTCGGTGCCCGCCATCGTCAACGGCACGTGCGACGCCTGCGTCTCGGCCAAGTGCTGCCACAAGGTGCAGGCGTGCTACGCCGACCGCAGGTGCAAGCTCGCGTTCGAGTGCATGGTCAACACCAAGAACAAGGACCACTGCGTCGATCAGCTCACCGCGACCGCCTCCGCGCTCCAGCCCGGGGCGCTGGGCCGCCTCGCCCGCCTCACGTGCGCCACCGACGCGTCGCCCCCGCCGCTCAGCAGCGAGGTGCCCGAGTGCCTGCGCTCGTGCGTCGCGGCGTTCGACCCCAACCAGTGCCTCGCGCTCGACCTGCTCGCGTGCCTCGACGAGTCGGGGTGTCTGGCCGCCTGCGGTAGCGACAAGGACGCGGGCGCCGACGCCTCGCCCGAGGCAGGGACGCCGTCCGAAGCCGGATCTGCCGACGCCGCGGGCGACTGATCGCGGCCACGCGAGGCCGAAAGCGCGCGGGACGCGCGCGCGCGCGCGTGCTAACTGTGCGCCGCGAGAATCGACATGTCTGCACGACTCCCCCTCCGAGACTTGCTCCGTGAAAAAGGCCTCCTGAGCCGCGAGGTCATCGCCGCCGACGTGGGCGGTCGCGTCGTCGATCTGCACACGCCGGTCGACGCCGACGCCACGGCCACGCCCATCACGGTGACGGACCCGCGCGGCCTCGCGATCATCCGCCACTCGACGGCGCACGTCATGGCCGACGCGGTGCAGCGGCTCTTCCCCGGCACCAAGGTGACCATCGGGCCCGCGATCGAGGACGGCTTCTACTACGACTTCGATCGCGTCGACGGGAACTTCACCGACGACGACCTCGCCAAGATCGAGAAGGCGATGCGCGACCTCATCAAGAACCCGTCGCCGTTCAAGCGCGAGGTGGTGACGCGCGAGCAGGCCCTCGAGATGTTCGAGAAGATGGGCGAGTCGTTCAAGGTGGAGATCATCCGCGCGATCCCCGAGGGTGAGGAGATCAGCCTCTACTCGCACGGCGCCGAGGGCTCCACGTGGGTTGACGTGTGCGAGGGGCCGCACGTCCCCACGACGTCGTACCTCAAGGCCGTCAAGCTCACGCACGTCGCGGGCGCGTACTGGCGTGGCGACGAGCGCAACCCGATGCTCCAGCGCATCTACGGGACGGCGTTCCCCACCAAGGAGGCGCTCGAGGAGCACCTGCGCCTCGTCGAGGAGGCCCGCGCGCGCGACCACCGCAAGCTCGGCAAGGAGCTCGACCTCTTCATGTTCGACGCCGTCGCGCCGGCGATGCCGTTCTTCTTGCCGCGCGGCACGTTCGTCTACAACGCGCTCGTCGGCTACGTGCGCGACCTCTACCGCGTGTACGGCTACGACGAGGTCATCACGCCCCTCGCGTACTCGCCCGAGCTCTTCAAGAAGAGCGGTCACCTCGAGAACTACGCCGACAACATGTACCGGCTGTGGACCGAGGACGAGTGGGACAAGGTCGACGAAGAGGCCGACCACCGCGGCGGGGTCACCGGCGCGCACGAGGGCCTCGCGGCGCACTCGTTCTGCCTCAAGCCGATGAACTGCCCGAGCCACTGCGTGATCTTCGGCTCGCGCCGTCGCAGCTACCGCGAGCTGCCGTGGCGCGTGGCCGACTTCGCGCGACTGCACCGGTACGAGCGCGGCGGCGTGGTGCACGGGCTCGCGCGCGTGAGGTCGTTCGCGCAAGACGACGCGCACATCTTCTGCTCCATCGACCAGGTGCCCGACGAGATCTCGAGCTTCATCTCGATGCTCTACGAGGTCTACCAGTCGCTCTCGTTCGTGCGCGTCGACGTCAAGCTCGCGACGCGCCCGGCGCAGCGCATCGGCACCGACGAAGAGTGGGACCGCGCCGAGAAGGCCCTGGCCGAGGGACTCGAGAAGGCCGGGCTCGCGTTCGAGTACGCGCCGGGCGAAGGGGCGTTCTACGGGCCCAAGGTCGAGTTCCACGTGCTCGACGCGCTCAAGCGCAGCTGGCAGCTCGGCACCATCCAGTACGACCCCAACCTCCCCGAGCGCTTCGACCTCTCGTACATCGGCGAGGACGGCAAAGAGCACCGGCCCGTGATGCTCCACCGCGCCGTGCTCGGCTCGCTCGAGCGGTTCTTTGCGGTGTACCTCGAGCACTGCGGCGGCAACTTCCCGCTCTGGCTCTCGCCGACGCAGGCGGTCGTGCTCAGCGTCAGCGAGAAGAGCGAGGACTACGCGCGCAAGGTGACCGACGAGCTGCGCGAGGCCGGTGTGCGCGTCGAGGCGGATCTGTCGGCCGACAAGCTCGGCGCCAAGATCCGCAACGCGCGCCTCATGCGCCAGCCGTACATGCTCGTCATCGGCGCCAAGGAGGCCGAGGACGGGACGGTGGGCGTGCGGTCGCGCGACAAGGGCGAGCTCGGCGCGATGTCGGTCGCCGACGTGACCAAGCTCCTGCTCGAAGAGGGGCGCTCGCCCAAGGCCGGGCACCGCAAGGGCGTCGCCGCACCGGCCACGAGCTGACGGCGCTCGGCCGGGAGCGCCGCGCTCAGAACCTGCTGCGCGCCGGGCCGAACAAGGTCTCTCGCGCGGGCTCTTCGCTGACGGCGTTGCGGAGCGCGTCGTTCTCCATCGCCACCGCCGCGAGGCTCGCCAGCGCGCGAAAGACGGCGAGATCGTCCGGGCGGAACGGCTCGGGGCGCTGGGTCACCGTGTCGGCGTAGAGCGCGCCGATGACGCCGCTGCCCGGGTTGATGGGGGCGCACAGGGCCGAGCGCACACGCGCGTCGTCCTTGGGATCGCCGCCGAGCGTCTCGTCGCGAGACACGTCGGCGAAGGCCATCGCGATCCCGCGGTCGACGACGTAGTCCACCACGCGCTGGCTCCACGAGCGCTTGGCGCTGCCCGAGAAGGACTTCACGATGCGCGGCGCCATCGCCGCCGTCTGCGGGTCGAGCGCGAGCAGGCAGATACGATCGATGTCGAGCACCTGCACCGCCGACACCACGAGCTCGTCGAGCACCGCCTCGAGCGAGCCCTCGCCCACGAGGAGCTCGGCGGCGCGCACGAGCATGAGCATGCGCTCGCGCCCTCGTCCGCCCTCCTCGGCCTCGACGCGCACGGGGGCCGCGGGGATCTTGGTCGGGCGTTTGCTCGCTGTGGGGGCGGCGCCGAGCGGCGACTGGAGGGTGGTCGCGGCCACCGACACGGCGGTGCGCTGGGTCGTCGAGCTGACGAGGAACTGGATGTCGCCGCAGCGAAAGCTGTCACCCTCGCGCAGCTCCGCCTTGTTGACCCGTCGCCCGCGCACGTAGACGCCGTTCTTGCTCTGCAGGTCGAAGACGACGATGCGCTCGCCGTCGAACACGACGCGCGCGTGCACGCGCGAGAGGCTCTTGTGCAGGCAAGAGATCGCGTTGTCCTTGGTGCGGCCGATCGTGACGGCGCCCGGGGCGAGGTCGAAGAGCTGCTCGTCCGCTCTGCCCGGGTTCATGACCACCGACAGCACGGCGCGAGCGTATCACGGTCCGGGAGCCGGGCCGGTCCGCCGAATGCGCGGCGTGCGGGTGCGTCCGGGGCGCGTGCGGGCTCACTCGGCCTGCGGCCCCGGGAAATCAAGCCAGAGGCGTGCCAGGCAGGGTTGACCCCCCCGAAAAAGGCGACGAGACTGCGGGCGTGGGAGGCCCTCTCGGGCGCGCCCACGTCAAGAAACTCCTCAGGAGGTCATGATCATCCCATGATGGGTCGCCCGCGCTTCGATCCGCGCCACCAGCAGCGTCAGTTCCAGATTCGTGTGAATCACCGCATCCGCGTCCCCGAGGTCCGCGTCATCGACGCGAACGGGGACATGCTCGGGATCCTAAGCACCTCCGAGGCGTTGCGGCGCGCGCAGGACGCTGGGCTCGACCTCGTCGAGGTCAACCCGAAGGGCGAGCCGCCCGTCTGCAAGATCCTCGACTTCGGCAAGTACAAGTACGAGGAGAAGAAGAAGAGCGCGGAGGCCAAGCGCAAGCAAACGGTCGTCGAGATCAAAGAGGTCAAGCTCCGGCCCAAGACCGACGATCACGACATCGCGTTCAAGGTCAAGGCCGCGAGGCGCTTCCTCGAGGCGGGCCACAAGGTCAAGTTCACCTGTCGCTTCAGGGGCCGCGAGATCACGCACCCCGAGAAGGCGCAGGAGCAGCTCACCCTCGTCACCCAGGGCGTCGAGGACCTCGGCAACGTCGAGACCCGCGCCATGATGGAAGCCCGGACGATGACGGTCCTCGTCGCGCCCAAGCCCGCCATCATGCAGCGCGTCGCCGCGCAGAAGGCGCAGCGCGAGAAAGAACGTCAGGACGCGGAGGCCGAGGGCCGTCCGCCGCCCGAGTCCGAGGAGTCGCTGCCCGATCTCGACGACGACGACGACGAGGACGACGGGGACGAATGAGAACGGCGGGGGAGCGTTTGCGGTCGGCGAGGTGGCTCTTCGCCGCAGGGCTCTCCGCCGCGCTCGTCTCCCTCTGGCCCGCGGACGCGCACGCCTCGCTCACCTCGAGCGAGCGCGCGCAGATCCGTGACTTCGTCGCCGGCGCCCGCGCCGAGAACGCCGGCCGCGTCCGCTCGCTCGTGGCGCGCACCGATCTCACGGCCGAGGAGTCCGCGAACGCCCTGGTCGAGGCGACCAAGCCGGTCGCCTTCACGCCGCAGCGCGCGCGCTTCTTCCAGGAGATGACGTTCGCGTCGTCGTCGGCCGCCTCGCGATCGGTGCTCGTGCGCTCGCTCGTGCGCGCCCTGCTCGCGCGGGCCGACGTCGTGCATCATCAGTTCGTCGGCGGGCTCGA
>JAGQJA010000314.1:5575-10537 GCA_020430845.1 Myxococcales bacterium
AAACCCACCCCCGTCGCGGCAGACGGCTCCAACGGGATCTCGCGCGCGGCCTACGAGGACTGCGCGACCGCGCTCGGGGCTCACATCGACGGCAACCGCCGGTGGCTCAAGGGGAGCGGTCCCGTCGCGGCCACGGTCGCGGGGCTCCGCGCGCAGGCCCAGGTGGCGCTGCTCGACCTCAGCCCGCACCGCACCACGCGCTACGTCGACGTCGCGGCCAAGCTCGGCCTCTCGCAAGCGCGCAGCGATCTGCTGGTCCGTCACGGGCTGCTCCTCGCAGACACCGGCAACGTCGACGACGCGCACGTCGCACGCCTCACCGCGTGGCTCTCGGCGCTGCCCGACGGTCACGACGGCGTGTCGGTCCTCTTCGCCGCGACGCCGTCGTCGGCACTCCGCGCGCGCGGGCAGGTGCTGGCCGCGTCGCCCGTCGCGCCCGCGTATCCCTTCGGCGAAGAGGTGACCCCCGGCCCGTGGGACGCCGAGCTCGCGCGCTTGGTCGGACCGATCGTCGATCGCGCCGCGGTCAAGGCGCTCGCCGCGCGCCCCACGTTCTCGGCCATCGTCACGCGCGACGTCACCGCCACCAAGGGCGAGGCCTCGCGCATGCTGGGGCGGCCTGCGGCGCCGAGCGTCGATCACGTGCTCGCCGGGGCGGTGCTCGCGCTCGTCGTCGACGGCCGGCGCGCGATCGACTCTGCCTTCGCGCGCCACCTCGTGGGTACGAACGAGCCGAGCGCGCTCCTCTCCGACGCGCTCGCCGTGCTCGCGGCCCAGGCCGGGGCAGGGGACAAGGTGCGCGTGGGCGGCCCCGACGGCGACGTCGAAGTGTCCGCCGTCAAATCCGCGGCGTCGGGCGACGTCACCGGCTTCACCCTCGACGGCGCGTCGTACACGCTCGAGCGTGTCTCGCCTGCGTTCGCGGTCGGCGCGGTCAAGCGCGGCGGCGTGCCGGTCTCGCTGTCTCACCTCAAGGCGGCGCGCTTTCCGGTCGTCGACGGCGCGCTCTGGGGCGCCGCAGGGGCGCCGACGTTCGGCCGGCTGCGCGGTGCGCCGCGCGCGGGTGTCGGAACGGGCGGCGCGGGCAACGGCGGCCAACGCGGCGCCACCGTGCGCATGGTGGGCGTCGGCGCGCAGGGGCTCGACGCGATCGGCACGAGCCCTCCCGGAGACGACGTCAAAGTCGAGGCCGACGTGACGGTCACCGGGGGCCGCGGCGGCGTCGTCCTGCGCGCGAGCTCCGCGCGCGACGGCCTGCGTGGCGTCGGCGTGCTCTTCTCTTCTGGAAAGCTCGAGCTCGTCTCGTTCGGCGACAAGGGCGCCGAGAGCCCGCTCGCGCCCGCGGCGTCGCTCACGACGATGCCGACGCACATCGCGGTGACGCTCAAGGGCGCCGACATCGAGGTGAAGGCCGGCGACAAGACCCTCAAGGGCAAGGTGCCCGAGCAGCTCCGCCGCGGTCAGGTTGCCGTGGTCGCGGCGCGGGGCGTGTCGGTCCAGCTGAGCGGTCTCTCGCTGCGAAAATAGCCGAGAAGTGGGCCGGAACCGCCGCAAGGTGGGATATGTGCATACATGTCGGTTCGAGGCTCGATCGCGATGATCGCGCTGCTGACGGGGGCGGGATGCTCGCCGTCGCCGTCGCCGTCGCCCGTCTCGCTCTCGATGGCGATCCCCGCGCCGCCGCCCGCGCTCGCGCCCGCCGGACCGCCCGCGCCGCCCCCGCTCGACCGCGCCATCCGCGTGCTCGTCGCGGGTGACGCGCTCCCCCACCGGCCGAGCCTCGTCGAGCCCGCGGCGATCGAAGCCGCGCTCGCGCCGCTGCGCCCGATGTTCGACCGAGCCGACGCGGTCGTCGTCAACTACGAGACGGCGACGGGCGACGCGCCCTCGTCGCGGCTCTCGTACGCGGCCGATCCGGAGTGGCTCTCGGCGCTCCACCGCGCCGGCGTCACCGCCGTCACCGGCGCCAACAACCACGCGTGTGACCTCGGCGAGCGCGGGCTCACCGCCACGTCCGAGGCGGGCAAGCGCGCCGGCGTCCCCGTCGTGGGGGTCGACCCGCGCGACCCGTGGTCGCCCAAGACGATCGCCGAGGTGGGCGGCAAGCGCGTGTGCGCCGTCGCCTGGACCACGCTCTCGAATTCGTCGGCGTGCTCGCGCTCTCGCGCGCTCGCGTTCGCTCCCACGACGCGCGCCGGAAAGCGCAGGATCGATCGCGCCCTCCGCCTGGCCCGCGCCCGATGCGACGCGGTCGTCGCCATCTTGCACGGCGGCGAGGAGTACAAGCCGCAGACGTCGCACGTGCTCGACCAGGCGGGCCACGCCGCCGAGATGGGCGCCGACGCCGTCGTCATCCATCACCCGCACATCCCGTCGCCGGTCGTCGTCCACCGGACCAAGGCGGGCCGCGACGTGCCCATCTTCGCTTCGGTGGGCAACCTCGCGACCAACCAGGGCGAGTCGTGGACGCCCGCGATGTTCCCGGTCCTGCGCGGCAACCGTCGCCTCGTGTGCGTCAACGGCTGGACGCGCCTCGGCGTCGTGGCCGATCTCGCCTTCTCGTTCGAGGGCGGCGCGGCGCAGCTGTCGTACGGGACCCACCTCGTCTGGATCGACAACGAGCACGCGCGCGACAAGGAGAAGCCCGTGCCCAAGATCGAGGCGCGTCCGCTCGACCCGCGAAGCGACGACGCCATCATCGGCCGTCTGCGCGAGGACTCCCGGGGGCCCGTCGCGCTCTTCGACGATCCGTGCTGGATCGCGCGGAGCGGCTCGAGCTGTCGCGGCGCTCCCGCCGCGCAAAAATAGGGCTCACGGGCGCGCTGTTGTCGCGCTCGCACCGCCGACACTGCGCTACGCTCATCGCGTGTCGGCCGTCACGGGCATCGCCGTCGGGGAGCTCCTCGGCGGCCGCTATCGCATCGACGGGGTGCTCGGCGCGGGCGGCATGAGCACCATCTACGAGGCGACCGATCTCACGACGTCGACCGTCGTCGCCGTGAAGGTGCTCGACGAGATCCCCGAGGGCATCGTGCTCGAGCGCTTTCGCAGAGAGGCGGACGCGGCGGCGCGGCTCACGCACCCCAACGTCGTGCGCGTGCTCGGGTCGAGCGTCGGCGCGCCCACGTTCCTCGTCATGGAGCGCCTGCGCGGTCGCTCGCTCGGCGAGGAGGTGCAGTTCTTGGGCAAGATGGCCGCGCCGCGCGCCGCTCGGATCGCGTACCAGCTGCTCGACGCGCTCGCCGCCGCGCACGCCGCCGGCATCATCCACCGGGACGTCAAGCCGTCGAACGTGATGCTCATCTCGAACGACCACGAGGGCGACATCGTCAAGGTGCTCGACTTCGGGATCGCCAAGGTCGACGAAGGGCCCGACGGCGCTCCCCGCACGCGCACCGGCGAGGTGCTCGGGACGATCGCGTACATGCCGCCCGAGCAGGCGATGGGGCTCAAGGTCGACGCGCGCGCCGATCTCTACGGCGCGGGCGCGGTGCTCTACTACCTGCTGAGCGCGCGGCGCCCGATCGAGGCGCGCACGGTGGCCGAGGTCGTGCGTCGCCTCTTGCACGGTCGCACGCAGAGCTTCGAGGAGGTGGGCGTCGAAGTGCCGGCCGCGCTCGCCGCCGTCGTCACGCGCGCGCTGCGCAAGGCGCCCGAGGCGCGTTTCCAGTCGGCGCGAGAGATGGCCGACGCGCTCGCCCAGGCCGAGCCCGGCGCGACGCGACCGGCGCCGCCGCCTCCCCAGGATACGTCGATGCCGACGCTCTCTGCGGCGCTCCCCGCGGACCTCGACGCCAAGATGCGCGAAGCGCCCCCGCTGCTGTTCACGCCGGCCACGCCGTGGTCGCAGGGGGCCCCGTCGTCGTCGTCGCCGTGGTCGCAGAGCCCGCCGCCGTCGTCGTCGTCACCTTCTGCGCCCGGGCGCTCGGCCCAGGAGCGTGCGCAAGCCCGCGCCGAACGCCACGCGCGTCGCGCCGCGCGCGCGCGCCGCGAGAAGATGACCGCGGTCGCGGTGTTCGTCGCGACGGTCGCGATCGGCCTGATCCTCGCCCTCGTGGGCGCGGCCGTCCTCGCCCGCAGCTCTTCGACTCCGCGCGCGCCGACGTCGTCTCGCTGACGAGCGCTCACGCTGCCGTCGCCAGCACGCCCGTCAGGTGACGTCGTCAGACGGCGAGGACGGGGAGCGGGCCGCTCGACGCCTGACCGAACGAAGCCGCGCCGTCGCCCATCGCGCGCGCGATCGTGAGCAGCAGGTCGGAGTGCCGGCGCCCGCTCGTGTTGTAGAGGCGACCCGTACGGAGCGCGCCGCCCGCGCCGCCGGCCAGCACGAACGGCATGTCGTCGTGCGAGTGGCTGTTGCCGTCCGAGATCTCCGAGCAGAGGAGCACGACGGAGTTGTCGAGCATGGTGCCCGTGCCCTCGGGGCGCTGCTCGAGCTGGTTGAGCAGGTAGGCGAACTGCTCGACGATCCACGTGCGCTGCAGGGCATAGTCGGCGAACTTCGGGTCGTTCGGATCGCCGTAGTGCGACGCCTGGTGGCTGCGCATGTCGAAGTTGGGCTTGTACATCGGCGTGCCGGCGAAGCGGCTCATGATGAGCTCGCTCGTGTGCTGCGACGCCTGGATGACCGCGACCTTGTTGAGCCCGCAGGCCATGGCCTGCACCGCTACGTCCATCTGCGCGCGCAGCACCTCGGGGAAGTGCGCGGGGTCGAAGAGGCGGGCGCCGTCGACGCGCGCGAGCGCCCCGAGCGTCTGGTTGCACGAGGGGAGCGGCTCGGCGCCGATGCCCTTGACCCTGCGCTCGACGTCGCGGAGCGCCTCGACGTGCAGCTCCAGCTTGGCCCGCTCGGCGTCGCCCAGGCGCGCGCGCAGATCGGCGAGATCGCCCATCGCCGCGTCGAGGATGCTCACCGTCGCTGGGTCTGCGCTGCTCGCCGGCGCGCCGCCGCCGCCGCCGCCC
>JAGQJA010000315.1 GCA_020430845.1 Myxococcales bacterium
CCACGCACGGGGGCGCTCGTGAGGATCTTCGCGCCGAGCTGGCGCAGGCGCGCGGCCCACGGGTCGATGACGACTGTGCCGTGGTCCTCGGTCGTGACCACGCGGCGGAACGCCTTGGGGTGACCGATGAAGTAGATGTGCATGAGCTGCAGCATCTCGGCCGCGCTGATCCGCTTGGTGTCGTTGAGCGTCACCGAGGCGGCGGGCGCCATGATGATGTCCCAGAAAGCCTTGTCGACGCGGGTGCGCTTGCCCCAGTCGTCGAAGGTGACGTCATCGAAGCGATCGAAGTTCGTGTGGTGGTTGTAGAAGATGATGTCGCCGACCGCCCCGAACGTGCTCAACGCGTTGAGCAGGTTGAGGTTGGGCGAGCGCTGGATGATGCCGAGCAGGTTGAGCGGGTACGGCCCCTCGGTGCGCAGCGTCTCGGGCGCGTAGTTCTTGAACTTGAAGTACACCTCGTCGAACGACGCGAACTTCTGCGACGCGCCCAGGCGACCGAGCACGTCGAACGAGTTGTAGTACTGGCGGAACCACATGTGCAGGCCGTGCTCGACCTTGAACGTGCCGGTGCGCAGGCGCTCGGTGCGCGTCGAGAGGCGTCCGCCGAGGATCGGGGCGGCCTCACGCACGGTGACGTCGTAGCCGCGCTCGGCGAGCTCGAGCGACGCCGAGAGGCCCGCGAGCCCGCCGCCGACCACGAGCACGCGGCGCTTCTTTCCCGAAGGCAGGCGCGGCGGATCGTACGGGTAGAACGGGAGGATGACCTCGGGGTCGAAGGCGGTGTCGGGCAGACCGCGCGTCTGGGCGGCCTCGATCTCGCTCAGCTCCTCGTCGTCGCCCGGCGCCGCGCAACCCGCCGCGGCGACGCCGCCGACCGCGAGGGAGAGGCCCTGGAGGAACTGCCTGCGTCGCATCTCGTCGTTCATGCGGTGTGGCATACCAACCGACCGATCGGTCGGCAACCTACATCGGGCGGTTTTTCGTCCGCCGCGCGGAGCTCTGCGGTTTGCCGTAGCCTCGACGTATGCGCGGCGCGGTCCTCGTCGGTGGGTGCGTGATCGTCGGCGTCGCGTGCGGGCCGCCGCCGCCGCCGAGCGCCCAGGAGATACTCCGCGACAAGTCGCCGGGCATGCCGCTCACGGCGACGCCCGGGCTCGCTCAGGGCGCCGAGGCCCGCTTCGGCGACACGGTGGTGAGGATCGAGTCGTCGAGCGTGGTCGACAAGCCGCGCGATCTCACGCGTGAGTCTGTGATGGACGCCCTCTCGCTCGTCGCCTCGAGCGCCGCCGAGGTGCAGTCGGTCGCGGGCGACGTGAGCGCCGCGGCCGAGGCGGCCAAGAGCCCGAGCGTCCACGTGTCCTCGAGCGACGGCACGGTGTCGGCGGAGGCGCGCGTCAAGCTGCCCGTGGACAAGCAGGCCGACGCCGTCAAGAAGGGCGCCGACGACATCGCGAAGGTCGCGTCGATCGTCGAGGGCGCCGCCGCGCTCGCGCTCGCGCTCGGGACGCTCCTCGGCAGGGAGGACGAGAAGGTCTTCGTGCGCATCGCCGCCGAGACGCGCGGCGTGCCGCACCGCGTGACGTGCTCGATCAAGGACGAGGGCAGCGCGGAGACTCCACGATCGTCTGTGTCGTGCGTGATCCTACGCGCCGACCGGGCGCCGCGCGTGGCGTGGCACCTCGACCTCGGCACGCAGCACGCGACGACGGTGGGCCCCGGCGAGATGCTCCCCGCGTCACGCGGTTATCTCCGCCCCGAGCCCAAGGGGGCGGGCTTCGCGCACTTGTGGATTTCGCGGCCCGACAAGTCAGTGCCGTTCATCCGGCGCAGCTTGAACGACTACCTGAGCTTCGCTGTGCAGCGGGACGCCGTCGCCGTGGCGCGTATGCGCGTCGACGACGCACGCAGCGGCGTCGTGTGGCTCGCCGCGGGCGGTGTGGACGCCGAGACTCGAGACGCGACGGCAGTGGCGCTCGCGGTCATGTCGCTCGTGCGCTGGCCTACGGCGCAGTCTTCGGACGCGACCACGCCGGCGAAGTAGAGCCCGCGGTCACGTGACCGCGAGCGGCTCCGTGGACCACGCGCCGTGCAGGTTGCAGTGCTCGAACGCGCGCAGGGTGGTCGTGCCCGGCGGGATGCGGAACGCGACGAAGGGCGGCGCGGGGTCGGTGGGGGCGAAACGCTTGAGGAACACGACCCGCCCCGCCTGGTCGCGCGCCCAGATCGTGGTGACATAGTGCTCCGGCGTCGGGAGCGTCGAGCCGGCGTCCCTCGCCGCGTCTGCGTCCGCGTCGCGCGCGGCGTCGCCCACGGCCGCGTCGCCGCCGTCGCTCGCGTTGCTCGCGGGGGTCATGACGTGCTCGACGAGGATGACGGCCACGCCGTCTTCTTGCGTGGTGATGGTGGGGACGTGCGAGCGCTCCTTTCCGGCCCACATGCCCGGCGCGGCCTTGGTGTAGACGCCCTTGGCCTCGAGCTCGTTCGCGCGCGCTTCCCACTCGGGCTTGCCGATGACCGCGTTCTCGGGCTTGGGCTGCTCGGGCGCCGTGCCCGGCACGTACTCGTCGTCGTCGGTGGGGGTGGGCTGCTTGGTGTCGTTGTCGGCCGGCCGCGCCTGCGGCCGCACCGGCTCGGTCGCGCTCGAGCACGCGGTGAGCACGCGCCCGATCGCGAGGCTGCTCACCGCCCCGAGCACGCCCAACAGCACGCCGCGCCGCACGATGCCTTGCTCTGCAGAATTCGCCATGTCGCCCTCCGTCCGAGAGGGCATCTACACGACGCGTGCCACGACGCCGGGCACGTGCGATGGCGCGATCGCCGCGCGCGCGGCGAGGTGTGCTGTGGCGGCTCCTGGTACCTGGCAGATCCGCGCGTCCCACGCGTGGGACGCGATCACTCGCCCGCGCGTTCGCGCGCGAGCAGTGCGCGCTTGCGGCCGAGGCCCCACCGGTAGCCGGCGAGCCCACCTGTGCTCGAGACGACGCGATGACAGGGCACGGCCACCGCGAGCGGGTTGGCCGCGCACGCCCCCGCCACTGCGCGCGCCGCGCCGGGCGCGTCGATGCGCGCCGCGAGCTCGGCGTACGTGATCGTCTCGCCCGCGCGTAGCTCACGCAGAGCGCGCCACACGCGCTCCTGGAAGGCCGTGCCGCGGATGTCGAGCGGTAGCTCGGTGGCGCGGTGTGGCTCTTCGACGAGCGAGACGACCGCGGCCAGCGTCGCGTCGAACGCTGCGCCGGCGCGCTCGAGGTGGGCGCGCGGAAAGCGGCGCTCGAGGTCGCGTACGAGGGCCGCCTCGGTCGCGCCGATGAGGATCGCGCACAGGCCTCGCGACGTGGCCGCGGCGAGCACGACCCCGAGCGAGCAGGCGCGCGTCGCGTGGTGGATGGCCTCGCCTCTGCCCCCGTCGCGAAAGCGCGTCGGCGTCATCCCGAGACGATCGCGGGCTCCCTCGTAGAACCGGCTCGTCGAACCGAAGCCGGCGCCGTAGATGGCGTCGGTCACGGAGCGCTCTTCGCCGAGCCCCCGTCGCATCCGTTCGGCCCGTCGCGCGCTCGCGTAGGCCCGTGGCGTGAGGCCCGTGACGGCCTTGAACGCGCGGTGCGTGTGTGACGGGCTCCACCCCGCGCGCGCCGCCAGCTCTTCGAGCCGAGGCGTGTCCTCGCGCGCGTCGATCCACCGGCAGAGCTCGGCGATCCGCTCACCGCGCTCTTGGTCGGCCGAGACCGCGTCGGGCTTGCACCGCTTGCACGCGCGGAAGCCGGCGCGCTGCGCGTCGCGCGTCGTCGCGAAGAACGACACGTTCTCGGGCCGTGGGGTACGCGCGCCGCACGACGGGCGGCAGTACACGCCGGTCGTCGACACGGCGTAGAAGAAGTCTCCGTCTGCGCGTTCGTCGCGCGCCACGAGGCGGGCCCAGCGCACATCGCGCGTGACGCGGCCCGCGGCGTCGTGGTCGTTCCTTCGCGGCTTCGCGGCTCCTGTGCTCGTCATCACAGTGGCACGTATAGCTGCCGCGCGCGGGCCCCGCACTCCGCCCCTTGCTCTCGAATTCGTGCGCCCGCCACGTCGACGCCGCGGAGCGTACACGCACACGCACGCGGTGCGGCCCGCAGCCCGTCGTCGCGCGGTTCTTGCGCGTCCGGCGCATTCGACCGCACAAAAGTCACGGTTCGTGCGGCGGCGCGTGCCTTGCAAACGCGCCGCCGCATGCGCGTGGCGCTCACGGTGCTCCTGCTCGTCCACGGCGGAATCCACCTGCTCGGCTTCGTCAAGGCGTGGGGGCTCGCCGCCGTGCCGCAGCTCACGGGGCGGACGGTCCTCGCCCTCTCGGCGGGAGCCACGCGCGTCGTCGGCGTGCTCTGGCTCGCGGCCTGCGTGCTCCTGCTCGGCGCCGCGGCCATGCGCGTCGCCCGCAGTCCTTCGTGGTGGATGGTGGCGGCGGCGGGCGTGCTGCTCTCGCAGGCGCTCGTGGTCTTGCAGTGGCACGACGCCAAGGCCGGCACGGCGGCGAACGTGATCCTGGCGCTCGCGGTGGCGATGGCCGGCGCGACCGCGCGCTTCGAGGGCCGCGCGGAGCGAGAAGCTCGAGAGCTCTTCGCGCGCGCCGTCGCGGCGGGATCGTCGGAGACGGTGCGTCCGCAGCACCTGGCGGGCTTGCCTCCGCCCGTGCGGCGTTGGCTCGATCGCGCAGGCGTCGTGGGCAAGCCGCTGGCGTCGACGGTGCGACTCCGCCAACGCGGACAGCTGCACACCGCGCCCGACGGTCCGTGGCTGCCGGTCGAGGCGGTGCAGTACTTCGGCGTGAGCGAGCCCGGCTTCGTGTGGTGGATGGAGTCGCGCATGATGAAGGTGCTCCCGGTGGCGGGCAGGGACAAGTACGTCGCCGGTCGCGGAGAGATGTTGGTCGAGCTCGGCGGGCTGTTCGATGTGGCGAACGAGCGCGGCGACAAGATCGACCAGGGCGCGATGCTCCGGTACCTGGCGGAGATCATCTGGTTCCCGAGCGCGGCGCTGCGCCCGTACGTGTCGTGGGAGGCCGTCGACGACCGGAGCGCCAAGGCCACGATGCGCCACGAGGGCAGGGAGGTGAGCGCCGTGCTCACGGTCGACGCCCAGGGCCGCGTGACCGAGATCGAGGCGCGGCGCTTCTTCGGCGCGTCGGGGGCGCTCGAGCGGTGGGGCGGTCGGTGCACCGAGTGGCGCGTGGTGCGCGGCGTGGAGATCCCGGTCCGCGGCAAGGTCATCTGGTTCTTGCAGGCGGGCGACTTCGAGTTCTTCGACTGGGAGATCACCGACGCCGAGTCGGACCCGGCCACGCTCTACGACGCGCGCTGATACGCTCGCGGCATGATCGACGTCGAAGAGCACGCCCGGCGCGTCGAGACCGACGGCTACACCATCGTGACCGGCGCCATCGCGCCCGAGCTCGTCGCGCGACTCCACGCCGAGGTCACGCGACTGCACGACGCCCTGGCCGTGACACCCGCCGAGAACATCTTCGAGGGCACGCGCACGCTCCGCGTGTACAACCTGCTCGCGCGCTCCCGCGTCTTCGAGGAGGTGCCCGTGCACGACGCGGTGCTGCCCGTGGTCGAGAGGGTGCTCGACCGCGGGTGTCTGGTGTCGTCGCTGTCGTCGATCACCATCGGGCCCGGCGAGACCGCGCAGCCCATCCACGCCGACGACCAGCTCATCCCGCTCCCCAAGCCGCACGTCGCGATCGTGTGCAACTCGATGTGGGCGCTCACGGACTTCACCGACGACAACGGCGCGACGCGCCTCGTGCCCCGCACGCACCTGCGCGATCGCTCGCCGGAGCTGGGCGAGGCGCACGAGACGGTGTCGGCCGTCATGCCGAGCGGCAGCGTGCTCATCTGGAACGGGAGCCTGTGGCACGGCGGCGGGGCCAACACCACAGACGCGCCGCGCATGGGCCTCGCGATGAACTACTGCGCGGGGTGGGTGCGCCAGCAAGAGAACCAGCAGCTCGGGATCCCGCGCGAGACCGCCAAGGGCTTCTCGCCTCGGCTCCGCAAGCTCGTGGGCTACGGCCTCTACAAGAGGCTGCTCGGCCACATCGACAAGTGCAGCCCCGTCGACCTGCTCGACGACGTCGGCCCGCGGCGCGTGGTGGGGGAGCTGTGATCCAGGTGAGGCCTCCGATCGTGGTCCGCGGCGTCAGGAGAGCCTAGATTTCCCGAGGTTTTCGTGGAGCCTACATTGGCACACACTGTGCGACGCTCCGCGTGTGCACGTGCGCTCGGTCGCCCTCCTCTTCTTGCTGTCCTGCGCCGCGGGCGTGGCGGGCTGCGCTGCCGACACGGCCCCCGAAACGCGAGACGACGACTACACCGTCGGTGACTTTCGCGCCGACGAGGTGCTCCCGTACGCGGGCCGCTGGCTCGACGCGCCCAAGGCGCTGGCCGGTGTGGGCCAGTTCGATCGCCTGAAGGGCACGATCTACGACGACGCCAAGTGCAGCACCATGGTCGCCATCGCCGCCGCGATCGTCTCGGGCGAGGAGCGCTTCGTGCGGCTGCTCGATGCCGTCGAGGCCAAGCGTGAGGGGCGCCGCGAAGATCTCGCCACCGTCGCGTGGGTGCGTGACGCCGTCGTCGCCCGGGCGCTCACGCCGCGTCACCTGCTCGAGCTCACCGAGGTGATGGTGCGCGCGTACGGAGTGGGGAACGGCGCGTACGACGAGCAGATCGCCGAGATGATCCGCGCGAGCGGGTACGTCCCGGTCAAGGTCGGCTCGACCAAGCCCGCCGTGCTGATCGACCACCTCGGTGAGCGCGAGATCGTCCCGCTGGGCACGGTGGCCGAGGGCGTCGCGCACATCACGCTCCTCTGGAAGGACGCGCGCGGCACGGTGCGCCTGTACGACTCGGACGACGTGAAGGGCCCCCACGTGATGCCGCGGGGCTCGGCCGCATACCGCGAGCGCGTCGAGGCGCCCGACTCGGCGTGGGAGCTCGGCGAGAAGTACCGCTGAGCGCGCGCGCGCGTCAGACCTGGGGCTTGTACTCGGCGAACGCCGCGTAGCCGATCACGCGTCCGCACTCGGCCGAGCCGGTGCTGCCGAAGCACGTGTCCTCGCCGCGGATCTCTGCGCGGTGCTCGCGCAGGCCGCGGAGGATGTCGCCGGTGATGTCGTGACCGCCGTCGCGGCACGCGGGATCGCCGCACGCCACGAGGAAGAGCGCGGGGGCGTGCTCGACCACGACGCGTCGCGTGTGGGAGACGTCTGCGCCCGTGACACCGGCGCGGCGCTCCTCGATCTCGATCTTGCACGACACGAGGTCGGGCGCGACCTCGAGCAGGCGCGGGGCCTCGTCCTCGCGGCGTCGTCGCTCGGCAAAGCGCTCGGCGGCTTCTCCGCGGCGGTTCATGCGCGCTCCGCGGTCGCCTCGGTGGCGAGCGTCAGGTGCAGAAGAGTGTAGACCATCGTGTTCTCCTGTCGCGGGCTCGCCCGCGGTCAACCGTCGAGCAGGGCCCGCAGCTGCGCGGCGCGCGAGGGGTGCCTGAGGCGCGAGAGCGCCTTCGCTTCGATCTGGCGGATGCGCTCGCGGGTGAGCGCGAACGTCTCGCCCACCTCTTCGAGCGTGTGCTCCTTCTTCTCTCCGACGCCGAAGCGCATCTGGAGGATCTTGCGCTCTCTGGGCGACAAGGTCGAGAGCAGACGCTCGGTGTGCTCGGCGAGTCGGGTGCTCATGGCGGCCTCGAGCGGGCTCACCACGCTGCGGTCCTCGATGAAGTCACCGAGCACAGAGGCGCGCTCGTCGCCCATCGGCGTCTCGAGGCTGATCGGCTGGCGCATGCAGCGCTGCGCCATCTTCACGCGCGCGACGTCGATCTCGAGCGCCGCCGCGATGTCCTCGGTCGTGGGCTCGCGCCCGTACTCCTGCACGAACGTGCGGCTCGCGCGCGTGACCTGCCCCACGAGCTCGAACATGTGCACGGGCGTGCGGATCGTCTGCGCCTGATCGCTGATGGCGCGCGAGATGGCCTGCCGCACCCACCACGTGGCGTACGTGCTGAACTTGTAGCCGCGCCGGTAGTCGAACTTCTCGACGGCGCGCATGAGGCCGATGTTCCCCTCTTGGATGAGGTCGAGGAACTGGAGGCCGCGGTTGATGTACCGCTTGGCGATCGCGACGACGAGGCGCAGGTTGGCGCGCACCAGCTCGCCGCGCGCGTATGTGCTCAGGCGGTCGGCCTCGGAGATCGCCTCGCACGCGCCGCGCAGCTTGGTGAGCGCGGCGCGGCTCGCCGCGTTGGGGCGGCCCGTCTTGGCGTCACGCTCGGCGGCGCGGAGGCGCTTGCGGATCTCGTCGACGAGCTGCGTGGTCGCGCGCTTGTTGAGGCCCATCTCGGCGAACGCGGTCACGGCGCGATCGTCGCCGGCAGACGCGCCCTTGGCGCCGCGCGTCGGCTTGGGCTTGGGGGCGCGCGCGGTCTTGAGCACGATCGCCACCAGCTTGAGGAGCTTCTCGCGGGCGAGGTCGGCCCACTCGGGGTCTTCGTCGTCCGAGGCGCGCACGACGTCACGCGCGCGGTCTTCGCCGCTCTTGAGGCGCTGGCCGAGCTTGGCGATCGCGTCGATGCCCTCGTCGCACTGGAGGATGGCGCGGAGAATGGCGTGCTCGCCCATCTCGATGCGCTGCGCGAGCTCGATCTCTCCCTCGCGCGTGAGAAGGGCCACGCGCCCCATCTGCTGGAAGTACAGGCGCAGCGAGTCGCGCGACATCGGCGCCGCAGCGTTGGCCGCGTCCTCGCCGCGCGCCTTCTTGGGGGGCGTCACCGACGCGACGGTCTCGGTGGCGGCGCGGGGCTCCTCTTCGAACGCGCCCGCGTCGTTCGCGTCGTGTCCGTCTGCGGCGATCTCGGTCAGCCGGCGGGCCGTCCACGAGCCGTCATGGGCGTCGCTGCGCTCGGGGCCGTCGAGGGCGGCCGCGCGCCGCGTGCTGCGCGCCTTCACGACGTCGACCTTCCGTCTGCGAGCGAGTGATACTGCGTGCCCATGAAGCGCTCCATATCCGGGAAGGTGGTGAGGCAGTTCTTCCCTGGACGAGCAAGCGACGACGCAGAAGACGCGCGCGGCGTGACGGTGCGAAACGATGAAGGGAGTGGAACCGAATCTCGCACCTTACACGTTTGGCCCTCCACGCGCGACGTCAATCATGTAGGGTGCGACGATGAGAGATCGCCGCCTCGATGTGTTCCACAAGGCCACGATGGGGCTCATCGAGTCGCTCGATGCCGTCGTTCGCCTCTCACGTTGGGGTGAGGTCGAGGCTCCGCCGGAGCCCCTCGTCGCCGCCTCGGAGCAGCTCGTCGATCGCCTCGGCGCGGCCGATCGGCTCTCGTCGGGCAAGTTCAACGGCAACATCGCCGACGCCAACCGCGTCAAGGTGATGTGCGCGGCGATGAAACGCCTCGACGCCGCGTACCTGGCCTACCGCGAGGAGCTCGCGACGGCGCCGGCCGACGCGGCGACCACGCTCGAGCTCGAGATCGGCGCGACCAAGGGCGACCTCGAGGCGATCTCGGCGTGATCGCGCGCGGCGGTCACGTCAGAACGCGCATGCCTTGAACGCTGCGCACGCCGGGTCGGACGTGACGGCCGTGAGCGCCTGGCACGGGTCGGCGTTGATCTTGGCGACGCACGACGCGTAGTCGGTCGTGGTGAGGTTGGCGCACTTGCTCCACGTCGGATCGGAGAGGCACGCCTGCGCGCTCGCCTTCGACTTGACGCTCGTGCCGCCGCCGCAGTCCTTCGACTTTCCGTAGCCGCCGAACGGACACGCGGCGTAGTCGCAGAGGAGCGTCTTGTCGGGCTCGGACAGCGCGCCGAGCGATCCGCTGACGTTCGGCGCGTTGCACGTGCCGCTCGCGCCCGAGCTCGAGCCGCCGGACGTGGAGCCCGACGCGCCCGAGCTCGTGGCGCCCGAAGAGGTGCCGCCGGACGAAGTGCCGCCCGAGCTGGTCGTGCCCGACGAAGTGCCGCCCGAGCTGGTGGTGCCCGACGAGGTGCCGCCCGAGCTCGAGCCGCCCGTGGGGGCCGGCGTCGGATCGGGATCGCTGCTGCACGCGAGCGCGAGGGAGGTGGCGGCGACGGTGACGACGGTGAGAAGCAGGCGAGTGTGCATCGAAGACTCCAAGCAATGGGCGCGCGCCCGTCGAGCGGTGTCGACGGCGTACGCCTGTGTGGGCGGGTCTGACGGCGTGCGCCCCGCGCGATTCATCGCGCGCGCAAGCCCACCTCGGTCCACTCGAGAATGCCGATGCAGATCAAGCTCTTGCGTCGCGAAGTGTCAGGTTCGCGCGCGGCCGGTGCAGGCGCTATCGTCTCGAACGCGCGCCGCGACGCGCCAGGAGACGAGCCATGAGAGAGCGCTGGGGGATCCCTTCGAAGTACGCCTGGTTGAGCGCGTTCTGCCTGTACGGCGCGCTGCTCGCGTGGAGCGCCCTCTTGGCGTTCGCGATCCCGCTGCTGCTCGAGCTGATGCGCGTGTCTCCGCGCCTGGCGATGCTCGGCGTGCTCGGGGTGCTCGTCGTGCCCGCGCCCGTGATCGCGTTCGTGCACCACGGGGCGAGCGGCGCGCTCGACCTCGCCGACGCCAGCGGTGAGCGTACGCGCGGCCTCTTGCCCGGCGCGTCGAGCTGGTGGGCAGGCGTCCTCTCTTGGTGCCTTCTCTTCGCGACCAGCACGGCGGCTTCGGTCGTGCTCCTCGTGATCTTCCCGCCGGAGCCTGAGCCCGACGTGCTCGGCGTGTTGTCGCTCGCGCTCTCGTACGCGTCGGGCTCGGTGAGGACGGGCGTGCACGCCGTCGTGTGGATCGTGATCGCCGCGCAGATCTACGAGCTCGAGCGCCGCGCCAAGAAGAAGTGACGCGCGCTCACCGGAGGGTGACGCGGATCGTCGGCGTGGTGACGTCGCACGCAGAAGAGGCGGCGATCTTGGCGACGACCGCCGGGTCGGCGTTGCCCTTGCGCGCGCCGATCGAGGGATCGTTGCGATAGCGCAGTTGCACGTTGTACGTGCCCGGCGCGACGTTCGGGGGCGCGACCCACATGCCGATCGTGCGGCTCGCGCCAGGCGCGAGCGTGAAGATCTCGCTCGCCTCGATGCGGTTCATCATCCCGCAGCGTCCGCCGCCGCGCTCCGCCACGGGGGCGCCCTTGGGGGTGGTGACGCTCCACGAGATGACGGGCGTGCGCCAACCGACCTCGCTGCCGTCGCCTGGCACCACGAGCGAGACGGGCGCCTTCCCGGCGTTGGTGAGCGTGAGCGCGAACGTCTGGTCGCCGCCCGGGGTCGAGACCGCCTTCACCTTTGCCTGTAGCCCGCACGTCGCTCCTCGCGGGGCAGAGCTCGGCGAGGGGGCGGGCGCGGCCTCCGCCTGTTCGTCGTCCGTGGCCGTGGCGACGGGCGCGGGCGGCGCGATGGGCGCGGGCGGCGCGGCGGGGTCTTGCGTTGCTGCGCTCGCGTTCGCGACCGGGGCCGCGCTCACGGCCTCACTCGCCACGTGGACCACGGCGCGCTCCGGAGGGGGCGCTCCCGCCTGACACCCGACGCCGACGAGGAGCAAGAGCGCGAGCGTGGGGCACAGCGTGGCGCGGGACATCACCCTCGATCATACGCCCTCGGAGGCTCATGCGTTCCTCCGACCGCTGGACGCGCCGCGCCCGACGTGTCACCCGTCGAGAGCCTTGTTGCCCTTCGACGCCGGTCACCCCGGTCTGCCCCCGCGGTTTCACGCTCGCGTCGCGCCCACCCAGGTGGCCGCGCCACGCCTCGTGGCGCTCAACCGACCGCTCGCCGAGCTCTTGGGGGCCGACCCCGAGGTGCTCGCGTCGCCCGAGGGCGTGGCGGTGCTCTCCGGTAACGCCGTCGCGCCCGGATCCGATCCGGTGGCGCTGGCCTACGCGGGGCACCAGTTCGGATCGTTCGTACCTCGCCTCGGCGACGGGCGCGCGATCCTGCTCGGCGAGGTCGTCGGGCGCGACGGCGCGCGCCGCGACGTGCAGCTCAAGGGGGCAGGGCGCACACCGTTCTCACGCGGCGGCGACGGCCGCGCCGCCCTGGGCCCCGTCTTGCGCGAGTACCTCGTGAGCGAGGCGATGGCCGCGCTCGGCATCCCGAC
>JAGQJA010000316.1:0-3601 GCA_020430845.1 Myxococcales bacterium
ACGATGGCGGTCTTGCCGACGCCCGAGTCGCCCACGAGCAGCGGGTTGTTCTTCTTGCGACGCGCGAGGATCTGGATGATGCGCTCGACCTCGCGCTTGCGCCCGACGAGCGGGTCGATGCGCTTGGCCTGCGCCTCCTCGTTGAGGTTGAGCGTGTAGGCCTTGAGCGGGTCGCGCTTGGACCGGGGGCCGTCGTCGTTGTCGAGCGACGCGGGCTCGCGATCGCGGTCGTCTCCCTTCACGTCGTCGTCGAGCTTGGACACGCCGTGCGAGATGTACGCGACGAGGTCGAGGCGGGTGATGCCGCCCCGCTCGAGGATCGACGCCGCTGGGGAGTCTTTCTCGGAGAAGAGCGCGACGAGCACGTTGGCGCCGGTGACCTGCTCCTTGCCGCTCGACTGCACGTGCGCGTCGGCGCGGCGGATCACCCGCTGGACGCCGAGCGAAGCGCTGGGCATCGCGTAGAGCTCCTCGGGCACGCTCTCGAGCTGTTCGGTCATGAACTGCTCGAGCTCTTTCTTGAGGGCCGGGGGGTCGCCGCCGGCGTGGCGCACGACCTGCGCCGTCGCGTCGTCGAAGAGCAGGGCGTAGAGGAGGTGCTCGACCGTCACGTACTCGTGTCGGCGCCGCGCGGCCTCGTTGGCCGCGAGCGTGAGCGCGATCTCGACTTCAGGGCTGATGCGCATGAGCTGTTACCGTCCGTCCTCGTTGGATGCGCGTCACTCGGGCTCGGTAGTGACGAGCAGGGGCATCCCGTTCTCGCGCGCGTGGGCCATGACCTCGGCCGACTTGGTCTCGGCCACGTCGCGCGGGTAGACGCCCGCGACCGCCGAGCCCTTGACGTGCACCGTGAGCATCACGTGGCGCGCTTCGGTCTCCGTCTTGTGGAAGAACTGCATGAGCACGTCGACCACGAACTCCATCGTGGTGTAGTCGTCGTTGTGGAAGATGACCTTGTGCCGCCGTGGGATCGAGCTGACCGGCTTGTCCTCGACGTCGGCGTCCTCGCCGTAGTCGTCTCCGGGGTCGCCACCCGCCCAGGGGCGCCCACCCGCCACGAATCGTGAGAGCACGCCGTCGTGGGCGCGCATTCCCAGGGGTTGCCGTCCGAGCAGAGACACCGCGCCCATTCTGCGCCCTCTGCGGTCGCGCAACAAGACCCGTGGGTAGGATGAGGTGCGACCTCAACCGTAGCAAAGCCTCGCCAAAAGTAGCGCCTGCCGCCTGCGGGTGGTCGGTGCCGCTGTCACCCAAACCGGGTATCTTTCGCCGAGCGGATGAGGTGGCTAGACTAGATCGACTGCCGTGGGCGCACGTCCATGGGAGCCCAGGGTGGTGATGCTCCTTCAAGAGAACACAGTCGTCGCAGACAAATTCCGCCTCGTCCGCATGATCGGCAAGGGGGGCATGGGCTCCGTGTGGCAGGCGGAGCACATGACGCTCAAGACGCCGTGCGCGGTGAAGTTCATCGAGGGCGAGCTGGTGCAGGTCGCCGAGGCGCACGCGCGCTTCGAGCGCGAGGCGCAGGCGGCGGCCCAGCTCCGCAGCCCCCACGTCGTGCAGACGTTCGACCACGGGACGTGGCAGGGCGTGCCGTACATCGCCATGGAGCTGCTCGACGGTGAAGACCTCGGCAAGCGCCTGGCCAACCGCGGCGGACGGCTCGCCGCGGCGGAGATCTGCCCCATCGTCCAGCAGGTGTGCCGCGCGCTGACCAAGGCCCACAACGCCGGGTTCGTGCACCGCGACCTCAAGCCAGACAACATCTTCCTCGTGCGCGACGACGACCGCGAGATCGTCAAGGTGCTCGACTTCGGCGTGGCCAAGCAGACGTCGCAGGCCATCGACGGCAGCAACACGAAGACGGGCGCGATGCTCGGCACGCCGTATTACATGAGCCCCGAGCAGGCGCAGGGCATCAAGAGCGTCGACTCGCGGAGCGATCTCTGGTCGCTCGCCGTCATCGTCTACCAGTGCCTCACCGGTCGGCTCCCGTTCGAGAGCGAGGCGCTCGGCGATCTGCTCGTCAAGATCATCGTGTCGCCCATCCCGACGCCGTCCGAGGTCGTCGCAGACGTCCCGGTGGGCTTCGATCGCTGGTGGGCCAAGGCCGCTTCGCGTGATCCGGCGCAGCGCTTCGCCACCGCCAAGGAGTTCGCCGACTCGCTGCAGCTCGCGTGCGGCCAGTCTGTCACCACCGACGTCACCGATCGCTCCGTGCTCAAGATCGGCGCGATCGGCGGCGGCACGGCCGTCATCCCGCAGCCCGCGCACGGCATGATGAACACGCCCATGCCGGCCGGCGGCGTGCCGCAGGCGACGGCCCACCTCCAGACGCCCAACCCGGCGGCCGCGCCGTACCCCACGCCGCAGGCCACCACGGGCAACCCCGTCGCGCACACGTTCAGCGGGCTCGGCGACGCGCCGTCGATCCCCAAGAAGGGCGTGCCCGTCGCCATCATCGGGGGCGTCGCCGCCGCGCTCCTCGTCGTCGCGGGCGTGGTCGTCGGCATCACCGTCGTCGGCGGCAAGGGCGCCGCCGCNNGGTCCGCCCGAGGTCCCGTCGGCGTCGGTCGCCATCCCCGATCCGTCGGTGAGCGCCGCGCCCACCACCACCGCCGCGCCCGATCCCGACCCGACGTCGGGCGCCGCCGCGGCCGCCACGACCGCCGCGCCCACCGCGGAGACCCCCGAGACCCCGCCCGCGGCCACGACGCAGGCCCCGTCGCAGCCCGCCGCGGTCGCGGCCAAGACGCACCACACGGCGCCCTCTGCAAAGCCCAGCGCCGCGCCCTCGGCGCCCGTCGCCAGCGCGGCTCCTGCCACGACCAAGCCGGTCGCCAGCGCCCCCCCGGCCGGCACCAAGCCCAAGCCGATCAAGCTGGGGTTCTGACATGAGCGCCGTCGCGCGCGCGGAGCAGATCATCCGCGTGGTGCGTGGGACGCTCGAGGCGAGCCTGCGCGTGGCGTGGCTCCGCAACCTGCTCGTGCAAGCGCAGTACGACGTGAGCGATCTCGCGTGCGTGCTCGAGATCATCTGCGCCCGCGCCGAGCAGGCCGATCCCGTCGCGCGGGAGGTGCTGGTCGCGCTCGTCGACGCGTTCCAAGAGCCCGCGTGCACGCGCGCCGTCCAGAGGCTCCGCGAGGAGGCCGCGGGCGTTCCGCATTTGGCGCTCGGGCGCCTCATCCGCAACCCGCTCGGCATGAACGGTCGCGAGGTGTGCCCGCCCGAGGACGATCAGGTCCCCGACTACGGGCGGGGAAGGCCCCTGTCGCTCGGTGAGCGCAAGTACCTCGCGCGGCGCACCGATCGCGACACGCTCGCGCGCCTCCTGCGCGATCCCCACCCCACGGTGATCGAGCGCGTCCTCGTCAACCCCAAGCTCACCGAAGAGGACGTGCTCGCGCTCGCCTCGCGCCGTCCGTGTCGCCCCGACGTGCTCGCCGAGATCGCGCGCGCGCCGCGCTGGGCGCACCGGGCTCGCATCCGCATGGCGCTCGTTCTCAACCCCGACACGCCGGCCGACATGGCGGGGCCGCTCACCGGCCTGCTCATGCGACACGAGCTACGTCTCGTGCTCAGCTCGCCGCAGGTGGCGCC
>JAGQJA010000316.1:3683-3874 GCA_020430845.1 Myxococcales bacterium
TGGGGACGCGAAGGGTCAGCCCTCCTCGTCCTCCTCGGCCTCCCACGCGCGCAGCGCAGTGACGCCGACCGTGGTGGCGCAGGTGGCGCAGAGCGGCGCCTCTTGCTCGCGGCGCTCGTCACCGCGCACCCACACCAGCGCACCTTTGCCCGCGCCGCCCAGCTCGTCGTCGTCGTCGGCCGCCAGCTCGC
>JAGQJA010000316.1:4114-7085 GCA_020430845.1 Myxococcales bacterium
TCGTCACGGTCGCGCTCGGCGTCGCGACCGCCGCGTGCTCGACGGTGCCGCCGCTGCCGCCGAAGGCCGTCGAGCTCAACCGCGACGGGGCCGCGGCGCTCGCCCTCGGCGATCTCGCGACGGCCGAGGCGCGACTCGGCGTCGCCGTCGAATACAGCCCGCGCTTCACCGAGGCGTGGGTCAACCTGGGGCTCGTCGCGCTGCGACGCGGCAACCTCGATCTCGCGCGCGCGCACTTCAACCGAGCGCGCGATCTCAACCCTGATCTGCCCGCGCCGCACCACGCGCTCGGCCTGCTCGCGGACCGCCGCGGCATCGGCGCCGAGGCCGAGAAGCACTACCGCATGGCGCTCAAGGTCGACCCCGGCTTCGTCCCCGCGCGGCAGAACCTGGCGCGGCGGCTCTTCGAGCGCGGCGCGTTCGACGACGCGCGCGAGCAGTTCGCGCGGCTCTCGCAGGTCGCTCCCGACGACGTGAGCGGGTACGTGGGGCTCGCGGAGTCTCTGCTTCGCCTCGACCGCGAGCCCGAGGCCGACGACGCCATCGCGCGCGCGCGCGCTCGCTTCGGAGACACGCCCGAGCTCGTGATGCTGGTGGCGCGTCAGCTGCTACGGCGCGGGAGCTTCGCCGAGGCCGAGGAGGCCCTCGCGCCCCTCACGTCGGACACCGACGCGCCTCGCGCGGCCGCCGCGTGGGCGTGGATCGGCGTCGCGCGGGCAGGGGCCGGCCGCCAGGCGCCGGCGCGCGACGCGGCCTCCGAAGCGCTCGCGCGTGATCCCACGTGCGCCGTCGCGCTGCACCTCGAGCGTGAGCTCGGCGTCAGCGGAGCAGCAGCAGCGCCGTCCCGCCGAGAAGCACCATCACGCCGACGACGATGACCGCCACGAGCCAGAGCGGGACGTGCGTGCCGGGGATGTCGATGCGCTCGTCGAGCTCGTAGGCCGTGTGGGGTCCCTGCTCGTGCCACCCGGGCGGTGCGGCCGCGGGCGGGCGCAAGCTGGCCTGACCGGGCACCGTGGTGGCGCCGTCGGCGGGGCCCTGAGCGATGGGCGCCGTGCTCTGCTCGGCGACCTCGTTCGACAGGACGTACTTGCGGTACTTGAGCGGCTCGCTCTCGGGCGAGGGGGGCTTGAGGGCCGCGCCCTCGAACTGCACGACGATCACGGTGATGTTGTCGTGGCCGCCTGCCTGGTTGGCCCGCTCGGTGAGGGCCTTGCAGAGGTCGAGCGGCTCCTGCGAAGAGAGCAAGACCTCGCGGATCTCGTCGGCCCGCACCATGCCGCTGAGCCCGTCGGAGCACATCATGAGCGTGTCGCCGGCGCGCAGCTCGGCGAACGTGAGGTCGACCTGCACCGTGTCGGACGTGCCGAGCGCCTGCAGGATGATGTTGTTGTGCTCGAAGGTCTCGGCCTCTTCTTCGGTGAGCTGGCCGGCCTCGATGAGCTGGTTGACGAGCGATTGGTCGCGCGTCAGCTGCACGAGCTGCCCGTCGCGCACCAAGTAGGCGCGGCTGTCGCCCACCTGGGCGAAGAAGATGACGTCGTCGACGAGCGCCGCGGCGGTCACCGTGGTGCCCATGCCCCGACGCGAGCGATCGGCCTTGGCCTCGTGGAAGATGCGCATGCCGGCGGTCTCGACCGCGCGCACGAGGCGCCGCGCGAGATCGTCGCGCGCGAGCGGAGCGTCGCCGAGGCCGTCGACGAGGCGCTCGTAGATGATGTCGACCGCGAGCTGGCTGGCGATCTCGCCGGCCGCGGCTCCTCCCATGCCGTCGCACACGGCGAACACGGCGCCTTGATGGCCGAGCACGGTGGCGCGGTTGGCTTCGAGCAGTCCGCGCGAGCGCCGGGTGAGGTCGGCCACGAGGAAGTTGTCCTCGTTGTGCTCGCGGACCTGTCCCACGTCTGTGCGCGCGAAGAGCTTCGCTCGAATTTCCGGCCCGGTCGGTTGGGCTTCGGCGGGTGCTGCGGTGGCGTCCGCTTGGGTCACGCTGGATCCTCGTCCTTCACCCTACCCGATCCGCGTCCAAGTCGACGCGGAAGAGCTGTTGTCCCACCCTGAACTGGTCGCCCGCCCGGAGCGTCACGTCGCCCCGGACCCGCACGAAGGTGCCATTGGAGGAGCCGAGGTCGACCAAGGCGAGGCGCGCGCGACGGCCGCCCGCGCCGTTCGCGAGCGGCGCTCCGTCGTCCCCGACGAGGCGCAGCGCGGCGTGCCGCCGCGACAAGAACGGATCTTCGGTGAACACCACGTCTCCGGACTCTCGACCGAGCACCGTCTCCGCCTTCCTCACATAGTAGACGTCGCGTGTCATGCCCTCCACGCTTCTCTGGCTGAGCCGAGCGTATCGCGGAGCGGCCGGCGTGCCAAACACGAGAGTGCCGTGCTCCGAAAGCGGGTCGCCCGGCGCGCCGTCTCCGAGCACCTCGAGTCGGAGCACCTGCTGGCCGACGAGGACGAAATCGCCGTCCTCGAGCACCACGCCGGACTCGGCGTCGCGCAGCCCGCCCACCTTGGGCAAGGCGGTGCCCCTGCGCTCGCCGCGGTCGGCCGGGCTCAGGCGGAGGTACACGCCGTTGGTGCTGTTCAGATCGCGCAGCACGAGCTTGTCGCCCTGGAACACGAGCCGAACGTGGCGCGGCGAGAGGTAGGGGTCCTCGGCGACGATCAGGTGCCCTTCTTGGCGCCCGATGTCGAGAGTATCCGTGAGCGGATAGCTCGGGCCGTCGGCGCCGCTCTTGGCGATCACGACGACCCGGCCGCGTGCCTTGGACGGCGTCACCGCGGGCTCGGAGCGTCGCGGCGGCGGAGCGCTCGGACGGGCGGGCGCGGGGGCCGGTGCGTGCGCGACGGGCGCGACGGGCGCACGCGAAGGCTGGATCGGCGGGTCGATCGCGGTGGGCGGCACCGCGCGCGGCGGCTGCGCCGGCATCGCGTTGGTGGCCGCGCGCGGGAACGAGGGCGCGCCGCC
>JAGQJA010000317.1:0-1357 GCA_020430845.1 Myxococcales bacterium
AGCGTGACGGTGACGATGCGGCTCTGCTCTCCCTGTCGCGCGACGACCCGCTCCTCGACCGCGGGCGAGCCCGGCGCCTCGAACCGCACCTGGTGCACGCCCGG
The DNA here is from genome assembly GCA_020430845.1 of Myxococcales bacterium. Classification (GTDB taxonomy): domain Bacteria; phylum Myxococcota_A; class Polyangia; order Polyangiales; family Polyangiaceae; genus Labilithrix. The sequence goes on from JAGQJA010000317.1 coordinate 105, forward strand.
GTCGACGTCCACCGGCTTGCCGTCGAGCTTGTCGGTGACGAGCTTGCCGTCGATCGACACCTTCACGTCGACGAGGTCGCGGCCCTTTCGGTCCTTCGCCGAGGGCACGATGCTCGGCAGGAGCTTGAGCACGTCGCTCGTCCACTGCGCGCAGTCTTGTTGCACGAGCTTGGGGCACACGGGCCGCTGGCAGGTCGCGAGCTCGTCGCGCGCCTCGAGCAGCTTGCCCTCGTTGCGGAGCTGTTGGGCCTTCTCGGACGCGGCGATGCACACCTTGCGGTCGTCCGCGCTCGCGCGGGGCGCCGCCACGAGCATCGCGGCGCACACGATGGCGGCGGTCCACGCCCTCATGCGCACATGCTACACGCTCACTTCGTGCAGTGCTCCTTGTAGTGCTTGATGCCCTGCGCGTCGTACCAGTACGGGGTCTTGCAGTCGTCTTGCGGGGGCGGCGGTGTGGTGGGCGCGCTCGACGGCGGCGGGCGTGGAGGCTGCGGCTTGGTTTGCGCGTGGTGAGGCTTCGCGGGCTTCGGCGGCGGGGTCTGCGGTCCCGTCGCGGAGGCCGCCCCCGAGCCCGAGGGCGGCGCGACCCCGAGGACCGGCGGCGCGAGCGGCGTGGGCGGCGGCGTGTCGGGCGTGAGCACCGGGGGTTCCGTGACGGGCACGGGCGTGGGCGGGGTCGCAGCCGACGGCGCCGCGCCCTGCGGGTTGGCCGGTGAGATCGTGGTCCGCGTCCGCGCCATGAACAGGTAGCCGAGGATCGCCGCGCCAGCCATCACGCCGAGGAGCACGGCGACGAACGACGACCTGCCCCGAGCAGGCGGCGGCGCCATCGACGTGCCCGAGCCCGACGACACGGAGATCGACGACGGCTGCGTGGTCGGCATCACCTCGTAGGGCGTGCGCCCAGGCCACCCCGAGCCGCCGGCGCTTCGCTGCGGGACGCCCACGACCGTCGCGTGCATCGACTCGGGCGGCGCAGACGGCTGCCGCGGGTGGGAGCTGATGCGCTGCGTCTCGGGGCCGCGGAGCTCTTGGAAGAGCTCGCCGCGGATCGCGGGCCGAGACACCGAGCTCTCGATCTCCGACACGAGCGAAGCGCGCACGCGGAGGACGTCTTTGGCGACCTGCTGCAGCCAGTCGCTGACCACGCTGAACGTCGCGGCGGGGCAGCGCTGCTCGATGTCGTCGGCCATCTCGCGCGCCGTGGCAAAGCGCTTGTTCGGGTCCATCGCGAGCGCGCGCAGGGCCGT
>JAGQJA010000317.1:1412-9318 GCA_020430845.1 Myxococcales bacterium
GAGCTGGGGCGCTCGATGCGCCCCTCGAGCACGCGCGCGACGACCGCGCCCTCGTTGTCCCCGCTGAAGAGGCGCTGCCCCGTGAGCAGCTCCCAGAGCATGACGCCGGCCGCGTACACGTCGCACTTTCGCGTCACGTCGCCGCCGCGCAGCTGCTCGGGCGGCATGTACGCGAGCTTGCCCTTGATCTGACCCTCGCGCGTGGTCTGGATGCGCCCGGCGGCCTTGGCGACGCCGAAGTCGAGGATCTTCGCGACCCCATCGGTGCCCACGAGCACGTTCTGCGGGGAGACGTCACGATGCACGATGTGCAGCGGCTCGCCGCGCTCGTCGGTCGCCTCGTGGGCGGCGTGAAGGCCGAGCAGCGTGCCCACCATGATCGCGCTCATCACCGGTAGCGGAATGCGCTCCCCGCGCTCGCGCACGGCGCGCGTGAGCTTGGCGAGCGACTCGCCCGGCACGTACTCCATGACGAGGAACAGCTCGCCGTCCGTGGTCACGACGTCGAGCGTCGGCACCACGTTCGGGTGGCGGATGCGGGCCGCGACGCGCGCCTCGTCGAGGAACATCGACACGAACTCGGGGTCCGCCGCGAACTGCGCGTGCAGCCGCTTGATGGCGACGGTGCGCGAGAATCCGACCGGTCCGAGCAGGCGTCCAAGATGGACCGTGGCCATCCCGCCTGCGGCGAGCGCGCCGTAAAGGGCGTACCTACCAACGACCCGGGCCTCGCCCGGGGACGAGCCGCTCAAGATAGTCACAGCTTACCCCGGCAGCGCCCGCCCATCACGCTTCACGCAGAAACGGCGCAGACCTCCATGTAAGGAGGTGTGCGCCGCTCTTGCCTACCGCTCGCTCGGCGCCAGCGCGGCGCCGCACCCAGGAACGGTTCGGCCTCTTGGGCTCGCGCCCGCTTACTTGGCGTCGGACGCGGCCGCCGCGAGGGCCGCCTGCTGCTGCGCGAGCATCTGCGAGACGGCGCGCGAGCGCTCGATCGCGAACTGCTTGACCTCGCGGTTGGGCGACGTCGCCAGCTTGTTGAGCAGCGCCGTGATGCGGTTGAGGTCGCGCGCCTGGAAGAGCGCCTCGAAGTAGTTGTTCGCGAGGCGGACGTCCTGCTGCATCGTCGCCTCGTGGGGCGCGAGGAGCTTGATGACCTCGTCGAGCTTGTTGGCCTGGCCGTAGAGCGCCGAGAGCACGATGAGCGCGACCGGATCGTTGGGGGAGCGGTCGAGGCCCTTCTTGGCGAACGCGATGGCCTTGTCACGCGTCGCGTCGTCGCCGGCGAAGAAGCTCTGGAGCGCGACGTACGGCGCCGCGGTCTTGGCGTTGACGGGCGCGTCGCCGAGCTCCTCGATCTTCTTGATCGCGGTGGCCTCGTCGCTCTGCTCCTTGTGGAAGTTGTAGAGGTACGCCCACGCGTCGACGTTGCCCGACTGGATCTGGATCGCGTGCTCGACGGCGGCGCGCTCCTTGTCCTTCTCCTTCTTCGCCCCGTGCAGCTTGGCGAGGTGGAGGCTCGGGTAGGGGCTGTCCTTCATGAGGTTCTGCGCGCCGCGCAGGGTCGCCTCGGCCTTCTCGAACTTCTCTTGCGCGAGCTGGGCGACGCCGAGCCCGAGCCAGTCTTCGCCGTCGCCGCCGCGGGCGACGATCTTGGCGAGCACCGCCTCCGCCTTGGCGTGGCGGTCGTACTTCATGAGCTCTTGCGCGTAGATGCGGCCGCGGTTGAGGTCGTCCTGGCTCTCGGTCCAGTGCTTCTCCAGACCGCCGAGCAGATCCTCGAGGCCGATCGCGATGGGCCGACCCTCGGCGTCCTGCACCTGCACGGCCGGGCCGTTGAACCCGAGCAGCTTCCAGACCTCTTCCATCTGGAGCGCGACCGGACCCTTGACGATGTCCTTGTGGACCTCCTCGCCCTTGGGGCCGAGGGGGATGAGCACCATCGCGTGGGCGGGAACGCCGTTCGGGAACGCGGTGATCGGCGCGAGGATCGCCGCTCCACCTTGGATCGGAACGTCACCCTGCGCGTTGTCGGAGTTGGGAGTGCCTTGGGTCATGAGGGCGCGGAAGCTAGCATCGTGGGTACCCGAGCGAAAGCATCGCCGAGCGCTTTCGGTGAGGCTCGCCCGGCGCCTCCGCCGCCTGCGCGTTCGTTCAGAGCGCGGGCACGGCATAACGCGCGGTCACGAGCACCGTGCGGCCGGGCAGCGGGTACTCGAACGCGTCGCCGATGGGCGCCCTCACCGGGCCGAGCGCGCCGCGATAGCTCACCGCGCGCAGGTCGAAGAGGTTGCGGACGTCGACGGCGACAGTGAGCCCGGGCGCCCCCGGGACGCTCCACCGCGCGCCGGCGCCGTGGAGGGCGCGATCGGGCACCGGGGTGGCGCCGCTCAGGTCCGACGTCATGCCGGCCACGACGTCGAGGCCGTAGCGCAGGCGCAAACCACCGCGCGAGAACGCCAGGTCCACGACGGCGTCGTGCGTCGGCCGTCCCGGGAGCTGCGGCCGCTCGCACGTGCCGGCGGTCGGTCCGCAGGCGGCCAGGTTGCGCGTCGTGACGAGTGTGTAAGATGCAAGTAATTCGAAGCCGAGCGGCATGCGCAAGCGCGCCTGCGACTCGGCCCCGGCGACGACGGCGCGTCCGATGTTCGTCGCGCGCGCGCGGCCGTAGGCGCCCTGCGGCACGAACGTGATGAGGTCCGTGGCCCACGTGGCGAACGCGGCGGCCTCGGCCTCGAGGCCCCACGCGCCGGCGCGCTTCGAGACGGCGCCTCCGGCGTCGACGGTCACTGCGCTCTCGGGGCGGAGGTCGGGATCGCCGATGAAGGCGCCGCGGTTGCCGAAGCGCTCCACGAAGCTCGGCGGTCGCGCCACGGCCCCCGCGTGGCTCGCGAGCCGCGCGTGCTGCCACGTGCGCTCGAGCCCGACGTTGCCCGTCGGTCGAAACGTCGTCTCGGTCGACGACCCCGCGCCCGTGTCGACCCACGCGTCGGCGCGCCCGCTCAGGTTGGCGGTGAGCGTCGGCGTCGCGCGCAGCTCACCGTCGAACGCCGCGCCCATGTTCGTCCGTCGCGCGCCCGGCGGCGCGGTCGCGCCCGCCCACGTGCCCGGCGCGAAGCGCTCCCCGCTGCCGTCGGCGCGCACCTCCACGGTGGCGCGATCGCCCACGCGAGACTTCACGCCGACGCTCGATCCCACCGCGACGATCGCGTCGTCGGTGCTCGTCGGGCCGAGCGACACGGCGGCGCCCGCGGTCGAGTCGCGCAGCGTGAGCCCCTCACGCCGTCCCCACGCGCGCACGCTCCACGCGCCCGACAGGGCGGGCCCCGAGAGCGAGAGCGCCGAGACGAGGCGCGACGATCGCAGCTCGTGCAGCGGCGTCGGCGCCTTGACGGTGCCGGGCAGCTCTTGGCGTCGCGCCTGCGCGAGCGTCGTGACCGTGAGCGCGCCGCGCGACGTGTCGCTCCATCGCACGGGCATCGCGATCGAGCCGAGCGCGGCCACCGCGGCGTGGCCCGCGTTGCGTCGGGTCGCGGTGACCTCCGGCCCGTCGGCGCTCGCGAGCGGATCCACGTAGTCGAAGTCGGAGTCCGACCGCGACGCGCTGAGCCCCGTCGCGACGCGGACCCCGTCGGGCTCACCGCGCACGTCGCCGAGGCGCATGCGGGCCGCGCCGAACGAGCCCACACCACCCCACACGTCGGAGCCCGACGGCGCACGCGGCGAAGGCGGATCGAGCACGAGCGTGCCGCCGAGCGAGCCGCGGCCCAGCGCGGCGGGGGCGAACGAGCGATACACGCGCGCGGTCGCGTTGGGCCACAGCGGGAGCGTCGAGAGATCGAGCCCAGGGTCGGCGCCGCCCGTGAGAGGTACGCCGGCCAGGATCACCTGCGTCTGCAGCGAGCTCGCGCCGCGGATCGACATCGTCGCGAACGAGTCGTCCGCGCCGAGGCGACGCACGTGCACGCCCGGGAGTGGCTCGACGAGGCTGGCGGCGTCGGTGACCTCACGCGACGTCTCGCCCACGCGGGCACGCGAAACGAAGCCCGCCGCGGTGTGGCCGCGCACGAGCACCTCTTCTACGTCGGCGTTCTCGTCGGCGCGCGCCCGCGTCGTGAGCGCGAGCGCGCCCACCATGGCCATCGCGCTGCAGGCCGCCCGCATGCACCCGCTTTACCACCGGCCCGCCGAGCGGTCGCGCTTGCTCGCGCGGGGCGAAACCGAGGCGTGCGGAATCGTCCGGGGTGATTTACAGTGTCAGGATGTCGGTCGCGTCTTACCTGCTCGCGATCCTCGGGCTCGCCGTGCTCATGGTGGTGCACGAGGGAGGCCACTATCTCGCCGCGCGTCGCTTCGGGATGCGCGTCACCAAGTTCTCGATCGGCTTCGGCCCGACGCTGTGGAAGCACCGCCCCAAGGGCAGCCCCACCACGTACCAGATCGCCATCATCCCGTTCCTCGCATACGTGCAGATTGCAGGTATGAACCCGTACGAGGAGAGCGATCCCAAGGACCCGGGCAGCTACGCCAACGCGTCGCTCTGGGGCCGCATCGTCACGATCGCCGGCGGCCCGCTCGCCAACTACCTCTTCGCCTCGGTGCTCATGTTCGCGGGCTTCATGCTCGGCGGCCACACCGTCGTCGACGACGTGAGCATGAAGGTGTCGGTCGCGCCCGAGGGGCCCGCGGCCAAGGCCGGCATGGTGCACGGTGACCGCATCGTCGCCGTCAACGGCGAGCGCATCGCCGACTGGGAGCAGCTCAAGCGCGCTGTCGGTCCGCACGCCGGCGAAGCGATCGACGTCGAGATCGATCGCGAGGGCCAGACGCTCCACCTGTCGCCCACGCCGGGCACCGACGGCGAGCGCAAGGGCAAGATCATGGTCGGCCCCGAGTACAAGGTCGTGCCGGTCGGCGTGGGGCAGGCCGCGTTGCTCAGCGTCAAAGAGCCGCCCAAGGTCGTCTATCGGCTCGTCGTCGGGCTCGCGCGCATGATCTCCGGCAAAGAGAAGCCCGAGCTGAGCGGACCCGTGGGGATCGTCCGCGAGACGGCGGGCGCGGTGCGCAGCGGCGCGGGCGACGCGCTCAAGCTCCTGGGCATGCTGAGCGCGTACCTGGGCGGGTTCAACCTGCTCCCGTTCCCCGCGCTCGACGGCGGACGCCTCCTGTTCTTGGGCTTCGAGGCCGCCTCGCGCCGGCGCGCCGACGCCAAGGTCGAGGCCAAGGTGCACGCGATTGGCCTCTTGATGTTCCTGACGCTGATCGCGTTCGTGACCTACACCGAGATCATCCCCAAGCGCTGATCGGCGGGCGCGCTCAGGCGCCCATCTTGCGCGCTTGCTGCTCGCCGAGCTCGATGGCGCGGTGCGTGGCGGCCTCGACGGCGTCGATCATCGTGCGCCGGAGCCCGCCCGACTCGAGGGTGTGAAGACCCGCGATCGCGGTCCCGCCGGGGCTCGTCACCATGTCCTTGAGCCGCCCTGGGTGCTCGCCTGTCTCGAGCAGGAGCTTGGCGGAGCCGTACACCGTCTGCGCCGCGAGCAAGAGAGCCGTGTCGCGGTGCAGGCCCACCTTGACGCCGCCGTCGGCGAGCGCCTCGATGACGAGCATGATGTACGCGGGGCCGCTGCCCGAGAGCCCGGTGGCCGCGTCGATCTGTCCTTCTTCGAGCGTCACCACGCGACCGACCGCCGAGAAGAGGGTGCGCGCGACGTCGAGGTCGGCCTCGGTGGCGTGTGTGCCCGGAGCGATGGCCGTCGCGCCCGCGAGCACGGTGGCCGGCGTGTTGGGCATCGTGCGCACGACGCGCGCGCCCGAGGGCAGGCGAGCCTCCATCGCGGCGACGGGCACCCCCGCCGCGACGGAGATGAGCAGCTTGCCCTCGACGTCGCCCGCGATCGCGTCGAGCACCTTGTGGATGACCTGCGGTTTGACCGCGATGACGATGACGTCGCACGCCGCCACGAGCGCGTGGTTGTCGCCGGTGGTGCGTACGCCGTGGGCCTGCGCGATCGCCGAGAGCCGCTCGGGCTTCACGTCGCTCACCCAGATCTTGCCCGCGGGCGCGACGCCGGCGTGGACCATGCCCTTGACGAGCGCGCCGGCCATGTTGCCGCCGCCGATGAACCCGATGGTCAGGTCCTTCACGCGTCGGCTCCCATCGGGAAGGCGGCCGGGGCGAGCACGTCGTTCATCCACTCTTCCACGGCCGCGCGCGCGCGCAGCCCGTCCTCGCCGAGGTCCTGCGCCACGCGGTCGTGGCGTGCGCGGAGCAGCGCCCGGCGCGCGACCGACGGATCCTCGTAGAGCGCCGCGGCCCACGCGATCGCGAGCACGCTGCCCCGCTGCTCGGAGCCGAGATCGGTGTGGCGCTTGGCGAGCGTGACGCGAGAGCCGTGGCCCACCTGCGCGAGGGCCTCTTCGCGGTAGCGCGGTGGGAGCACGAGCGATCCCGCCTTGGCGGCGAGCGTCACGCCGTGGCCGGGCACACGATCCGACAGCACGAAGCGGATGGCGTCGGTGACGGCGAGGCCGAATCCGCGTCGTGCGTCGACGCGCGCGAGCGTCTCGGCGCGGATGACCTCGAGCTCTTCGGGGGGGAAGGCGATCTTGCTCGCGACGGTGCGCACCACGTGCTCCTCGCGAGGGTCGAGCTGGTCCCACGCCGCGGCGAGCCACGCGCCGCGCAGCATCGCCTTCGAGAAGGCCGGCTCGAGGTCGCCGTACACGTCGAGCTGCTCGACGACGATGGGGGCCTCGGCGTAGAGGGGCGCGACGTCCGCGTCGGGCAGCCCGAGCGAGGCGATGAGCGCGGCGACGGTGCGCGCCTCTTCGGGATTGAGCGGACCGTCGGCGGCGAACACCGCGCGCAGCACGCGCGCCGCGAGCGTGCCGAGCCGCTTGACGCGCAGGACGTCCTTGTCGCTCGGCTTCGACGAGAACAGAGAGCGGATGCCGCGGGCGCCCACCTCGAGCGTCACGCGCTCGCGCAGCACCTCGGCCATCGGCATCCACTCCGGCGGCGCGATGGGCGCGATGGCCCGGGTCAGCTCGACCACCCAGTGATCGATCTCACCGCACATCGTGTTGAGGCGATGGCCCGCGAGCAGCGCCGAGTACGCCTCTCCGCGTCGCTTGCCGAGCGACTCGAGGCACGCGGTGCCGCCCGCCGCGATGGCGAAGATGGCGTCTTCTGCGAGGTGGCTCACGAGCCGGGCGAGCACCAAGGTCTTGGGGTCGACGGACGGAGCGTAGGCGTCCATGGTCATGGCGAGAACGGTACGCGAGGCGTCGGCCGGTAGGGAAGCGGCGGCGCGCGCAAAAGTTGGCCCGACGGCGCCGGCCCGGGCAGGGTCACCCGATGTCTCCCCGCGCCCGCACCCACACCGTCGTCGCGCTCGCGTTCGCCGCCGCCGTGGTCACCCTCGGCTGCGCGCAGATCACGCAGGGCGGCTCCAACGACGCCGGCGCGAGCGGGGAGGGGGGCGCGTCGCCCTCGAGCGGCGCAGACCCGAACGCGGACGCGGGGATCAAGGGCGACGGCTGCGGCATCGATCGCGAGACGGGCGCCACGCTCTGCGCGGTCACGTCGCTCTGCCCGACGGTCATCGTCGATCGAGACGTCTTCCCGAGCTGCGGCTTTCGTATCCGCGGCGCGCAGGTCGACCTGCTCTGCGCATGCAGCGGCTCGCTCTGCCCCATCGGCGTGTTCGGCACCTGCGCCGAGGCGGCCGCGCTGCTCTCGTCCCAGGCGGAGCAGACGGTCTGCGCGCAGGTCGGCGACGGCCGGTGCACCGCGGGGACGGCCACGCAGCCCACGTCGGGAGGCACGTGCGACCGCGGGTGCCTCGCCGAGTGCGGCGGCGGCGCGGGCTGCGCCGAGCTGTGCGGTTGCCGCTGACGCGCT
>JAGQJA010000317.1:9369-11260 GCA_020430845.1 Myxococcales bacterium
GGCGAGTGCGCCTCAGACGATCGACTTGGCGATCTTGTTCGCGTCGTCGCGCTCTTTGAGCGACTCGAGGATGATCACGGCGGTCTCTTCGATCGCGCGACCGGTCACGTCGATCACGGGCCACGTGGGGTGGCTCGCGAAGATCTTCTGCGCGTACTCGAGCTCCGCCTTGACCTGATCGCGCAGGCCATAGTTCGCGTCGACGCTCATGCCCAGCTGCTTGAGCCGCGCCTTGCGGATCTCGACGAGCGGGTCGAGACCGATCGTGAGGCCGACGATGCGATCTTGGTTGGCCTCTTCGAGCTCGGGCGGCACGTTGACGCCGAGCACGAGCGGCAGGTTCGCGACCTTCAGGCCGCGCTGCGCGAGCAGCGTCGAGAGCGGCGTCTTGGACGTGCGGCTGACGCCGACGAGCGTGAGGTCGGCCTTGCGAAAGTTGCGCGGCTCTTTGCCGTCGTCGCTCTTGACGGTGAACTCTACGGCCTCGATGCGCCGGAAGTACTCGTCCGAGAGCGGGAGCATGCCGCTCGGCGTGTTGATGGGCTGACGATCGAGGTACACCGTGAGCTTGCCGATGAGCGAGCCGATGAGATCGAGCGCTTCGACGCGGAGCTCGTAGCTCGACGCGTGGATGAACTCACGCAGCTCGGGGCTGACAACGGTGAACACCACCAGCGCGCCTTCTCGCGCGGCGCGCTCGAGGATCGGCCGCGCCGCCTCTCGGGTGCGCACGCGCGTGTGGAGGCGGATCTGCGCGCCTGCGTGCGGAAACTGCAGCATCGCCGCGCGGACGACCTTCTCTGCTGTCTCACCCGTCGAATCCGAGAGTACGTCGATGCGCTTGGCCACCACGGTGTCGGCTTGTCTACCACGTCCTCCGCGCTCGTCCCAGGGCGGCTTACCCGGCGTCTCGGCGGCGGTGGCGGGCGATGGTCCCACCCCCATGGACGGAATGGACCCAGCCGTGGATCCGCGCTGATCCATTCGCGTTTCGCGTGATCCTTGCGCGGGCCGCATTTGACCACGACGCGGCGCGGCAACGTCTCGTCGGGCTGAGCACGGTTCGTGCATCACTCTCGCGCGGAGCAGAGGTGCGCTTCGAGGCCTCGCCTTCCAGAGGATTGCCTGTAAGATGGCTAGACGGGGAATGTTGCCGAAGTTTCGGCCCGTAATGCTCGGGGGCGATGCCCCTGCGCGCCCCGCCATCCGCGCCGTGCGTCCCTCAGCACCTCCGCCTCCCCCCAGCCCGCCGCGTGGTCGACGCCTCCGAGCCGTCGCGCCCGAGCGTCGTGATCCGTACAGCGAAGAGCGCCCCACGCAGCTCCGCAAGTCGCCCGAGAGCCTCCCGGATCTCGAGCCCGAGACGCACGCGCGCACGCCGCTGCCCGGCTACCAGAGCGATCCGCTCGGCGCGCCGTTCGACTCGCTGCCTTCGCTCGAGGTGCGACGCCCGTTCGACTCGTTCGAGGCGGAGTTCGCCGAGCGCGATCCCGAGACGCAGGTCGCCGCCGCGGCGGCGCTCCACAAGAGGAAGCGTGAGGGCTCCGGTCCGCGCATGCGGCCGGCAGAGCACGAGCCCGAGACCAACCGTCGCGATCCGTACCCCGATCCGTACACGGATCCGTACGCGCGCGAGGCGGCGCCCGCGCCGGCGTCGTACGCAGACCCGTACAAGTACGAGGCGGCCGACCCGTACGCGGAGCGCGCGGAGCCCGTCGCGCGCGATCCCTACGACCCGCCGGCGCCGAAGGCGCGCCGTCGCGATCGCCCCATCTCGCAAGAGCGCGCGCGCGACGACCAGGGCTACGAGACACGTCACGAGCGTCGCGACTCCGAGCCGCGTCGCGGTCCGTCTGCGGCTCCGGCGCCCGCGCCCGCGCCCGCCCCCGCG
>JAGQJA010000318.1 GCA_020430845.1 Myxococcales bacterium
GCCTCAGCAGTACCCGCCGCAGCAGCCTGACCCGCGGCAGGCGCCCGCGCCCTACGAGCCGCAAGAGGTCGAGGTGCCGACGCACGCGCCCAAGTTCTCGCTCTGGGTCGGACCGCGCGTATCGTACCTGGGGTTCGGAGGGAGCTTCTTCGTCAACGAGCTGGGGCGGCGAGAGACGACGGGGAACTTTTCCGGGAACGGGGTGGGCTTCCAGTTGGATGTAGGTGCACGCATCTCGAAGCGCTACATCCCCTACGTCTTCATCGAGCACTCGTTCATGGGGCAGGGGCACCGCTTCGAGGGCACCGACGCCAAGACGACGACGACGTTCTACGGGCTCGGCTTCAGGTACGTCGCCGGCGACGTCGACTCCGTCGGCTTCTTGACGGACCTCTCGATCGGCCTGCGCAACATCAACGTCACGAACGGCAGCGAGTCGTACACGATGAGCGCGCTGGAGATCTTCAAGCTCGGTCTCGGCGCAGAGATCCGCGTCGCCACGCTCTTCTCGATCACGCCGCTGGCGAGCCTGTCGGGTGGCGTCATGAGCGACACCAAGGGCACGATCAACTACATGCCCGGCCACGGCGACGGGCTCACGCGGCCGACGTACCACAACGGCGAGACCATCGACAATCAGGCCCCCTACGTCGTGCTGAGCCTCGGCGTCGGAGGCCACTTCGACGTGTTCGGGCAGTGAGCTCGTCGCGCGTGCGCGCCCGCGTCACTCGCCGCTGACACGACGGGTGAACGTGTCGCGCTCGGCGAGCACCTTCTCGAGGGCGAGCTTCATCTTGGCGCTCGCCTTGGCGCGGTGGCTCACCTGGTTCTTCTCGGCCTCGGACAGCTCGGCCATCGTGCGGTCGGTGCCGTCGACCAAGAAGAGCGGATCGTAACCGAAGCCGCCGCTGCCTCGCGGCGTGCGGGTGATCTCTCCCTCGCACGCGCCGTCGACCACGTGGGGCTCTCCGTCGCGCAAGAAGGGATCGACGAGCGCGAGCACACAGCGAAAGCGGGCCTTGAGCGCGCCCTCTCCCGCGCCAGTGCCGGTGGGGTCTTTGGTGAGCGCTTCGATCGCGCCGAGCAGCGCCGCGTTGTTCTCGGCGTCGGTAGCGCGGCCGTGCGCGTAGCGCGCCGAGCGGACCCCAGGCGCGCCGCCGAGCGCGTCGACCTCGAGGCCCGAGTCGTCGGCGAGGGTCATCATCATCGTCGCGGCGGCGACCGCGCGGGCCTTCTTCACGGCGTTGGCCTCGAACGTGTCGCCGTCCTCGACCACCGTGAGCGCGCCGCGTCCCACGTCGTCGAGCGAGAGCAGCGTCACGTCGAGGTCGGCGAAGATCTGCCGGAGCTCGTCGAGCTTGCCCTTGTTGTGCGTGGCGACGACGAGCGCGTGCGTCTTCGTCTGGGTCACGACTTCTCCATCAAGAGCGAGCGCAGCTCGACGCCGACCTTGGCGAGCTCGGTCTCTTGGATCTTGGCGAGCGTGGCCACGCCCGCGAGGCCCACGTCCATCATGCGGATCACGTCGGCCCGCGCCAGGGGCGAGCCCTCGGCCGTCCCCTGGATCTCGACGATGCCGCCCGAGCCGGTCGCCACCACGTTGAGGTCGACCTCGGCCCGCGAGTCCTCTTTGTACATGAGGTCGAGGCGCAGGTCGCCGTCGAGCCAGCCCACGCTCGTGGCGGCCACGGCCTCGCGGAGCACGCGCTTCGTGAGCGTGCCGCGCTTGTGCAGCTTGTCGAGCGCGATGGCGAGCGCGACGAAGCCGCCCGTGATGCCGGCGGTGCGCGTCCCGCCGTCGGCCTCGAGCACGTCGCAGTCGATGGCGATGGTGCGCTCACCGAGCTGGTCGAGGTCGACGGCCGCGCGCAGGGCGCGACCGATGAGCCTCTGGATCTCTTGCGTGCGTCCGCTCGGCGCCTTGCCGCGCCCGTCGCGCGACTCGCGGCGGTCGGGGTTCGACCGAGGGTGCATCTGGTACTCGGCCGTGATCCAGCCCTTGCCCTTGCCCTCGAGGAACGGCGGCACCTTCTCGTCGATCGACGCGGTGCAGAGCACGACCGTCGAGCCGGCGCGGTAGAGCACGGAGCCCTCCGCCATCCGGTGGAAGCCAGGGGTCATCTCTACGGGGCGAAGCGCGTCGAGGGCGCGACCGTCGGGGCGGGACATGCGCCGGTGTTAGCACGGAAAGGTGCGGGCGTCGTGCCGCGAGGGTCTCCGTCTGGCGCCGAGGAAATCAGTCGCGCCAGGGCTCGCGCGCGATGGTCCCGAGGTTGGTCGTGCGGCTACCGGTGACGGTGTCGTCGAGGGCGAGGAGCGTCGCGTTGCCCTGGTTCGCGTGCACGGCGACGTACTCCGCAGCGCTCGCGTCGACCGCGCCGCGCGGCGCCCCCGGGCGCACGTCGGGGAACTCGAAGTGCTCGACCGCCGCCCCGGCGCTCGACATGTCGACGCGGCGCGCGCGAAAGTCCTTCGGCAGTCGGAGCGTCGCGCCGAACTTCGCCTCACCGCCCTCGCCGCGCTTGGGCGTGGGGCTCAGCGTGGGGAGGTCGTACCAGTCGTCGCTCGCGGAGCCCACGTAGATGCGCGCGCCAGGCGTGGGCTTGACCTCTACGTCCGCCCAATACGAGCGGACGCCGACGTTGCCGCGGAGCTGCGTCGCCTCGACCTCGATCCCCGACGCGACGATCGCGGTGGACGGCGACGAGGTCAGACGTTGCAGGTACACGAAGCCGTCCTGCGCGACGACGCGCACCGCGTGGGGACGCGCGTCGGCCGGGACGACGACGCGCACGTTGCACTGCGACGTCTCGACGAGCGCGCTACCGAAGCTGCCCGACGGCACGCGGCACGTGACCCGGAGCGCGCCGCTCGCAGAGCGTTCGACCCGCGCCGTCGCGACGAAGGCGCGCGCGAGCGAGCCGGCGTCGTCCGCGTTGCGCGCCCAGGTCGTGGCGTTGGCCGTGACGGTCATCTCCTTGGCCGACGGCGAGCCGACCACCTCGATGTTCCCGCGCTCGACCTCGACGTCGATCGCCTCACCGTTCCACACGAGCGGGGCGCCCAGCGCCTCGGGGCGGGACTCGTACGGGAGGCGCGGGACGATCTCGAGGCCGTTCGCGGTCGGCTCGATCGTGCAACCGGCGAAGAGAGGGAGGGCGAGTAGGCAGGCGAAGTACCGAAAGCGCATGCCCGATGGACGCGCCTCCCTACCGTGAATTCACGAATGAATGCAGGTACTTCAGATGTGGCGCTTTGCAACGGTGCGCCCCGCGGAGATCCGCGTGACCTCGGGCGGGACGACGCGTTTTGCGACGGTTCCCCGTGGCGCGAGAAGGACGAGCGTGCCGGTCAGACCGCCGCGCGCACGCTCATCGGCCCGCTCGTGCGATCGGGCGCGATGGGCAAGTGGATGCGAAAGCTCGTGCCCCCGCCGTCGCGCGGCTCGCACGTGAGCGAGCCCCCGTGCGCCTCGACGATGTGCCGCGTGATCGCGAGGCCGAGCCCCGTCCCTTCGCCCTTCGTCGAGAAGAACGGGTCGAACACGCGGCTGCGGATGTCCTCGGGGATGCCGCCGCCGCGATCGTCGACGCCGACACTCACGCCCATGCCCTCGGCGCGCACCGACACCTCGATCTTGCCGCCGTTGGGCATCGCCTCGCGCGCGTTGCGCAGCAGGTTGAGCAGCGCCTGTCGGATCTGGCCTTCGTCGAACGCGGCCGCCGGGACGTGCTCGTCGACCTCGAGCGTCACCTCGCACCCCGCGCGCTCGATCTCGGGCCGCGCGAAGGCGACGATCTCGGCGATGGCCGCGGGGATGTCGTCGGTCTCCATGCGGGGCGACGGCAGGCGCGCCACGCGCAGGTACTCTTCGGAGATCTGCTCGAGGCGCTGCACCTCGCGCCCGATGGCCGCGAGCAGGCTCTTGACCTCGGCGCTCGACGCGCCCGCGCCAAGCTCCTCTTCGAGCAGCTCGACGTTGAGGCCCATCGCCGAGAGCGGGTTCCGGATCTCGTGCGTCACGTGCGCCGCCATCTTGCCGATCGCGGCGAGGCGCTCGTTGGAGACGGCGCGGCTCTGCGCCTTGGCCACGGCGCCGACCATCTGTTCGAACGCGGCCGCGAGCTGGCCGATCTCGTCGTCTGCGGGCTCCACGGGCTGAGGCGTGAGATCTCCGAGCGCGACCGACCGCGCGCGCTCCGTCACGCGCTCGAGCGGCACGAGCAGCCGGCGCGTGTGGATGGAGACCCACACGCCGACGGCGAACGTGAGCGCAGCGAGCAGCGCGAGGGCGCCCACGCTGCGGCGCTCGCGGGCCCGCGCGCCCGCGGAGAACTCGGCGATCGACCGCTCGACCTTCTCGCTCAGCAGCTTGAAGCGCCGCTCGCCCTCGTGCTCCATCCTCCCGAGCGAGAGGATCTCTTGGTTGACGACCTCGCTGTCCTTGGCGTCGAACGCGAAGAAGAGCCGCGCGAACGCCGATCGCTCGCCCGCGTACGACGACTTGGCGGCGTCGAGCTCACCGGCGAGCTCGAGCGCGAGCTGCCGCGTCTCGTCGTTGCCCACGCCGCGGAGGTCCTCGAGCAGCGCGGTGCGCGTCTCCTCCACCTTGGCGCGTCGCACGCCGGTCAGCAGCTCGATGATGCGGCGCGCCGCGTGCGGGTTGCGCTCGTCGGGCAGGCCGTCGATGAGGGCCGCCAAGGTGGCCTGCGTGGCGCGGAGCTGACCGAGCCTGAGCGCGACGGGCAAGAAGCCCTTGGTGAGCTCGTCGTTGTCTTGCGCGGCGCGGCGCTGCATCACGACGCTCCAGCCCAGCGTGATCCCGAAGGCGAGCAGGGTGATGGTGAAGCTCGCGAGGATGCGCGTGGCGACGGTGCGTCGCGGCTTGACGTGCGGCGCGATCGAGATCCGGCCGTCCATGCGCGCGCTCTGCCTACACGGCCCCGAGGGCGCGCGCGAGCACCGTCGAGAGATCGATCGCCTCTGCGCCCTCACCGCGGAACCTCGAGAGGCTCGACGCGCAGGCCGTCACGATCGTTCCCCCGCCGCGCTCGACGTGGTCGTCGATGCGCCGTCGTGTGGTGGCGCTCGCCACCTCGGGCATCGTCACGGGCAAGAGGCCGCCCGCACCCGAGCAGCGCGCGTCCTCGCGCTTGCGGAAGAACTCGTCGGGCGCGCGCCCCAGCGCTCGCGTGAGCACGGCGCGCGGCGCCTCGTAGACGCCGAGCCCGCGTCCGAGCTGGCACGGGTCGTGGTATCGCACGGGGCCTTCGGCGAACGACACACGCGAGAGGCGCACGAGCTCTGCCGCCGCGAGCTCGACCAAGAGCTCGACGCTCGCGCGGGTGGTCACGCCCCCAGCGCGTGCATATACACGCAACGCGACGGCGCACCCCGGGTCGACCACCACCACGCGCTCGGCGCCCTTGGTCGCGTCGTCGAGCAGGGCCGCTTGCGCCAAGAAGCGCGCCTTGTCGCCCGCGTGCAGGAGCGGCAGCCCGCAGCACGCGTCGACCACGCTCACCGGCGCGCCCTCGAGCTCGGCCGCCGCGAGGACCGCGTGCGTCGCCTCGTCCTGCGCGCGCGAGAGGTACGCGCACCCCACGAGCACCGCCGTCTTCGCCCCGGCTGCCACCTTGGCGCCGGCCCGGTCGGCCACGATCCCCGCGCGCGCGACGGTGTCTCGCGCGTGCGCGTCGAAGCCCGCGAGCACACCTCGGGCCGCGGGCGGGGTCAGGTCGGCCGCGCGGTATGCGTCGCGCGCGTCGAGCAGCGTGGGCCCGACCTCGTTGCGGTGGTCGCAGTGCTCGCGGCACCCGAAGCACCCGGTGCACGCCCACGCCGTCTGGGCCACGTCCTCGGTGCGCGCCACGCTCCCGGTCGCCGCCCCGTACGCGAGCGACATCTTGCCCCACGGCGTGAGCGACTCGCGCGGCTCGGCGTTCGAGACGGGGCACGCGCTCCTGCACAGCTTGGGGCAGAAGGTGCACGTCTCGAGCGCCGCCTTCTGGGCTTCGAGCGTCGGCAGGTGCCTCAGCGCGCGATCGTCGGGACGGGACATCGCGGTCATGATGCCCGAGCGCGGGGCGCGCGGGAAGGGCGCGAGCCGGGAGGGCGGGGGAAGAGGGCGATCGCGGGTGCGGGTGCGATGGGCGCGCGTGTACGTGTGCCCGCGCGCGATCGGCCCGGGCGACGCGCCCCGCGCCCTCCGCGCAGTTCAGACACGCGCTCTTCGCCGCGCGCATCGCCTGGTCCCGCAGCTTCGCGTCACGGATCTTCGCCCCCCTCACGGCGGTCAGCAGCTCCACGGCGACTTGATAGGCGACGAGCGAGTGATGAGGCATGGACGCCCGAGGCTTCGTGTTCGTGTTCGTGTTCGTCATGCCCCCCCTCCGCGCAGGAAGCATGACGCGCGCGCACGTCGCCCCCGCGCGCTACGGAGACCCCGACGCTCCCATGACCCGCCCCGCGCGCGGCGTGCTTCGTGCGCGCCAGGGCGTGACGAACACGAGCACGAACCCCCCCAGCCCTCGCCCGAGCCCCAGCCCTCGCCCGAGCCCCAGCCCCAGCCCTCGCCCCAGCCCACGCGCCGCTCAGGTCGGCGTGTTCCAGCCGCCCACGGCCTCGACCAGGTGGTCGGCCTCCTTGGGGCCCCAGGTGCCGGGCTCGTACTCGTACATCGGGCTCGGCCCGTGGATGACCGGGTCGACGATGGCCCACGCCGCCTCGACCACGTCTTGCCTGGCGAAGAGCGTCGCGTCGCCCATCATCGCGTCGCCGAGCAGACGCTCGTACGCGTCCATGCGCCCGTCCTTGCCCTGCTCGGGCTCCTCGAGGAACGACAGCTCGACGGGGTTGCCCGTCATGCCCTCGCCGTGCTTCTTGGCGCGCGCGCCGAGCGCGATCGTCACGTTGGGGCTCAGCCGAAAACGGATGTAGTTTCCCATCTTCGGCGCGGCCTCTTTGAAGACGACCTGCGGCGGGTTGTTCAGCTCGACCATCACCTCGGTGCACGTCTTGGCGAGCGACTTGCCGGCGCGCACGATGAACGGCACGCCGTCCCAGCGCCACGAGTCCACGTACAGGCGCAGCGCGGCGTAGGTGGCCATGTACGAGTCGGGCGCCACACCCGGCTCGTCGCGGTAGCCCTTGAACTGCCCGCGCACCATGTTGTCGTCGCTCATCGGCCGCACGGTGCGGAGCACCTTCGCCTGCTCGTCGCGGATGGCCTCGGTGTACGTGCTCGAGGGCGCCTCCATCGCGAGGTAGCTCACGATCTGCAAGAGGTGGTTCTGGATGACGTCTCGGATGACGCCGGTCTCGTCGTAGAACTTGCCGCGCCCCTTGACGCCGAAGGACTCGGCCATCGTGATCTGCACGTTCTCGACGTAGTTGCGGTTGAGGATGGGCTCGAGGAACGCGTTGGCGAACCGGAAGTACAGGATGTTCTGCACCGCCTCCTTGCCCAGGTAGTGGTCGATGCGAAAGATCGACGACTCGGGGAAGTACTTCGACAGCGTCTGGTTGAGCGAGCGCGCGCTCGCCAGGTCGCGACCGAACGGCTTCTCGACGATGACGCGGCTGTTCCCTGCGCAGTCTGCGCGCGAGAGCTGCTCGGCCACGGTGGGGAACATGCTGGGCGGGATCGCCAGGTAGTGCGCCGGGTTCTTGCTCGCGCCGAGCTCCTTCTTGAGCTGCGCGAACGTGGCCGGATCGGCGTAGTCGCCATCGACGTAGTGCAGGTTCGAGACGAGCTTGTCGAACGCGGCCGGGTCCAGCCCGCCGTACTCGGTCACGCTCGCCTTGGCGCGCTCCACGAGCTGCTCGCGCGTCCACCCCGACTTGGCCACGCCCACCACGGGCACGTCGAGGCGCCCACGGCGCGCGAGCGACTGGAGCGCGGGGAAGATCTTCTTGTAGGCGAGATCTCCCGTCGCGCCGAAGAACACGAGCGCGTCGGACTTGGCGGGCTTTTGGCTCATCCCGCGAGGGTAGACGCCTCGGCGGCGCGCGCAACCCTCGCGCGGCGCCGCCTCAGCGCAGGTTCGTCACCTCGTGGATCTCGGGCACGTCGCCCGCGCCGCGCGTCACGAGGAGCAGCGTGTCGGTGCCGAGCTCGTAGTGGATGGAGATCGGGATCATCGCCGTGTACTCCGGCGTGCCCGACGCGGCGCTCGATAGCGGGATCTCGGCGACGCCTCCGTCGGGCGTGAAGCGCGTGATCGACGCTGTCACGAGCGACGTGTACCAGGCCGTCCCGCGCCCATCGAGCGCCCACTTTCCCGCCCCGGGCGCCGTGGCGATCGTGCGCGGGTTGGGAGAGCTCTCCTGCAAGAACCTCTGAAACGGCGAGGCGGTGCTGCACTGCTCGGCGATGGCGCGGTCGGGCGAGGGAACGAGCTGACTCGATGAGGAGCGGATGCGCCCGCCGCAGTTGCCCGCGTTGAAGAAGAAGAAGACCTCCGCCTTCTTGTGCGCCCCCGTGATCGAGGCGACGCCCCACGTTCTCGCGCGCACGGCGTAGCCGAGATCGCTCGAGAGAGACCGTCCGATCTGCGCGACCTCGTCGGGCGGCGAGGTGTTGAGCGACCCGCCCACGAGCGTCGCGAGGTAGCGCGTCTGGGTGCCCAACACCCCAGAGATCACGGCGGCCGACTGCGCACCGCCGATGTTTCGCGTCGTCAGCGCGTAGCGGAAGCGGATCGCCTGGCGGGTCGCCTTGTCGAGCCCGACGCCGAGTGCGGGCGTCGAGCTGCTCGCGTCGAAGCGCGTCGGGGCGCTGGCTCCCTCGAAGCGCACCGTCCCGAAGCGTCGCACGGTGAGCCACCGCGCGCCCGCGCCGTCGACGACGACCTCACCGGTCGCGTTCGCGCCGCTCGCGTTCATGACACGCGCGGTGGTCGGCAGCGCCTTTCGCCCGAGGACGTCGAACGACGCGAGGGCGAACGTGTTCGGCTCCGGCGCCGTCACCCAGTAGAGGGTGCCCTGCGTGTACGAGAAGTAGCCGGAGAACGTGGGCTCGTGCAGCGCGGCGAGGCGCGTGAGGCAGAAGCGGGCGCCGTCGCGGCAGTTGGACACGGGCGCCGCGGGCGCGGTGCAGTTGAACGAGCATTTCGGCGGGAGGAACGAGCGCACGACGCCGGCGGCCACGGTCGTCGTCGCGGAGAGCGGCACAGTCACCGACAGCTCGTCGGAGGCCGTCTGTGCGGCGTTCTTCCATCCCGCGCCGTCGCGGAACCAGACACGGCACTCGGTGTCGGGCACGTCCCAGCTCTCGCGGAGGGCGAGATCGTACGGGACCGTGAGGGACGCGGGCGCGGCGAACGCGACGCCCGCCGGCTCGATGGAGAACTGCGGGCCGACACGCTCCGCCTGCGCGCCGAGCGGCACCGGATCGATCACCGCCTTCACGGTGAGCGCCGTGGGAGCCGCGAGGGCGCCCGGCGGGATCACGAGCCGGAAGCCCGCGAGCGCGCTGGTCGGGGCGGCCTCGATCGTGCCGCCCTCGGGGCCGATGGTCTTGGAGAGCACCTCGGGAGGGTCGGCCGGCCCTGTGCCGTCGTCACCGGCGAGCGCGAGCCCTTCGTCGCGCTCGTCGTCGCCGCCGCACGCTCCCACGGCGCAGGCCACGACCAGCACACCCAGCACACCGCAGACAAGACGCATCTCGATCCCGTTTCTCCCGCCCCGTCGAACCGACCAAACTACCACAGTCAGCGTAGGGCTCGGCGCGCGAAGCGGGAGTGCGTGGACGCCGATGGCTGCGATAGCGCCGGCCTATGTGCGGCGCGCGTGGCGTCGGCGACGATACGGGGCTCGTCAGGGCAACGAGAGCTCGGTCGAGGCTCCCGGCTGCCGTACGGGTTGGGCGAGGAACATCAGCGGGATGCCGATGACCATCGCGCCTGCGCCCCCCGCGACCAGGCCGGCGAACTCGGACTCGTACTCGCTCATGACCCCAGCTCGCGCGGCGCCGTACAAGCTCGCGCCGGTGACCGCCGTGATCGCGCCCAAGAACACCAGCGTGTAGGCGCCGACGCCCAACGCAGAAGCGTCCTCGGTGCGTCCCATCGCGTGCCTCAGCACCTTGGGCTTATCACCGAGCTGAAGGTTGGCCTCGCTCATCCGCTCGGAGTCGACCGACGTGAAGCGGAGCACGTGCATGCCGGGCTTCAGGTCGGCGGTGCAAGGCGTGAGGCAGATGGGCTTCGTGGTCTCGGAGCGGCCGTGGGCGACGATGCCCTCGGCGTGTGCGGTCGCGGTCGTCACGTCGACGACCTCGGTCACGGTCGCTCGCTCGCCGTTCGCGTCGATGATGACGCGCGTATAGCCTGGCTCGGGCGGTGAGGAGCGCATCTCGACGCCGCTCGGGACCACGCGCGCCGGAGCCTCCGGGGGCGCCACGTTCCTGTGGCCACATCCGCTGACAAAGAGGGCAATCGCCCCGGCTGCGAGGACCGATGCTGTCTGGTGCATGCAGACCGCGTCGGCCCTTCGCGCGGGAAGTTGCGCGAATTCGCCGCCGAGGTCAGCGGTAGGTGAAGCGCAGATCGTGATCGCAGATGCGGAAGACGTCGCCCTCGGCGATCTGCTTACGCGCGATGCGCTGGCCGTTGTACTCGACGCCGTTCGTCGAGCCCATGTCGACCATGAAGTAGACGCCGTTCTGGTACTCGATCATCGCGTGCTGGCGCGACACGTTCGGGTCCTTGAGCGTGAGGTCGCTCGACTGCTTGCCGCGGCCGATGACGAAGCGGTCCTTGGTGACGCTGACCTTCTCGCCCTGGTAGATGATGTTGAGCGCCGCGCCGTGCGACAGCCCGCCGTTCATGGGCATGGGCGGCATCGACGCGCCGCGCTGCGGGATCGGGGGCGGCACGCTGCGCGGAGCCGACGGCGGCTGCGAGCGACCACCGCCGCGCATCATGGGCGCGCCGCGCGGGGGCGGAGGGGGCGCAGGCAGACCGCCACCGCCGCGGGGCGGAGGAGGAAGGCCGCGCGGAGGCGGGAGCCCACCGCCGCCACGCATCGACGGGGGAGGAAGCGGGGGCGGGGGCGCGCTCGGGTACGACTCGCCGCCGCGCCCGTAGTGACCGCCACCACCACGCTGAGGCGCGCCCGTACGCTGACGCGCGTACTGCTTCATCGCCTCGTTGATGAGGTAGTCGA
>JAGQJA010000319.1 GCA_020430845.1 Myxococcales bacterium
ATCCAGGCCTTCAGCCGCACCAACCGCGTCCTGAACGCCACCAAGCCCTACGGCCACATCCTCGACTTCCGCAACCAGCGCGATGCCGTCGACGCCGCCATCGCCCTCTTCTCCGGCAAGTCCGCCGATCATGCCCGCGAGATCTGGCTCGTCGACCGCGCCCCCGTCGTCATCGAGCGGCTCAAGGAAGCCAAGCGCGACCTCGACGACTTCCTCAAGTCCCAAGGCTTGCCCCCGACGCCCGACGCCATCGGTAACCTCGCCGGCGACACCGCCAAGGCCGCCTTCATCGACCACTTCAAGCGCGTCCAGAAGCTCCAGACCCAGCTCGACCAGTACACCGACCTCACCCCCGAGCAAAAAGAGACCATCGAGGCCGTCCTCCCCACCGACGACCTCCGCGCCTTCCGGGGCCAGTACCTCGAGACCGCCGACGAGCTCCGCCGCAGCCGCGCCAAGACCCCGGGCGACGCTCTCAAGCCCGCTTCCCCGGCCGACGACCTCGATTTTGAGTTCGTCCTCTTCGCCTCCGCCACCATCGACTACGACTACATCATGAAGCTCATCACCGACTTCTCGGCCAAGGGCCCGAGCAGGTCCACCATGAGCCGCGAGCAGCTCATCGGCCTCATCGCCGCCGACAGCAAGTTCATCGACGAGCGCGATGCGATCTCCGAGTACGTGATGACGCTCAAGGCGGGCCAGGGGCTGGACGAGCGGGCCATCCGCGAGGGATACCAGGCGTTCAAGGCCGAGCGGGCCGCCCGCGAGGTGGCGGAGATCGCGGCCCGGCACGGGGTGAAGGTGGACGGGGACAGGGGGCTTCGCGCGTTCGTGGACCGCGTGCTCACGCCGCCGTACGTCTTCGACGCGGAGGGATTGACGGCGCTGTTCGAGGGGGCGGGGCTTGGGTGGCGTGAGCGGGCGCGGAAGGAGATGGCGCTGATGACCGACCTGGTGCCGCTGCTCAAGCGCCGAGCCGGGGGGCGCGAGATCGGCGGGTTGAAGGTGTACGAGGAGTAGAACGTGCCCCGTCCGACGCGAGTACAACTAGCAGGAGACGGATCCGATGGCGAGGTGCCCGCGATCGCACCACGCATGCGCTTCCCAGGATTCGCCAGTCGGCCGGGCTGGCCATTACGGCCGCTGGATGCGCTCGCTTCCCGAGTGTCGGACCGAAATGCTGGCGGGGACATCACCCGGGTTCTGACGAACTCTGCTGAGCACGGCGTGCTCGACCAGCGAGACTATTTTGACCGCGAGATTGCCACGGCAGGGAAGGTCCACGACTACTACGTCGTTGACCAGGGCGACTACGTCTACAACCCGCGTACGTCCGCGATCGCACCGGTCGGGCCGGTGTCTCGGAACAATCTTGGAAAGGGCGTGATGTCGCCGCTCTACACGGTGTTCCGATTCAACAGTCCACAAACCGACTTCTACGAGCATTACTTCCGGTCAACAGCCTGGCACCCTTACCTGCGCAGCGCGTCGAGCACGGGGGCCCGGCATGATCGCATGGCGATCACTCCCACGGTGTTCATGCGGATGCCCGTTCCCGAGCCGTCCCCCGCCGAGCAGCAGAAGATCGCCGACTGCCTGACGTCGCTGGACGCGGTCATCGCCGCCCAGGGGCGGAAGGTGGAGGCGCTCAAGGCCCACAAGAAAGGGTTGATGCAGGTCCTCTTTCCCCAGGAAGGCCAACCCCTTCCCCGCCTCCGTTTCCCCGAGTTCCGTGGCGGGAAGGAGTGGGAACAAACGACACTTGCCGCCATCGGCACGATGAACGCAGGCGAGTTCGTCGCCGCCTCTAATATCGCAGAGACGCCGTCGCCGGGCTGTTTTCCCTGCTACGGCGGCAATGGCCTGCGTGGGTACACCGATACGTTCACACACGACGGACGGTTTGCGCTCATCGGAAGGCAGGGCGCGCTCTGCGGGAACGCGTTCCTGATTGATGGTAAGTTCCACGCGACCGAACACGCGCTCGTGGTCACGCCTGCCACGAACATCGACGTTTCCTGGCTGTACTACGCGCTCGGTTTCCTCAACCTCAACCGCTTCTCGATTGGGCAGGCCCAGCCGGGCTTGTCGGTGACCGTGCTCCAGAGTGTTGCCATTGCTCTGCCCACTGACAAGGCCGAGCAGCAGCGCATCGCCGACTGTCTCGCCTCGCTCGACGCCGCCATCGCCGCCGCCTCCGCCGCCCTGACCACGCGTGCCGGGCTTGCCGTCGCTGCCCGGCGCGGGCGTCCACGTCGTCGCGGTGAGCTCGCCGAGCGCGGTGCTCACGGTCGCGATCGCACCGTCGTTGCCCCCGGTGCCGGTGCCGCCACCGCCTCCGGCGTTGCAGTCTGTAGCGACTGCACCTGCCGCGCCGCCGCCGAGCGCGGGCTGGCCCGCCGTCGCGTCGTTCGCGCCGATCGTGCCTCCCGTCCCACCGGTGCTGTCGCCATCGGGGCACGTGTTCTTGGAGCCCGTGCCGCCGATCGGATTCGCGGCGGCCCCGCCCTTCGCCGCGTTGGGCGCCGCCGCCTTTGGCAGCTTGGTCTCGCCGTTCGCCGCGTTCGCGGCGAGCACGGTCGTCGACTCGAAGCGCACGTCGGCGGAGTCGGCGATCCACACGCCGAAGCTCGACTCCCCCGGCGCAGCGCCCGGCTTGGCCGCGATCTCGACGCTGTCGATGACGACGCTCTCCGCGGCGCCCACGACGCGAAGCGCGAACGCCGGTTTTGCGGCGCTCCAGCTCACGCCGGCGCCGGTGCGCTGCCACTGGCCCCCCGCGCAAGTGAAGCCACCGTAAATTGAGAGCGCTCGCTTGACCTCCACGCTCTCGTTGTATGTGCCTGCACATACATACATTCGGGGCCGCGAGCTCGCGCCGGCCAGCTCTGCCGCCTTGGTGAGCGAGCGAACGGGGCGCGCCTTGGTTCCGGGCGCGCCATCGTCGCCCGACGGAGCGACGAACACGCCGACCGCGTCGTCGACGCACTCGGGAGAGTCCGCCACGGGCTTGGTGAGATCGCACCCCGGAGGCACGACGATCCCGCCCTCCCCGCCATCGGCGGGCCCGTCTCCCACCACCGCGCCGTCGGCGAGGCCCGGGCACGTGGCGAAATCGAGGCAGTCGCTGTGATTGGCGACTCCATCGCACGCGATGCCCAGGATCGCGGCGCCGAGCCCCGTGACGAGGCTCAAGGCCGACGCGCGCAACACGTAGCTCGATCGCATCAGAAGCTCCCTACGAGGGTGAGGCCGCCACCGCCCGCGTTGGCTTGGGGCGCGACCTTCACGCTGTCGCGCGAGACGTTGGGCCAGAAGAGGATCGTGGCGACGCTCGCCGCCCCGACGAAGCCCCCCACGCCGAGCGCGGTGAACCAGCGATCGCGCGCGGCGTCCCGATCCGCCGATAGGCCGGACAGGGTGGCGCACTCTGCAGGCGTTCGACAGACTGCGCCAGGCCCCTCGGTGACGCCAGATATGCCCTGGAGGAAGGCCTTTCGGTCACTCTCGGCCGCGTTCGCCTGCGCGAGGAAGACGAACGACACGCCGTATGTCACGACCGAGCCGACCAAGAGCGACATCGCGACCACCTTCTTTGCCCCCGGCACCACGCCGTCGGTGGGCCCGAAGAAGGGTGAGGTGATGCGAGAATCCAAGAAATCATCCGCGCGTGCGGGGGGGGGGAAACAGAGAATGGTCGCGGCGACCAACAGAGCGAGCGGCTTCCGTGTCATCATGATGGGTTCCCCTGAATCGGCCGGTGGCGCGGGCGGTTTCGCGAAAGTTCGCAGTACCCTGCGCGAGCCGTAAGGCGGATACGATCGCATAGGGCCCAGAGTGCGGCAAGCTCTGGTCGCACCGCGCGGCGATAGGTCGACCGAGGGCGCGTGGCCGGCGATCAGCGACGCGCGAGCTGCGCCTCGAGCTCGGCGACGCGTGCGAGGGCCGTCTCCTTCTCCTCGCGCTCGGCCTCTTCGGCCGTGCGCCACATGCGCGTGCCCGCGGCGTCGTCGGCGATGCGGAGCACGCGCCCGTCGTCCGTCGCGACCAGGTAGGCACCCAACACGTCCGAACGAGCGGGGCCATTACCTGCATATACACGCACAAGGTCGCCGAGCTCGTCGCGCGTCCACACTTGGATGCGAAACGGCCCTCCGTGCGACGTCGGCCCCGCGAGCAGCGGATCGAACACCCAGAGCTCGCGTGTGCCGCTCGCCGCGTACTTGTCCGGGGCCGTCACGTAGTCCTTGCGCGGATCGCTCTCGCTGACCACCTCGACGGCGAGCAACGGCGGCGCGTTCTCGGGCAACCAGGTGCGCACGCTCCGCAGATCTCTCGCGTCCGGCGGCGCCGGCGAGAGCACGCAGACGTCGGGGTCGACGCCCACGGCAGGCCGCGCCTCGTCCCACCGCACGGCGAGGTTTCGGGCCACGAAGGGGCGGCCCGTGCTCGCGCCCGCGCGCGCAGACCAGGCGGCGAGGAGCGCCTTGAGCACCTCGACGGCGTGATCGTGCGTCACCGACTCGGGCATCGTCTCCTCGCGGAGCTCCCACCCGTCGTGCACCCGAGGCACGTCGTACCGCACACCCACCCGCTGCGCTCGCCCCGTCGATTGCATCTGCTCCATCGTAGCACCCGCGCCGTAGAGCGAACGGCGTGCCCGGCGCGACGCAGAAGATGTCACGCGAATCCGCGGCGGCGCGCCCGGCAGCGCCGGCCCGTGGGTGGCAGAGGCCAGGCCCGCGCCGCGCAGCTCGTAGCGCCCGCTCGCGGCGTCACAGACCCTTCTTGTACAAGCCGGCGGCGCTCGCGCACGAGCTCTCGACCTCGGCGCCCAGGTGCGCGCCCTCGGGCTTCTGCCACGTGACCTGCACGTCGGCGCCCTTGTGCTCGAGCACGTAGCCGCCGCAGACGTTGCCCTCTTCGACTTGGAAGTAGGCCTTGGGCTCGCCGTCGATCTGGCGCGGCGCGATCACGCTCTTCTGGTTGCCGAGTCGGCTCGGCGTGCTGCAGCCCGGGTCGACAGTGAGGGCGACGCTGCCCTTCTTGTACTGGCCGGGCGTGATGTCCGAGAAGGCCCCTTCGACGGTCATGGCGTAGCTGCCTTCGAGCTCCATGCAGTTGCGCTCGACGGCCGCGCCGAGGTGTGAGCCCTCGGGCTTGTTCCACGACACGCGCACCACGCCACGCGACGTGGGCGTGAGCTTGTAGCTGCCGCAGACGTTGCCCTCCTCGACGTGAATCGTGTGACCGTCGGCGCCGAGCGCGCCCTGGGCCGGACCGAGGAAGTTCGAGCTCGAGCAGCGACCGTAGATCATGAGCATCTGGCCGTTGCTGATGTACTTGCCGGCCTCGATGGGCGCGCTCGCCTTCGCCGTCGTCGTCGAGCCCGACGAGCCCGACGAGCTGCCGGCGCTCGCGGCGCCCTCGGCCTCGTCGACCGAGTCTTCGAGCTCGGCAGAGGTGCACGCGACGGACGCCGCGGCGGCGAACAGGCTGAGGACGACGAGAGAGAGAGACTTGCGCGTGAGAGACATCGAACCGCTCCTTGGTTGAGGTGTGGAGGAGCAGAGTGCAGCCCGCGTGCCACTCACCCACATTGGAGCTACCGTCGATTTTCAGGCCCTTTTTGGGCCTCTTCGCGGCGAAACGGGGGGCGCGAGGCGTGGCGGGGGGCCCACCGGCGTGTGGACGGAGGGATGCGATCGCGCACAGCACACCGCCGAAGCGCGTCACCCCGACGCGCGCTACCCCGACGCGCGCGTCTGACCGTTCACGGCTACCCCGACGCGCGCGCCTGACCGTTCACCGCGACGCCGGCCGCGCCCGCCGTCTCGTCGAGCCACGTGGTCAAGAGCTCGACGAACCCCTCGTGCTTCTGCACCCAGTGACCGCACGGCACCGCGACGATCTTGCCGCCCACCTTGCGCACGTGGTCGAGCCACACGTCGCCGTGGAAGAAGTACGGCTTGTCCGCGCCGTACGCGAAGAGGATGGGGCACGTGGGCCAGTAGCCCTTGGTGAGCGCCTTGCCGCGGCCGCTCGCGAGATCGCGGAAGATGTTCCGGTAGGGGTAGTTCATCCCGGCGTTCACGCGAGAGGGCGCCGCGGGCGCCTTGGCGATCTTCGCGAAGCGGCGCGTCATCGCGTCGCCGACGGAGCCGCCGATGGCGAACGCCGCGTAGAGCCAACCCTGGTAGCCGACGATGAGCGGCACGTCCTTGCCGCGCGGCTTGAAGTGGGGCGCGATGTCGAGGCCGGCCACGCGCGCGACCATGTCTTGGTGGCGGTTGTGCAGCGGGTAGCCCCAGTAACAGCCCCAGTCGTGCAGCACGAGCGTGACCTTGCCGCGATCGCTCACCTCGCGCAGCACGTCTTCGAGCGCGCTCACGATGGTCTCTGTGTCGTAACCCTCGCGCGTGGTGCGCTCTCCGTCGAAGTTGGGGAGCGTCACGCGCACGCAGCGGTACGTGCCGGAGAGCGCGGCGACCGCGCCGTCCCAGATCGACGCGTCGTCGGGCCAGCCCTGGATGAAGAAGATCGTGTGACC
>JAGQJA010000320.1 GCA_020430845.1 Myxococcales bacterium
AGCTGCATGATCTTGCCCATCGCGCCGCCGGGCGTGATGTCGCTCTCTCCGGTGGCGCGGCACGCCACGACGGCGAGCGCGAACGTCATGACGACCGCGAGCACGCCGTAGTACGGCGGGATGTCGAACGAGAGCCACGCGACGATGACGACGCCCAGGCCCGAGACGCCCATGCCGCCGACGAACCACTTGGTGGGCACCTCGACGTCCTCGGGGCTGGGCGGCGGCTCGGCGTCGCCCTCGCGCTCGCCCGCCTCGCGGAACGGCCCTTGCGCGGGCGCCTTGCCCGCCATCCCGCTGAACGCGCGCACGATCGTGCGCCACTGCGTCGCGAAGCTCACGAGCCCGCTCGCCACGAGCAGCGGCGCGCCGTACCAGATGCCGATCTCCTTCCACGCCGCGCCGGGGCGGGTCGCGGCGCCGACGACGTTGCCTGCGGCGTTCGTCCACGTCCACTCGAGCGCCGGCGGCGTGATGAACACCACGAGCGCGAGGCCGCCGAGCACCATCCACGTGGTGATGCGCATGCCGACGATCATCCCCGCGAACACGAGCACGACGCTGTGATCGAGCTTGAGCTGGTAGTCGCTCAGCTTGAACGACTTGCCCGACGCGTGCAGCATCCGGTTCGTCCACGCCGCGGGGAGCACTCCGCCCAGCCAGTCGAAGACGTTGGACTGCCCGGGCAGCAGCGCGTCGCGCACGGGCTTGCCGTGCTCGTCGACCTTCTTGATGATCTCGAGGTCCTTGAGCAGCGGCACGAGCGCGCTGATGCCGCCCGCGGCGAAGAGCATGCGCGCCTTCTTGAGGGCCTCGTCGCCCTTGCTGTAGAGGCCCTGGAGCGTCACGGCCGCCGCCGTCCCCGACGGGAAGGTGAGCTTCTCGCGGTTGATCATGTTGCGCTTCATCGGGATCGCCAGAACGACGCCCAGTGACGCGAGGAAGAGCACCCAGAGCGAGAGCAGCGGCCACGCCAGGTGCACGCCCTTGGGGTTGTCGGCGGTGACCGAGAGCAAGAGCATCGCGGGGATGGCGCTGATGACGGCGTTGCCGGTCGAGTAGCCCGCCGCCGACGCCGTCGACTGCATGCAGTTGTTCTCGAGGATGGTCATGTCGCTCTTGGCCAGCCCGAGGCCGCGGAGCGTGGACCACACGGCGTACGACAGGATGCACGCCGTGAGCGCGACCCCGAGGAACCACCCCGTCTTGAGGCCGATGTAGACGTTGGTGAACGACAGCAAGAAGCCGAGCGCGGTCCCCATGAGCACGGCGCGCACAGTGAGCTGGGGCACCTTCTCGCCGCGGTAGGCCTTCGCGTACCACTCGTCCTCGTCGAGCGACACGACCTCCTCGGGCGACATCTCGAGCGGGCGGCTCGCCGCGATCTCCTCCTCCGTGACCGGGGGCTTCTGGAACAGCGCCATCGGCGTCGGGGATACCTCGGCTCTGCCGAGACCCTAAGGAAAAACCACCAGATAGCCGCCGGCGCGCACATTTCGTCACGTGTGACTTGACATCTCCCTACCGATCGGTAGAGTGCAGGGTGCCTCACGACACGCTCGCATCGACGCCCCTCCCGTTCACCCGCGGACTGCCGAGAGGTCTCCGCGCCCTGGTCGACCAGGCCCAACGCGACGTCACGATGATCGTGCGCGGCCTCTCGGGCCAGCGGCCGCCGCCGTACCACGCGCGCGGTCGCACGCGCCGTCCGGCGAGCCCGTCGGTGCAGACGCGCACGCTCCGCGTCGCGGGGGTCACGCGCGAGACGGCGGACGCCGTCACCATCGCGTTGGTCGACCCGTCGGGCGCGTCGATCGACTTCGCGCCGGGTCAGTTCTTCACGGTCTTCCACCGCGCGGGGGCCGAGATCGTCGCGCGCAACTACTCCGCGTCCAACGCCCCCGACGGACGCGAGCTGCACCTGACGATCAAGCGCGTGCGCGGCGGCCGCGTGTCGGGCGCGCTGCAGTCGACGCGCGTGGGCGACGCCCTCGAGGTCGGCGGTCCGTACGGCGCCTTCGTGGCGCGACCCGACGCGTCGCGCGCGCGGAGCATCGTGCTCATCGGCGGCGGGAGCGGGATCACCCCGCTGATGTCGATCGCGCGCGCGATCCTCGCCGCCGAGCCGAGCTCTCGCGTCGGCCTCGTGTACGGCAACCGGAGCCCCGTCGACGTGATCTTCGCGCGAGAGCTCGCGGAGCTGCAGCACGCGTACGGCCCGGCGCGCTTCGCGGTGCGCCAGGTGGTGCAGGAGGCGACGCCGCAGTGGGAGGGCGCGGTCGGTCGCGTCGACGCCGACATGCTCTCGACGCTCGTGCCCCGCCTGCCGGCGTCGAGCGATCCTGACGTCGAGTACTACGTGTGCGGGCCCGAGGGCATGCGCACCCACGCGCTCGCGTACCTGCAGGCGCGCGACGTGCCGGCCGCGCGGGTGCACGTCGAGAGCTTCGTCGTGGGCTCTCCGCGCGCGCCGTCGCCCGAGCCCGCGCGAGGACGTGGCGACGTGGTGCGACAGGGCAACACGGTGGCGCTCAAGATCGCGGGTCAGACGCACAAGATCGCGGTCCCGCGCGGGCAGACGATCCTCGAGGCGGCGTCGCAGGCCGGCCTCGACGTGCCGTTCTCGTGCTCGGTGGGCGGCTGCGGCGCGTGCCGCGTCAAGCTCGTGATGGGCGAGGTGGAGATGGACGAGCCCAACTGCCTCACGGACGAGGAGAGGGCCGAGGGCATGGTGCTGTGCTGCGTGGGGCGCCCCAAGGGCGCGTGCGCGTTGGAGGTCTCGCGATGACGACGAATCGATTGGAGCGGCTGACGGGGCTCTTGCCGGCGCGGATGCGGGGACAGGTGGGCGCGTACTTCGACGCCCTCGAGGTCTTCATGGAGGTCCGCGATCCCAAGGTGCTCGCGGCGCTCGGTCCGTCGGGCGTGCGAGGCCTGCTCCTGCAGCGCGGCAAGCAGGGCGTCCCGTCGTTGATGCGCGCCAGCCACGAGGCGCACTTCGACTGGACGTACTCGTCGGAGCACCCCGAGATGCGTGAGCTCTACACGCGTGCCAAGCGCGGTCAGTGGGACGCCGACGTGGTGCTCGACTGGACGCGCAGCGTCGACCCGCTCGATCCCAACGTGCCGATCCTCCCCGACGACTTCCTCGACTTCGAGGACCTCGAGGGTCTGCTCGGCGTCCGTCTGACGGCGGGCGAGCGCAAGAAGATCCTCCACAGCCTCGCGGCGTGGCTGCTCAGCCAGTTCTTGCACGGCGAGCAGGGGGCGCTCTTCGCGGCCGCGCAGGTCACCGAGGCCGTGCAGTTCTTCGACGGCAAGCTCTACGGCGCCACGCAGGTCATGGACGAGGGGCGGCACGTCGAGGTGTTCCACCGCTACCTCGACACGAAGCTCGAGCGCCTCTACCAGATCAACGACAACCTCTTCGTCATCATCGACGCGCTGATGACCGACTCGCGCTGGGACATGAAGTTCCTCGGCATGCAGATCATGGTCGAGGGGCTCGCGCTCGGCGCGTTCGGCACGCTGTACCAGCAGACCAAGGAGCCGTTGCTCAAGGACCTCTTGCGCTACGTCATCCAAGACGAGGCCCGCCACGTGCACTACGGCGTGCTCGCCCTGCGCGAGCACAACAAGCAGCTCTCCGAGGCCGAGCGCCGCGAGCGCGAGGACTGGTCGTTCGAGGTCGCGCTCCTCATGCGCAACCGCTTCATGGCGTGGGAGGTCTACGAGGAGTGGTTCGAGGGCAAGCTCACGCGCGAGCAGTGGAAGGGCTTCGTGACCCGCGCGCCCGGCATGAGCCAGTTCCGCCACGTGATGTTCAGCCGCCTCGTGCCCAACCTGCGCGAGATCGGGCTCATCTCGGCGCGCATGATCCCGCGCTTCGAGAAGACGGGGCTGCTCCAGTACATGGGGGGCCTCTCGGCCGACCGCCTCGACGGCGATCGGCTCGTCGCCGAGCTCGATCGCGCGGCCTGAGCGCTCAGCCCCCGCGCATCCGCAAGTAGTAGAACGCCCCGCCCCCGGCGGCAGCGAGCAGCACCAGCACCAGCACGATGACGAGCGCCGCGGCGCCTGACTTGGGCGGCGCGGGCGGCGCGCTCACGCGCTGACTGATGTCGCCCTGCGCGACGGGCGGACCGGACACGTGGCCCGGGCCGCGGGCGGCGGGTGGGTGCTGCGGCCCCGGCGGCGGCATCGACGGCGAGCGTTGCGCGTGCTGCGCCGGCGGCTGTGAATGCTGCGCGTGCTGCACCGGCGGCTGTGAATGCTGCGCGTGCTGCACCGGCGGCTGCGAATGCTGGGCGTGAGGCGGCGCGCCCGGCGGCTGCGCAGGCACCGAGATCTGCAGGCGACCTCCGCCTCCACCGATCGCGGCGGGCGAGAGCACGACGGGCGCGGGCGGGCCCGGCGGGACGCTGCCCTTGGGCACGATGCCCGAGCTCGCGAGCGGCGAGAGCGCGCCGAGCGGCATCGTCGCCTTGAGCTTGGAGAGCGCGTCGGGGGAGTTGGGCGGCGGCGTGACGCTCGGGGGCGAGGAGGCCGCGGGGGGCGCGGAGGAACGTCCTTCGTCGGCCGGGATGCCCGCAGCGGGTCGGGGCTTGGACGCCGCGACCTCGTCACGGCGCTCCATCGCCTCGCGCACCTGCGCCATGACCGCGTCGAGGTCGGGCTGCATCACGGTGCGCATGAGGTCGGACTCGCCGCCCGCGTTGGCGATCGCGCCCTTGAGCTCCTCCCAGAACTTGCCGACGTCGGTCGGGCGCTTGTCGGGCTCGATCGCCACAGCGCGCATGAACACCTGCTCGACGGCCTGCGGGAGCTTGAGCCCCAGGCTCGTGGGCGACGGCGAGCCGGTCTTGGGGTCGAGCGCCATCATGAGGCCCTCGGCGAGCGAGTTGGCCGGCCTCACCTTGCGGCCGAGAAGGCACTCGAGCACGACCATCGCGAACGAGTAGACGTCGGTCCACGCGCCCACCGGCCCTGCGCGACGGCTGAACTGCTCGGGCGCGCCGTACGACGGAGAGCAGAAGTGCGTGCCTGCCGCGGTCTCGACGCTGCCGCGGAACCCGATGGCGTCGTCGGTGAGGATCTTCGCGAGCCCGAAGTCGAGCACCTTCACGCGCTCGCCGTCCTGCACCTTGGTGATGAACAGGTTCCCCGGTTTGACGTCGCGGTGCACGACGCCCTGCGAGTGGGCGTACGCCAGCGCGCCGGCGGCCGAGTCGAGCAGGGCCACCGTCTCTTCGAGCGAGCGGCCCGGGAGCTTCTTCTCGCGACGGCGCTTGAGGTCGACGCTCAGCGTGCAGCCGTCGAGCCACTCGAGCACCATGTACGGGACGACCTCGCGCGTGGTCGGCGACACCAGCGTGCCGCTCGACATGCTCCGCACGATGTCGAGGTTGCCCTGCGACAGCCGGTACATGATGCGCGTCTCGTCGCGAAAGCGCGCCACGAGCGTCTCGCGGATCGCGTCCGTCATCTTGATGGGCGGCAGGCGCATGCACTTGACCGCGACGGTCTCGGCCAGCCCCTTGTGAAACGCCCGGTACACCAGGCCGAACCCGCCCGAGTCGACGCACGCGTCGAAGCGCACTTGGTCGACGACGGTGCCTACGAGTCCGAGCGCGTCGACGGTCACGGACGCAGGATACCCCGGGCCCCCGCGGGAATCACAGCACGCCGTGGTATGGTGAGGTGTGTCCAGCCAGCCCCGGTCGTTGCGCAGTGTCTGTGTGTTCTGCGGGTCGCGCCCCGGCGCAGATCCAGCGTTCGGGGACGCGGCCGAGGCCTTCGGACGGGCGCTGGCCGCCCGCGGGATCCGGCTCGTGTACGGAGGCGCCAGCGTGGGGCTCATGGGGACGGTCGCCGACGCGGTCCTCGCCGCCGGCGGACAGGTCACGGGCGTCATCCCCAAGGGGCTGGTCGACAAGGAGATCGCGCATGCGGGCCTGCCCGATCTCCGCGTCACGGCTGACCTCGCCGAGCGCAAGGCGGTGATGATCGCCGAGTCCGACGCGTTCGTCGCGTTGCCGGGCGGCTTCGGCACGTACGACGAGCTGTTCGAGACCCTGACGATGGCGCAGATCGGCCTGCACGCGCTGCCCAACGGCCTGCTCGACGTGAACGGGTTCTTCGAGCCGTTCGTGCGGCTCATCGACCACACGATCGAGATGTCGTTCGCGCCCGACGTGCACCGCGGGCTGCTCGTCGTCGAGCGTGAGCCCGAGGCGCTGCTCGACGCGCTCGCGGCGTGGACCCCGCCCCCGCTCGGCAAGAAGTGGACGGATCGGCGAGGCACGCCGTGAGCGACGCGCCCTGGCTGGCGCGCCTCGAGGGGCACGCGCGACGCGCGGCCGAGGGGGCCGACACGGCGCACGACTTCGGTCACGTGGCCCGCGTGGTCCGCGCAGCGCGCGAGATCTGCGCGCGAGACGGCATCGACCCCACCGTGCCCGTCGCGGCGGCGACGCTGCACGAGCTGTTCTCGTATCCCAAAGGGCACCCCGACTCACCACGCTCGGGCGAGGTGTGCGCCGAGCGCGCCCGCGACGTGCTCCGGACCGAGGGCGCGCCGTCCGACATCATCGAGCCCGTGTGCCGCGCCATCCGCGAGCACCC
>JAGQJA010000321.1 GCA_020430845.1 Myxococcales bacterium
ACGGATGGGCCTACGACATCGGCTCAGCGGGCCTCGACCACGTGCTCGCGAGCGGGCGCGACGTGAACGTGCTCGTGCTCGACACCGAGGTCTACTCGAACACCGGCGGACAGGCGTCGAAAGCCACACCCCTCGCCGCGATCGCCAAGTTCGCGGCCGCGGGCAAGCCCATCGGCAAGAAGGATCTCGCCCTGCAAGCGATCGCCTACGAGAACGTGTACGTGGCGCGCGTCGCCTTCGGCGCCAACCCCCAGCAGACGTTGCTCGCCCTGCGTGAGGCCGAGGCGTACCCGGGCCCCTCGCTGGTCATCGCGTACAGTCACTGCATCGCGCACGGCATCGACATGCAGCGCGGCCTCCGACAGCAGGCCGCGGCGGTCAGCAGCGGCTACTGGCCGCTCATCCGGTACAACCCCGCCGATCGCGTCTCGGGAGAGAACCCGTTCGTGCTCGACTCGGGCGAGCCGCGCACGCGCTTTCGCGACTACGCGTACGCCGAGCTGCGCTACCGACTGCTTGCGCACACGCACCCCGA
Organism: Myxococcales bacterium; assembly: GCA_020430845.1. Lineage (GTDB taxonomy): Bacteria > Myxococcota_A > Polyangia > Polyangiales > Polyangiaceae > Labilithrix. The sequence continues at coordinate 536 of JAGQJA010000321.1, forward strand.
AGAGGCGGAGCGGCTCATGGTCCTCGCCGAGCGCGCCGTCGCGCAACGGTGGGCCACATACACGGCGATGGCCCGGCGAGGGAGCTGACATGGTCGACCTCCACACCAAGTACATGGGCCTCGAGCTCGCGCACCCCGTCGTGGCGTCGGCGTCGCCGCTCTCTCGGGACCTCGACGGGATCCGCCGGCTCGAGGACGGAGGGGCAGCCGCCATCGTGATGTTCTCGCTGTTCGAGGAGCAGATCCGCCACGAGCGCGCCGCGCTCGAGCACCTCACGGGCGCGGGCGCCGACGCGTTCGCGGAGTCGCTCAGCTACTTCCCCGACGTCGCCGATGTGCGCGTGGGGCCCGGACGCTACCTCGAGCTCGTGCGGCGCGCGCGTGAGGCCGTGGCGGTGCCCATCGTCGCGAGCCTCAACGGCACGACGAGCGAGGGGTGGGTCGACTACGCGACGCAGCTACACCAAGCGGGAGCCGCCGCGATCGAGCTCAACGTGTACTACGTCGCCGCCGACCTCGAGACGAGCGGGCGAGAGGTCGAGCAGCGCTACCTCGACGTGCTCCGCGCGGTGAAGGCCGCGGTCCCCATCCCCGTCGCCATCAAGCTCGGCCCGTTCTTCAGCGCGTTCGCGAACATGGCGCGCCAGCTCGACGAGGCCGGCGCCGATGCGCTCGTGCTGTTCAACCGCTTCTACCAGCCCGACTTCGACCTCGAGCGACGCGAGGTGGTGCCGAGCCTGCACCTCAGCCGCTCCGAAGAGATGCGCTTGCCGCTGCTCTGGCTCGCGGTGCTGCGCGGTCACGTCGGCGCGTCGCTCGCCGCGACCACCGGCGTGCACGAGCCCGACGACGTGGTGAAGTACCTGCTCGCGGGGGCCGACGTCGTGATGACGACGTCCGCGCTGCTCGAGCGCGGGCCGAAGCACCTGCGCGTGCTCGTCGACGGGGCCCGCCGTTGGCTCGACGATCGCGGCTACGCATCGGTCGGTGAGCTACGAGGCGCGATGAGCCGCGCCAAAGCGCCTGATCCGAGCGCCTTCGAGCGCGCGAACTACATCCGCGTGCTCGAGAGCTACGTCGGCCGCTTTGCGTCGAAGTGACGGCGCCCGCGGGACGTGATTGCGCGTGGCGCCCGGCTCAGGATCGGCCGCGGCCCGAGGCCTGCCCGAACATCAGCTCGAGCTTGCCGTTGGGAGCCGCGAGCTTGACGTCGAGCGAGTTGGCGCGAATGACCGTGTTGCTGTCGACGCTGCCCTCGACGCGCGCCGTCTCGACGTCGAAGTCGCCGGAGATCTTGCCCGCGCTCTGGAGCGTGCCGGCGACGATCTTGCCCGAGACCGCGCCGGTGCGGCTCACGGTGAGCGAAGGGCCTTCGACCTCGCCCTCGATCGCGCCTTGCACCACGATGGGGCACGTGGAGGTCAGCGAGCCTTTGAAATGGGTGCCCTCCTCGACGATGGTTCGCTTGTCGGTCGAGGGGCTCTTGGGATCGTTCATGGGGTTCTCACAGGTGAGAAAGAAACTGTCGCACGGGGCGACACAAAGCACGAGAGCTCAATTGGCGATTGGCGATTACTTTTCGACCATCGACAGTGACCGCCCGAGATACTCACGATTTTGGGCGGCTCCCCCACACCGCGCCGCTTGCCCGCGCCACGAGGCGCTCGGGTGGGAGCATTGAGCACACGACGCGACTCTCCGGCGCGACGCGCCCCGTCGTCCTCATGCCGCGATCTCGCTCGGCGGGCGCGTCACGAAGGCGCGGTCCAGGTCTATGTCGCGCCCCTGCCCCTCGATACTGCCCGGCGGCAGCGCCGCGTCGAGGTGAGCGCGGGCCGCGTCGGCGTCGCGCTCGGGAGCCTCGAAGGCGCCCCACACGGCGTCGAGCACGCCCACCGAGTGCTCGATGGCGGCGCCGAGCACGCCCTCGAACGTTCCCCAGGGTCCCTCGAGAAAGCGCGGGCGCGCGCGCTCCTTTTCGCGCGGCGGCGCGACGCGCTTGCCCAGCGGTGAGCCGAGCACGCGCGCGTGCATCTCGTATCCTCGCGCCATCCGACGCAGCGGTCGCGCCGGCTCGCCGTCCCCGGCGGCTGTCGCGAACGCGAGGGTGAGCGCGGGTCCGACCGACGTGGCCAGCAGCTCGCGCGCCGGCACCTGGACGAGGCGAACGATGCCGGGCGTGCCCATGTGGTCGCGCCCGAAATACCGCTCGTGAAAGAGGATGGACTGGAACTTCTCGACCTCGCGGTGTGACGCGTCGTGGCTGGCCCCCTCGGGGAAGCGTCGCGCGAGCGCGTTGACGAGCGGATGGATCGAGCGGTCGATGCACGCGTGGCTGGCGAGCCCCATGGCGAGCGCCGCGAGCAGCTCGGAGCGTTCGCGTCGCGCGGCGTCGAGCACCACGCCGACCAGATCGATCGCGCCGCCGCCGTGCACGCGCGCGCCCCACGGGCTCGACCGCGCCGGTCGACGCGCCACGTATCGGATGAGCTCCTCGCCATACCGATCGAAGTAGGGCAGGTCGGGCCCGATCGCGCCCAGGCGCGCGGCGGCCTCGAAGCGCAGCAAGCAGCGTCGCGCGGGCGGCGTGAGCCCACCGACGAAGCTCGCTTCTCGGAGCGCGGTGAGGTGCACGCCTTCGGCCGGCATGCGTCGACCATCGCACGAACCGGCGCCCGTCGTCTCGCGCCAAGGCGGGCTCTCGCCGCCACCTTCAGGGCGCGACCGTTCGCGCGCCGTCCGATCTACACTGCGTCCCCGAAAGGCAGGTCGCGTATGTCCATCGTCCTCTATCACCACCCGTTCTCGCGTGCGGCCGCGGCCGTCTGGATGCTCGAGGAGGTCGGCGTCGCGTACGAGCTCCGCTACGTGGACATCTTGGCCGGCGCGCAGAAGGCGCCCGAGATCCTGGCGCTCAACCCGATGGGCAAGCTCCCGATCCTCACCGAGGGCGAGACCGTCGTGACGGAGTCGGCCGCCATCGGGCTTTATCTGGCCGATCGCCACGCGTACGGACGCCTCGCCCCCAAGGTCGACGACCCCGCGCGGGGCACGTACCTGCGGTGGTCGCTCTTCGCGCCGTCGGTCATCGAGCCAGGCGCCATGGCCAAGGCCGCCAACTGGGCGTTCAAGGAGGGGTCGGCGGGCTGGGGATCGCACGAGGCGATGTTGGCAGCCATGGAGAGCGCCGTGAGTGGGCGCGACTTCTTGCTGGGCGAGAACTTCTCGATGGCCGACGTGATCTTCGGCGGGACGCTGCGCTACATGCTCCAGTTCAAGATGGTGGAGCCACGGCCCGCGTTCACCGCGTACGCCGAGCGGGTCGCCGCGCGCCCCGCGTGGCAGAGGGCCGAGGCGCGCAACGCCGCCATCCGACAAGAGCGCGGTCTCGACCGAGGCTGACGCGTGGGCCTAGGTCGACGAAGACCGAAGGACGATTCAGAGATGCGTCTCGGGCCGCCGCGGTCGAGCTCGCGCGCTGTGTATCTCGCGTATCGCGATACAGCGTCCGGACAGGCGGGTGTATCCCGACGGCATCGCAAGTAGCGGTATTTACTGCTGTTACCCACCTCTCGAGTGCTGGCATGCCCCTCGCAAAGGAGCCTGTCATGCTCATCGACATCGTCGCGCTCGCCTCTGCCGTCCTGATCGCCGCCGGCGCCGTGCTCTTCGCGACCGCGCCCTACCGCGCGACCTCGCCGATGCGTCCCGGGACGAAGGGCTGATTCGATGCTCTCGCTCCACACGCAAGACTCGGTCTTCTCGCTCCGCCACGCGCCCAGCTGGCTCTCGCTCGCGGCGTCGGCGGGCGCGGTCAACGCCGTGGGCTTCATCGCCTGCTCGCGGTTCGTGACGCACGTCACGGGCACGGTCAGTCGCATCGGCATCGACGCGGGCGCCGCGACCACGGGCGCGATGGCGCTCGAGTCGGCCGCCGTGCTCGGGTGCTTGGTGCTCGGCGCAGTGACGTCGGCGGTGCTCATCGACGGGCGCTACCACAACGGCAAGAGGCCGCTCTACGCCGCGCCGCTCTTCGTGGTGGCCGCGCTCCTCACGCTCCTCGGCGTGCTCGGATCGGGCGGCGCGTTCGGCGCCTTCGGGGCAGACATCGACGGCCCTCGCGGCGTCGCGTTCCTCTCGCTCCTCGCGTTCGCGATGGGCCTGCAGAACGCCGCGGTGGCCACGAGCACCGGCATGATCGTGCGCACGACGCACCTCACCGGCTCCACCACCGACCTCGGCGTGCACCTCGCCACCGCGCTCCACACCCGCGGCGACGTCCGTCGCACCGCGCTCCGCCACGCGGCCCTCCGCGTCGGCAAGATCACCGCCTTCACCGCGGGCGCTGCGTCGGGCGCGGTGATCGCTGGCGCGCTCGGCTTCGCGGCGCTCTTCTTCCCCGCCGCGATCGTCGCGGGCGCCACCGTGCTCAGCTTCGCGCGCACGTCCGTTGTCGCCGGCGAGGTCGCGGCCCGCGCGTGACGCTGGGCGGCCGCGCGGTGGACACTGCCTGTCGTCTGCGGTCTGCTCCGGAGCGCCGCTGATGGACCACGGACTCGACCTCATCTCGACGCTCACCGGTGCCCTCGCGGCAGCGCTCGTGCTGGGGCTGCTCGCGCAGCGCCTGAGGCTGTCTCCCATCGTGGGCTACCTCGTCGCGGGCGTCATCGTGGGCCCGTTCACTCCGGGCTTCGTCGCGCACGGCGGAATCGCCAATCAGTTCGCCGAGCTGGGCGTCATCCTCCTGATGTTCGGCGTGGGCCTCAACCTCCACGTCGACGAGCTGATGCGGGTACGTCGTGTGGCGATCCCGGGCGCGATCGCGGCGATGGGCGCGGCGACGGGGGGCGGCTGGCTCGCGACGCGCACCATGGGCTGGAGCGGGACAGCCGGGGTGCTCTACGGGCTCGCCATCGCGATCGCGAGCACCGTCGTGCTCCTGCGTGTCTTCGCAGACCGCGACCTCTTGCACACGCAGACCGGGCACCTCGCGATCGGGTGGCTGCTCGTCGAGGACTTCGTCGTCGTCCTCGTCGTCATCTTGCTGCCGATCGTCAAGTCGGGATCCGGCGGCAGAGGTGTCGCGCCGTTCGTGGTGGCCCTCGTCGTCGCGCTGGCGAAGATCGGCGCGCTCGTCGCGCTCGCGCTCGGCGTCGGACGCCGCGCCATCCCGGCGTTGCTCGCCGTCATCGCGCGCACGCGCTCGCGAGAGCTCTTCACGCTCGCGGTGCTCACGCTGGCCCTCGGGGTCGCGGTCGGCGCGGCGAAGCTCTTCGGCGCGTCCATGGCGCTCGGTGCCTTTCTCGCCGGTCTCGTGGTGGGTCAGTCCAAGTTCGGCGCGCGCGCCGCGTCGGAGGCGCTCCCGATGCGCGACGCGTTCGCCGTGCTCTTCTTCGTCGCGACCGGGATGCTCCTCGACCCGGCGCAGATCGTGCCCAACGCACGCGTCATCGCCGCCACGCTCGCGGTCGTGTGGATCGCCAAGCCCGCCGTCACGCTCGTCGTCGTGCTCGCCTTCCGCTACCCGCCCAAAACCGCCGTGGGGCTCGCGCTCGGGCTCGGCCAGATCGGCGAGTTCTCGTTCATGGTGGCGGGCCTCGGCGGACACCTGGGGCTCCTTCCGCCGCAGGCCGCGCAGGCGCTGGTCGCCACGTCGCTCATCTCGGTCACCCTCAACCCACTCTTCATGCGCCTCGTGGAGCCCGTCGCCGCGCGGCTCGCCGCCCGGCAGGCACGTCGCGACGTCGAGCACGACGACGCCGCGAGCGCACGCGCGGCCGTTCCTGCAGCGCACCGCGCCGTCGTCGTCGGCTATGGGCCGGTGGGGCGGTCGGTGGTGAAGCTCCTCGACGACCACGGCATCCGCCCGACGGTCATCGAGCTCAACCACGACACGGTCGCGGCGCTCGAAGACCAGGGGATCGACGCGCTCTACGGCGACGCCGCGCAGCGCGAGGTGCTCGAGCGCGCGGGCATCTCGGGCGCGCGGAGCCTGGTGCTCACCGCGTCGACGCCACCCGAGGCGACGATCCGCATGGCGAAGGAGCTCGCTCCCGACGTCGTGGTGCTCGCGCGCGTCCCGTACGTCTCGGAGCGCGCACGCCTGCATGAGGCGGGGGCGAGCGAGGTGATCTCGGCCGAAGGCGAGGTCGCCCTCGCGATGATCGAGCGCTTGCTCGCGCATCTGGGAGCGCACGCCGACCAGATCGACCGCGCGCGCGAGCGGCTACGCCGCGACGTCTGATAGTCTGCGAGGGCATGGCCGAGCAAACGCTGGCGCGGACCGTCCGCCGAGATTCCCCGGATTCGGGCGTCGGCGGAGACGTGCGGCCCGTCGATCAGCTCTTTCTCGTGCTCGAGGGCGCCCGGCCCCTCGCAGGGGGCGCGCGGTGGTCACTCGCGGGCGTCGACGAGGTCCGCATCCGCAGAGGCTCGGTCCGAGCCGCCGCGCGCGAGCTGGACGGGACGCGCAGCGTGCTGTCGATCAAGCTGCCCGACGGTCTGCTGTCGTCGAGCCACGGCCGGCTCGTGCGCAACGGCGACGCGTGGACGCTCGTCGACGACGGCTCGACCAACGGAACCCGCGTCGACGGAGAGTGCGTCGAGGCGCGCGTGCTCACCGACGGCGCCGGCTTCGAGATGGGCGCGGCCCATTTCATCCTGCGCGTGGCGATGCCGACACCCGAGAGCGCCGCCCGAGACCTCGACAGCGACAAGCTCATGGGGCGCGAGTACGGAATCGCCTCGCTCGTGCCCGCCTACGCGAACGAGCTCGCGAGCTTTGCCCGCGTGGCGCTCTCGGGGCTCTCGATCCTCTTGCTCGGCGAGACGGGGACCGGGAAAGAAGTCCTGGCGGCCGCCGCGCACCGCCTCTCGGGCCGCGAAGGCCCGTTCGTGCCCGTCAACTGCGGCGCGCTCACGGCGACGCTCATGGAGAGTCAGCTCTTCGGGCACATGAAGGGCGCGTTCTCGGGCGCCCTCCGCGACGAGCCCGGCTTCGTGCGCGCGTCCGACGGCGGCACGCTCTTCCTCGACGAGATCGGAGACCTCCCCGGACCTTCGCAAGCCGCGCTGCTCCGCGTGCTCGAGACGCGCGAGGTCGTGCCGGTGGGCAGCACCCGCGCCGTCGCCGTCGACCTCCGCGTGGTCTCGGCCACGCTGCGCACCGTCGGCTCGCTCCGCCCAGACCTGCACGCGCGCCTGGCCGGCTACACACACACGCTCTGGCCGCTGCGCGATCGCGCCGAAGACCTCGGCCTCATCTTCTCGGTGCTCCTCGCGCGAGCCAAGGGCGAGAGCGCGTCGACCTACAAGCTCACGCCCGAGGCCGGGCGCGCCCTCCTCGCGCACGACTGGCCGCTCAACGTGCGCGAGCTCAATCAGGCGCTCGGGGTCGCGCTCGCGCTCGGGCAGACCACCACGCTCGACGTCAAAGACTTTCCCGCGTCGATCCTCGGCGTCGCCGGGGACGCACCCGCCAGCGACGCGCCTGCCCCGTCACGCCCGGAGAAGCCGGCCGCCGCGGCGCCGCCTCCGTCGATTCCCACCGATGACGCCAGCCTGCGCGCCCTCGTC
>JAGQJA010000322.1:0-3104 GCA_020430845.1 Myxococcales bacterium
GCCCGCTGCTCGAGCAGGTGCTCGACACGATGCTCGTGTGGACCGGCGTCGAGCGCGGGCTGCTCTTGCTCCGTGCCCCCGACGGCCGGCTCGTGCCTCGCGCTGCGCGCAACCTCGCCCGCCGCGATCTCACGGGGCACCAGCTCACGCTCTCCATGGGCATCGCGCAGCAGGCGCTGCGCGAAGGCGCGGTGGTGTCGGCCACCGACGCGTACGCGCAGATCGGCGATCTGCACGCGTCCGTGCACGCGCTCCAGCTCCGCAGCGTCATCGCCGTGCCTCTCGTCGCGCGCGGCGACACCCTCGGCGTCGTCTACCTCGACGACCGGGTCCGCCGCGGCGCGTTCGGCGACACCGAGATCGCTTGGATTCGCCTGGTGGCCTCGCAGGCCGCGCACGCGATCGCCGACGCGCGCGACCAGGTGCTCCTCCGGCGCGCCGCGCGCCGCGCCGAACGCGCGAGACGCCGACTCGAGGCCGAGCTCGGCGAGCGAGAGGTCGAGATGCGCGCGATGCGTCAGACCATCGCCGAGGAGACGCGCTACAGCTACGAGGCGATCGCCGGTCGCTCCGATCCGATGCGCGCCATGCTCCGCCTGGTCGACCGCGTGACGGCGAGCGACGTCCCGGTGCTCCTCGTCGGCGAGTCGGGCACGGGCAAGGAGCTCGTCGCGCGCGCGATCCACGGCAACGGCCCGCGGGCCGCTCGCGCCTTCGTCAGCGAGAACTGCGCGTCGGTGCCCGAGACGCTCCTCGAGTCGACGCTCTTCGGCCACGTGCGCGGCGCGTTCACCGGCGCCCACGCCACGCGCACCGGCCTGTTCGACGTCGCCGACGGAGGCACGCTCTTCCTCGACGAGATCGGAGAGATGCCGCTCTCGATGCAGACCAAGCTGCTGCGCACGCTGCAAGACGGCGAGGTGCGCCCGGTCGGCGGTGAGCGCACGCACCGGGTCGACGTGCGCATCCTGGGCGCGACGCACCGCGATCTCGAGGCGATGGTCACCGCCGGTACGTTTCGCGAAGACCTCTTCTACCGGCTCAACGTGGTGTCGATTCGCGTGCCCCCGCTGCGGGAGCGGCCCGAGGACATCCCGCTCCTCGTGGAGCGCTTCGTCGCCAAGCACGCGCCCGACCGCCGCGTGCGCGTGACCCGCGCCGCGATGGACCGACTCGTCGGCTATCCGTGGCCCGGCAACGTGCGTCAGCTCGAGAACGAAGTGCGCCGCGCGCTCGTGCTCGTCGACGAGCGCATCGACGTGAGCGACCTGTCCGACGACGTGGGACGGGGCGGGCCCGGCGCCGTTCGCGACGCGGGGCTCGGGCTACGCGCGCGCGTCGACGCCCTCGAGGTCCAGCTCTTGCGGGAGGCGCTCGAGCGAACGAAAGGCAACCAGACGCGCGCCGCCGAGCTGCTCGGTGTGTCACGCTACGGTCTACAGAAGATGATGAAACGACTGGGAATCTCGACCTCGGAGGGCCGCACGTGACGCCGGCGCTCTTCCTGCTCACGGTCGCCGGCATCTTCCTCATCGGCGCGATCGGAGAGCTCGTCTTCCGCAAGACGAACGTGCCCGACGTCGTGTGGCTCATCGCCGCCGGCATCTTGCTCGGTCCGGTGCTCCACCTCGTCGACCGCGAGCGTCTCTCGGGTATCGCGCCCTACTTCGCGCCCATCACGCTCACGATCGTCCTCTTCGACGGCGGCTCGAAGCTCCGCATCTCCGACCTCTCACGCGCGGCCCCGCGCTCCGGGCTCCTCGCCGTGATCACCTTCGCGCTGTCGACCGCAGGGCTCGCCGCCGCCGCGATGGGCGCGCGCAAGCTCGGGCTCTTTCCCGCCAGCTTCACGTGGATGCACTGTCTGCTCATCGGCGCGATCCTCGGCGGGTCGAGCTCGATCATCATCATGCCCGCGATGACGCAGGCCAAGGTCGACGAGAAGGTGTCCAACCTCGTCGGTCTCGAGTCGGCGTTCACCGACGCGTTCTGCGTCGTCGGCGCGAGCGCCCTCATCGACATGCTGGTGCCCGGTCGTGGCGGCGCGTCGCCGTGGATCGTGCTCGGAAAGTCGTTCGGCATCGGCGCGGCGATCGGGGCCGTCGCGGGCGGCGCTTGGCTCGTCGTGCTGCGCCTGCTCAAGGGCAGTGAGCACGCCTACACCGTGACGCTCGCTTCGTTGTTCGTGCTCTACGTGGTCATCGAGCGTGCGGGCGGGAGCGCGGCGCTCGGCATCTTGTCGTTCGCGGTGCTCGTCGGCAACGCGCGGAGCTTCACGCGTGAGAGCGCCAACCCGCTCGGCATGGATCTGGGCGACGACGTGCGCGGCTTCCACCGGCAGATGACGTTCTTCGTGAAGTCGTTCTTCTTCACGTTCATCGGCGCGATGCTCGGCCCTCCGTGGGGGCTGCTCGCGCTCGGAGGCGCGCTCGGCCTCGTGCTGCTCGTCGTCCGGGTGCCCGGTCTCTACCTCGCGGTCATCGGCTCGACGCTCACGCCCAAGGACAAGAAGCTCGCGGTCGTCTCGCTCCCGCGCGGGATGGCAGCGGGCGTGCTGGCGACCATGCCTGCGGCGGCTGGGGTCGAAGGCACGGGCGAGCTCCCGGCCGTCGTGTTCGCGGCCGTCCTGGTCACGATCCTCACCTTCGCGATCGGCTTTCCGGTAGTTCGACGAGGTTGATGACGACCGGCTTTACACGCGCCCGGGGCCCTAGTAGACAGACGCCGCTCGCCCGCTTCGCAGGCAGCACCCAGGTTTCGGGGCCGTAGCTCAGCTGGGAGAGCGCATCCATGGCATGGATGAGGTCAGGGGTTCGATCCCCCTCGGCTCCACAACATTCTGAATTTACAGGGTTTATCGCCCTCTTGGGGTAGGGGGCTCCGGCGCGGCTCGGTGGCCTGCCCGCGGCCCATGCGCCTCACGCGTCCGTGGCGAGCGGCGGCCAACGTCGGGCGAACGGGCCGTAGTTTCGCTGGTCCTGCGTCGTGTCGTAGACGGCGAAGACCACGTGCTCGAAGCAGCCCGCGAACGGTCCGCGGAGGGCGGCGTCGAACGTGTCGGCCACGGCCTCGGGATCGTTGCCGAAGACCCCGCAGCCCCACGC
>JAGQJA010000322.1:3196-3877 GCA_020430845.1 Myxococcales bacterium
AGGCTCCCGCTCGAGCACGACGCCGGCGTTGGGGGCAGGGGAGGTCAGGAAAGACACGAGCTGCGGCGTCTCGAGCCACGCGCCGGCGTCGTCACGGAAGACGGGGACGTCGGGGGAGTAGATGCACCAGTCGGTGTACATCGCGTCGTGCGAGGCCCGATGGTGCGTGTACATCTCCTTGCGCGACAGGCACGCGTAGAGGGCCGACGCACGCGCGAGCGACTCCTCTTGGGCGCGCGCCCCGTTGAGGAAGCCGCCGCCCGGGTTCTTGGCCGACGCGAAGTTGAGCACCAAGACGCGCTCGCCGCCGGCCCCGAGGCGCGCCGCGCAAGCCAGGGAGGTCTCGTGCGAGGACTCGAGGCGGGCGTGGACGCCGGCGCGCTCGGGTGTAGGGATCGCGTCGTCGGGGCGGATCTCTCGCGTGCCCGCGACCGCGCGCGCGATGGCCTCGCGGATGTCGACGCGGGCCCCCGAAGGGGCCGTGTACGCCCCGGACTCGATGACGGCGACGGCGTCGCGCGCCATCTGTGAGGCGGCGGCCTTGGAGGGCCCGCGGGAGGGGATGGAGACCATGAGACGAGATGAAAGCATGACGGGCTAAAGGTGGCGCAGACTCTTGTTAGAGTCAAGTGGACTTTATTGCGCGCGTTCGCGTTCGCGTCTGCGTTTGCGTTTGCGTTT
>JAGQJA010000323.1 GCA_020430845.1 Myxococcales bacterium
GTCGCCCCGCTGCGCCGCCGAGGCCATCACGATCGCGTCGACGGCGGTCGCCCCGCGCACCGCGGCCAGGGCCTCGCCCGCGAGCTTGGCAACCCGCTCCGACAGCGGCTCGACGCGTACGGCGTCGACGATGTGATCACGAACGTCGGTTCGGCCGCGCCACCACTCCGTGACGACCACCGCCGGGACGGTGATGCGCACCTTGAGCTCGACGGCGCGCTCCACGATCTTGCGCGCCCGCGCGGATCGTCGCTCGAGCGCCACGAGCGCGCCGGTGTCGAACGTGAGGCCGTCTCTCACGACGTCGCTCGGGCCTTGCGCTTACGGGGGGACTTGCTCGGACGCGGAGCCTGCCTCGCCCACTCTCGATCGAGGCTCTCCCGGTCATCGTCGCTGAGGCTCGGACCCCCGAGCTGCGCGACGAGATCGTGCATGCCCTCGAGCAACGCCGCGTCGGCGGCCAGCTCCGCGATGACCGCCGAGACGTTGCCGCCGTAGAGGCGCTTGGCGCGCCTCTTGAGAGAGGCCAAGTCTGACGATCGAACGGAGATGCTGATCTTCTCGGTAGCACCGGCGCGCTTCGGCATTGTGCTACCAGGGTAGCACAGCGAGCGGCCGCGGCACGTCGCGCGCTCCAGAAGCCGGCCCCGACGCCCTCCATTATCGCCGGAATGGCCGCGAACGAGGAGCTTCTCTTCGTCGCCGCGCTCGGGCCTCATGCGCCCATGACCGCGCGCTCACGCACGCACCTCCTGTCGCCTCGCACGGCCGCCGAGCGGAGGCGCACGCCGTCGCTCGTGGACGTCGATCTCGACCCCGCGCAGCAGGCGGCCGTGGCCTTGCCCGAGGAGCGCGCGCTCTTGGTGCTCGGCGAGGCGGGGCACGGAAAGACGACCGTGCTCCTGCACCGGGTGGCGCGCCTGTGGCACGAGGCCGAGCGCAGGCGAGACGGCGTGATCGTGGTGCCCACGGAGGGGCTCGTGCGGCTCATCCGCCCCGTGCTCCGGCGCATGGGCGTGGACATCGCGATGATGTCGTTCGACGCGTTCGCGAACAAGCAGGCGCGCCGATGCTTTCGGCGGTTGCCGCGAGAGAGCGAGAGCACGCCGCCCAGCGTGATGCGCCTCAAGCGCAGCCCGGCCCTGCGCGTCGCGCTCGAGGAGATCGCGTCGCGGCGCCCGGGTACGATCGACGACGACGCCGACGCCCCGGTCCGCCCGCGAAAGACGAGCGCGAGCGTGACGCGCGGTGACCTGCAGCACCTCTTCGGCGATCGCGTGCTCATGCAGCGCGTCGCGCGCGAGGCCTCGCTGCCGGCGTTCGTGGTCGACGACGTGCTCGACCGCACGCGCGTGCAGTTCTCGGCGACCACCGAGCGGGCGTGGTCTCACGTGACCGATCGCAAGCGCCTCATCGCCGTCGACGGACGCCCGCTCGACGAAGGCACGGCGACCGAGCACGCCACCACCGTGGACGTGGAGGACTACGCGGTGCTCTTCGAGCTCGATCGGATGCGCGCGCGCCTCTCGGGCGCCGTTCCCAAGGCGCCGCGCACGTTCGACCTCATCGCGATCGACGAGGCGCAAGAGCTGGCGCCGCTCGAGCTGGCGCTTCTCGGTCGGAGCCTCGCCCCGGGGGGCGCGCTCATCGTCTCGGGCGACGCCGACCAACACACCGACGAGACGAGCACCTTCCAGGGGTGGGACTCCGTCATGCGCGATCTCGGCGCCGTCGACCACGCCACCGCCACGCTCGAGATCGGCTACCGGTGCCCGCCGGAGATCGTGGCGATCGCGCGGTCGGTGCGAGACGCCACGGGCGCCGCGTCTGCGCCTACAGAGGTGTTCTCGGACGAGCGCGCGATGGCCACGGCGCTCGGGCGCGACATGGCCACGCTGCTCGCCCGCGATCGACGCGCGTCGATCGCCGTCATCTGCCGCCACCCGCTCACGGCCCGTCGCCTCGCGCCGCTTCTCTTGAAAGAGGTGCCTACGCGCCTCGTCTTCGACGGACGCTTCCTCGCGCGCGGGCCCGTGCAGGTGAGCATCGTGTCCGAGACCAAGGGCCTCGAGTTCGACTACGTGGTCGTGCCCGACGCGAGCGCCGCGACGTGGCCCGACGACGCCGCGTCGAGGCGCGCGATGTACGTCGCGATCACGCGCGCGCGCCATCAGGTGGT
>JAGQJA010000324.1 GCA_020430845.1 Myxococcales bacterium
CGCTCGCACTCGCGCCCGCGCACGCGCACGCATTCGCGCCCGCGCTCGCGCTCGCGCACGCGCCCGCGCTCGCGCACGCCCACGCCCACGCGCACGCGCTCGCACTCGCGCTCGCGCTCGCGCTCGCTAGCGCTCGGACACAATCGCCTGCGACACGAAGGTGCCCATCGCCTGCATCAGCGCGGTGCGGGGGAACGGGTTGCCGCGCAATCCGTCTTGCGTCGGGATCGCTCGCGGGAACGCCAAGCCCCAGTGATGCGTGCCCAAGGCCCCCATGAAATACGCCTTGATCGGCGCTTGTCCGGGATTGAGCACGGGGTGCAGCTCGGGCCAGATCCTCGCGCGCGGCAGGGTGACCTGGCTGTCGTTCAGATCGAGCCCCGAGGCGTCGAAGAGGTCGTAGAAGTTGGTGCGGAGGCTCTTGAAGTCGACCGAGCGCGTGTCGTTCACCTCGGCGTCGGTCGCGAGCGGCCAGGCGTGGCCCCCGCGCGTCGCGTCGCCCATCGTGGCGGTGACGGAGAACACCCGCGTGCCGGGGGGCAGCACGTGCGTGCGCCACCACGCGAGGCGCGACGCGGTGGTGAGCGAGTCGACCCCGCGCAGCGTCATCGTCACCATCTTCTTGAAGCGCTCGATGTTGCCGCAGTAGTCGCCGAGTGGATCGTCGAGGTTGAGCGCGTCGTCGAACACGATGCGCTGGATGAGCTTGGCGAAGCGGCCCAGGTCCGCGGTCGCGGACGCGATGCGCTCGGCGTCGATCTCGGGGTGCTTGGGCAAGCGCGACATGAGCCACGCGATCTTGGCGATCGAGCCCGTCCACCGCGCCGTGTTCTCGCTGCGCGCCCACGCCGCTTCGTGCAGCGGGCGCGCCGGATCGCACGAGCGGAGGTGCGCCGCGAGGTCGGCGATCTCCTGGATCATCGCGCCGGTGCCGTTGCCCGGCGCCTTGGTCGCGTCGGCGAGGCCCGTGCCGTAGAGCACGCCCGCGAGCGAGGCCACGCCCGCGACGTCGTCGACCCACGGGTGCGCGCCGCGCGCCTTGGCGGCCGACGCGACCACGTCGAGCGCCACCGGCGCACCGCGCGAGTACCCCATGATCACGAGGTTCTTCGGGCGGCCCATGAGCGCGGTGTAGCGGTCGATGCGCGGGAGGTAGGTCTGCGTGCTGTCGTCGAGCGAGCCGAGCGTCTCGAGCGAGCCGGCCTTGGGGCGCATGAACGCCAGCGTCACGAGGGGCGCGCCGCTGGCGTCGTCGATGCTCGCGACGTCGATCGCCTCGTCGATGGGCACGTCCTCGTGGCGCAGCGACGAGAGCCGATACGCCGACACCTTGCCCTGCGCGGTGCCGCGCGCGCGCGCCGCGATCGTCTTCCACGCGCGGGCGGCGCTCGAGCCCTGACGCGAGAGCAGCTCTTCGAACGGGCGGTCCTCGATGAACTCGCCGAAGATGCCCGGCAGCAAGATGACGTGGATCGGCCCCGAGCGCGCGAACGTCGACTCGATGTCGGCGACCGGGCGCATGGGCTGTGACACGCCGTAGTCGTAGAGCGTGCTCGGACGCACGGCCGAGAAGAACCGGTCGTATGGCCCGACCGCGTCGTCCCCCGCGCCGGGGCGCACGTTGGGCGGACGGATCACCTGCGGCGGCGTGAGGTAGACGAGCTTCTTCGCCTTGGCCTCGGAGACGCCGTCTCGCGCGAGGTACGTGTAGAAGTCGTCGCGAAACTCCTTGGGACCGACCCGCGGTGTGAACGACGTCTGCGCGCTCGAGTCTTCGGCGACGGGCTCGGCCTCGGCAGAGCAGCCAGGGAGCGCGGACGCAGCGAGGATGAGGGCGAGAGGTACGGCGGAGCGGAGCATGGCTCCGACGCCTGCATGTAGGGTACCAACCCACAGGTGCGTACGTTGCGATGCCGCGCAGCCCACAAAACCAGACAGAATCCAGACAGAAACCAGACGCGCGGTGGCGACGACGCGGACGCGCGGAACACAGACTTCTCGGTCGATTGTCCCGGCCCGAGCCCCGCGAGGTGGGCATCGGGCCTGTGGCGCGCGATACTTGGAGCGGATGGGCTCGGCGCGAAGCACCGCGCTCCTCGCCGCCGTATGCGCGGCGTGCGGAGCGTTCTCCTCGGAGGCCACATCGCCACCCGACGACGCGGGCGGCGCGCCGGACGGGCCGCCCGGCGCGGACGCGAGCGCGATCCCCGACGGGGCGCTGCAGCCCGACGGAGCGCCTCCCCTCCCCGACGCGGGCGCGTGCGATCCCACCAAGCCGTTCGAGGCGCCGACGTCGCTCGAGCTGCGCCTCACGAGCCTGACCCGCCGCACGATGGCGCTGCCCGCGCCCGACGAGCTGACCTTCTACGTCACCGCGGACACCGGTCCGGCCGACGGCGTCTTCTACAACACGCGCCCCTCGGTCGACGCCCCGTTCGGCGACCCCGCGTCGCTCCAAGGCGCGTTCAACAGCGGCACCACGAGCCGGGCGCACCCGAGCATCACCGACGACGGCACCGCGCTCTACTACGCGCGCGGCACCAAGCCCAATTCGGTCATCTACGTGGCGACGCGGGCCAGCAAGGGCCTGCAGTTCGACGGCGGGCGCAACGTCACGGGGCTCGGCGGGACGGGGGCTGCGATCGACCCGTACGTCACGCCCGACGGCGCGACGATCTACTTTGCCGACGACTCGGGCATGGGCAACGGCTCGGACATCTTCGTCGCGCAGCGCAACGGCGGCGCGGCGAGCTTCATGATCCCGCTACGCCAGGACGCGATCAGCTCGATCGGCGAGGAGCGGGCACCGATCCCGAGCCGCGACGAGCTGACGCTGTTCTTCGCGCGCAAGGTCAGCGGCGTCTACCGCGTGTTCGTCGCCACGCGCGCGAGCAAGGGGGACACGTTCGGCGGTGCCACCAACCTCGCGGTGCTCGACGCCCCCACCGACACGTTCCCGATGGGCGTGTCGGCCGACGGGTGCACCCTCTACCTCGCCGTCGACAACGGCAACAACGCGGCGTTCAAGACGGCGCGACGCGCGCGCTGACGGCGAGCGCGCGCCTCAGCGCGGGCGCGTCACGGGGAGCTGGCCCAGGGCCGCCGTGCGCGCCGCGAGGGCCTGGCGATACTCCACGAGCGCGTCGATCTCTCGCTTGCGCGCGTCGGCCAGCGCCTGCTCGCGCAGGTTGACGATGAGCAACGTGGTCTCGCCGAGCGAGAAGCGCTGGGTCTCGGCGGTGACGAGCGCGCTCGACGCCTCGATCTCGCGGCGCAGCGCCTCGAGCTTGCCCTGAGCGGCGCGCGTGGCCGACGCCGCGTCGCGCACGTCGGCCACGACGCTGTCGCGCGCGAACCTCGCCTCGGCCGCGATGCTCGTCATCTTGGCCTCGGCCTCCTTGAAGCGCCCGTCTTGCACGCGCGTGAGGATCGGGATCTCGAGCACCAGCGACGCCTCGAGCTCGGGCTTGAGGATCTTGTCGTCGGCCGGGCCGAAGTCTTTGGCGCCCGCGACGATGAGGTCGATCGCCGGCTTGCGCTGGTTGTCGGCGAGGCGACGATCGACCTCCGCCTGCCTGCGCTTGGCCTCGAGGCTGCGCAGCTCGGGGCGGTTCTCGAGCGCGACGCGCTCGTCTCGCGCCTGGTCGGGCACGAGCGTCGCTGGCTCCGGCACGGCGTTCGGCACGCGGCTCGCGTCGGGCAGCCGCGGGGCGCCGTCGTCGCCGCGGTAGTAGAGCGAGAGCGAGATCGCGGCCTGCTCGAGCTCGCGCGAGGCCGCCACGAGGCGCGCGCGGCGCTGCTCGACGACGCGCTCGTTCTCGGTGCGCTCGTACGCGGGCACGTCGCCGCGCTCGACGCGCGCAGACACCTGGGACGCGCGCGTGAGCGCGAGGTCGAGCAGCTCGCGCTCGATGGCGACCTTGCGCCCCGCGCCCACCCACTTCCAGTAGCGGAGCGACGCACCGAGGTAGACCTTGATGCGCTTGGCCTGCACCGACTGCCCGGCGCTCTCCTGGCCGAGCTCGGCCTTCTGAAGCGCCGCGCGTCGCTTGTCGATCGGCCCGTCGCGCCACACCGGCACCGCCACACCGAGCCTGCCCTCGCCCCAGCCGCCCGTGACGAGCTTGCCGTCGTACGGCGCGATGTCGCCGCGGCTGATGCGGTACCCGCCGAAGAGCTTGGCGCCCCAGATCGCCGTGGGCTGCTCCACGAGGAAGTCGACACGATCTTGCGGGTACGGCCCCGTGGGGATCGTGGTGGCGCGGGCGCGCACGAGCGGGTCGAACCCGCCCTCGGCGCTCAGCGCCTGCGCGTCGGCGATGACGCGCTCCTGCTCGATCGACGTGAGCAGCGGGAGCTGCGTGTCGAGGTTGGCGAGCACGTCATCGAGCCGGAGCTCGCCCGCGCGCGGCGCCTCGGACGCGGCCACGGGCGGCGCCCCCGACGGCTGCGCGACGGCGGCGCTCGCAGACGCGACGAGCGCACCTATCCATGCACATGCATGTATTACGAAGCGAAACCTCACTTGTCACCGTCGTCCTTGTCGCCGTCGTCTTTGCTGTCGGAGCCCTTGTCGCTCGACCCCTTGTCGCTCGAGCCCTTGCCGCCCGAGCTCTTGCCACGCACGCCGAGCGGCGCGTCGTCGTACATGTGCTTGGTGGGGCGCTTGGGCGGGAAGCCGTTGACCTGGCGCCAGACCTCGTAGCCGAGGCGGACGCGGTCGAGCAAGACCCAACCGTTGACCCGCGTGCCCTGGCGCAAGAAGCGCGCGGCGGGCCACGGTCCGCTCGCGTCGGGGATGATGACCGCGCGGAAACGCCCGCTGCCGTCGTCGGCGGCGTCGACGAACGCGACCGTGCCGCCGAAGGTGCCCACGGCCACCTCGGGCCATCCCGTGAACTGCACGGCCGGCCACCCCTCGAACTGCAGGCGCACGCGGCGCCCCGGGGTCACGAGCGGGACGTCGTTGCCGTCGATCCACAGCTCGACGGCGCGATCGCGCGTGTCGGGCACGATGATCGCGAGCAGATCCCCGGCCTTGACCTGCTCGCCGCCCTGCTTGGCGACGACGCGCAAGATGGTGCCGGCGCGAGGCGCGCGCACCGACTGCGAGCGCTGCCGCGCGAGCTTGACCTCGATCTGCGCGAGCGAGGCCGTGGCGCTCGCGATGTCGGACTCGGCCGACGCGCGGGACGCGAGCGCGCCAGAGACCGACGCCGCGGTGTCGTTCTCGATCTTGTGGCGGTCGGCGATGATGGCCGACTCCTCGGCGCGCGCGGCCGAGAGGGCGACGCGCGCGCGCTCGAGATCGGTCTGCTCCTTGACGTACGCCTGCTCGGCGAGCTCTCGGGCGCGGCGAGACGCGAGCCCGTCGTCGGAGAGCGCGCGCTGGCGCTTGACGTTGAGCTCGGCGGTCAAGAGGTCCTGCTCGGCCGCCTTGAGCGACTGCTCGGCGGCGCGCACACGATCCCCTGCCATCAGGGCGCGGCTCTCGGCGGCGCGGATGGCCGCCGAGCGCGAGCCCCCGAGGGAGTCGACGCGGGCGCCGACGGCGTCGCGCTTGGCCTTGGCGGCCTCGAGCTTGGCGATCTGCGCGTCGCGCTCGCGCTCGAGGCGCGAGACGATGTCGGGGTCGTTGTCGGCGATGTCGGCGATGGGCGCGCCCTCTTCGACGTGCTCGCCCTCTTGCACGTACCAACGGGCGACGCGTCCGGCCACGGGGGCCTCGACGTTCTGCTGTCGCTCGACCGGCGCGTAGGCGATCACGCGGCCCTCGCCCCGCGAGCTCTGCTGCCAGGGCACGAGCACCATCGCCGAGGCGACGAGCCAGAAGGCAACGAGCAAGATGCGCGCGAGCACGCGGTTCGCCCGCGGGGGAGCGACGAGGTCGCGGACCGTCTCTTCGGGGGCGAGGCCCCATGCGTGCCGGTACGGGGTCAACGAAGCCATGCGCGTCCTCCTCCTACCGATCCCTCGGGCTTGACCGGGACCGCGATCTTCTCGAAGCGCTCGCCGTCGACGGCGTACGCGTGCTCTCCCCAGGCCATGAGCGAGGGGTTCGACGTGATGACCACGACGGTGCATGCGCGCGCGCGCGCGTCGAGCATGCGGAGCACGTCGGTCCGCGTGTGATCGTCGACGTCGTCGAGCGCGCCGTCGAGCACCAAGAGGCGCGGCTCGGCGAGGAGCACGCGCGCGAGGAGCAGCCGGAGCGCCAGGTCTGGAGCGAGCCCCGCGCCCGCGGTGCCCACCCGTGCGTCGAGCCCGCCCTCGAGCTGCGACACGTGCTCCCACGCGCCCACGTGCTCGAGCGCGCGGCGAGCGTCGTGCCGCGTGGCCACGGGGGCCCCGAACAGCACGTTGTCGGCCACGGTGCCGGCGAACAGCTCGTGCCCGCGCACGAGCGCCGCGCGAGCGCGCCACGCGCGGCGATCGACGTCGCGTACGTCGACCCCGTCGACGTCGAGCAGGCCGCGCTCGGGCAAGCGCACGCCGGCGAGCACGTCGGCCAAGAGCGCCGCGCCGGTGCCGTTGCGACGCTGCACGACGACGCGGGCGCCGCGCGGCAGATCGACGTCGACGCCGCGGAGCGCCCCGGAGGTCGACGCGACGTCCACGCCCGTGGCCCGGACGGACGCGCCAGGCTGGGACGCGGGCGCCTCGACCGTGGCCGGGGGCTCGGTCTCGAGGTCCATGATCTGTCCCACCTTGTCGGCCGCGGCCACGACGTCGTAGTACGCCTCGAAGAGCTTGCCCATCTTGGACATGCCCGCCACGACCGCGCTGACGACGAGCTCGGCGGCGACGAGCTGACCGAGCGTGAGCTGGCGCGTGATGACGAGCCACCCGCCCACGCCGAGCAGCGCCGCGCTGGCCACGGCCTGCAGCGCGAGCGCGCCGACGACCTGACGGAAGACGACGCGGAAGTGCGCGCGGCGGGCCTCGAGGTACTCACGCGTGAGCGTCTCGGCGCGGACGCGCGCCAGCTCGCGCCCCGACAGCGCCTTGAACGCGTGCGGCTCGCGCAAGATCTCCTGGAGCCACGCGGCGAGCGCGTACTTCTTCTTCGACTCGAGCATCGTCGTGCGCGTGGCGCCGCGCCCGAGCACGATGACGATGACCGCGAGCGACGCGATGAGGATGAGGTCGAACGCGAGCAGGAACGGGTGGTAGAAGGCCAGGAGCAAGAGCCCCACGAGCATCTGCAAGAAGAGCGCGACGCCGTCGACGAGCAGCGACGCCGCCCCCTTCTGGATGGTCACGACGTCGAAGAAGCGGTTGACGATCTCGGGCCCGTGCCTGCCGTCGAGCGCCGCCACGTCGACGCGGGGCAGCCGCTCGGCCAGCGAGATGGACGCGCGCGCGAAGATGCGCTGCTGGAGCCGCTCGACCGCCCACGCGTGCAGCGCGCGCAGCGTGCCGGCGAAGACGAGCCCGACCAGCACGAGCAGCGTGAGGACGACGAGCGGCTGGAGCAGCGCGCCGAAGGCCACCGTGTTGACCAAGAACTGCACGCCGAGCGGCGTGGCGATCGACAACAGGCTGACCGCGGCGGCGTAGGTGATGGCCACCCACACCTCGTCTCGCTCTAGCTTGAGGAGGTCCAGCACGCGCCGGTGCGGAGAGGGGGTCTGCATGGGGCACGAGCCATGCAAGCCCAATACCAGACACAAATGTCATGTTTTTCAGTGCATGACTCGCTCAACAGTGTTGCGAAGTGCGGCACCGTGCCCTGCGTACTGCTGCAAAATGTGACAGGTCTTGTTTTTCCTGAACTAGATGTCATATTACGCCCATGGCTTTGCTGCAGGAGCTCGCCGCACCGGACTGGACGTTCTTGTCCAATCACGCGCACGTGCTCCTCTGCCTGTCCGAAGACCCCGAGTCGCGCATGCGCGACGTCGCCGCGCGCGTGGGCATCACCGAGCGCGCCGTGCACCGCATCGTCGACGACCTCGAAGAGGCCGGCTACCTCACGCGTCGCCGCGAGGGCCGGTGCAACCGCTACGACCTTCACCTCGACGTGCCGCTGCGACACCCCATCGAGCGCCACCACACGGTCGCGTCGCTCGTGCGCCTCGTGCGCCCCAACCGCCCTCGCGGCGGCCGCTGACCCGGCCGCCACACCCCCGTTAAGTCATTGAAATTTCTCACTTCATGTGAGAAATGACGCACGGGTGCGTCGAAATGACACACTGGATGTCGCGCCGCGGCGTCGACCGAATATCCTTTGGGGGATGCCCTACTCGGACGACGAAGTCATCCCGGCCATCGGCGCGATCCCCCAGACCGAGCGGATGTTCCGCGTCAGCTGGCGGGCGAACCTCGACCACTCTCCGTCGGGCGTCCCGCTCCTGCCCGCCGACTACGTCGCCAAGGCGGGGCGCAACGTGCACGTCATCGACGTGCGGAGCGAAGAAGAGATCCTCGGACCGCTCGGGTACATCCCCGGCGCGGAGTGGGTGCCGCGGGGCGAGCTCGACGGCGTGCTCGATCGCCTGGGACCCTTCACGCCCGTCGTGCTCGTGTCACGCGGAGGCGAGCGCGCGTCCGAAGAGGCCCTCGAGCTCTCACAGTCGGGCATGAAGCTCGTCGCTGCCATGCGCGGCGGCATCGTCGCGTGGCGCGACCTCGGGTACTCCACCACGCGCGACCCGTCGATCCTCGAGCGGCGCGACGTGCTCTGGACCCCGCCCACCCCCGCGGCCGAGAGCGAGGCGTGCACCGTCGATCACGTACGCACGCACCTCGGCGCGCCGGGCTCCGTGCGCTTTCTCAAGCTCGCGGCGCTGGCCGTGCACGGCCACTTCTCGTGCGTCGACGGGCGTGACGACGGCGGCGTGATCGGCACGCCGGGCGGCGACGCGGGCGAGCTGCTCGTGGGTCTTCGGGCCCTCGAGATGACCCGGGGCAAGGAGCTCACGCGCGAAGAGGTTCGCGCGCTCTTCGCCCGTCACGTCGACGCGTTCGGGCGCTTCTACATGCACACCGACGTCGCCGCCGCCAACAAGTCGATCGCGACGCTGCGCGCCGACCGGCGATTCGACGAAGCGCTCCAAGACGTCGACTCGCCGCTCTCGTGGCGGCGCTTCTGGGCGAGCCCGCCCGAAGGCCTGCGCGACACGCTCGCCGCGCACGCCGTGATGCCCGCCCACGTCGGATGCGGCCACCTGCGTCTCTCGCTCACCGAGCCCGAGCGCTACCAGACGCGCGCCGGGCTCGTGAGCGACTTCATCGAGACGTTCATGCGCGAGCGGTGGAGCGGCGCGCGCGAGGCCGAGTTCGTCCCCCTCGCCGGCGCGCACGGCGAGCGCGCTGTGCTCAACGTGCGCGTCAGCGGCAAGCTGCAGCCGTACACGCACATCCCGCTGGTGTCGCCGTCGGTGGGCGGGTTCCAGGTGTTCGTGCAGCACCCGCGCGTCACGGCCTGGTACCGCGCACAGATCGCGGCGCTCATCGCGTCGCAGACCGACCTGGTGGGTCGCGTCGACGAGGACCGCCTGCACGAGCAGATGCAAGCGCTCGCCAGCCACCAGCTGCGGCGCACGCTCACCACGCTCGCGAAGGGCCTGCCGATCTACGACGTGACGTTCGAGGACGAGCGCACGGTCGACGTGCGCTTCGCCGGCCACGTCGAGGACTGACGTCGCGCGAGGCGACAACTCGCGCGAGGCGACCCTCGCGCGAGGCGAACAAAAGGAAGAAGAAGCGGGCGAGCCCCGGAGAGCCGCCCGCTTCTCGGATACCTCCGCGCGATGATCGCGGGGTGTCGTGCGGTCCGTCAGATCACTCTGCGTCCCAGACGGCCCACTTGCCGGCGGTCGCCCAGTTGTCGTTCGCGTCCTTGAACGCGCCGATGTACGTCGCGCTGGCGTCGAAGAACCCGTCGGCCGGAGGCGTCGAGGCGCCCTCGGTGAGCGACGTGTTGGGGCCGAAGCCCGCCGCCTTCGCGTCGAACGGAGCCTTGAGGCCCGGGTCCTTGACGAAGTTGTTGAAGCCCGGCGTCTTGAACCAGCCGACCTCGTCGAAGCCGTTGTCGTTGTCCTTGTCGGGCGACGCGCCGCCCGTCTCGGGGAACGCGATGTTCTCGAGCACGCCCTGACCGTGGCTGCTCCAGAAGATGGTGCTCTTGACGCTGAGCGCCGGCATGCCGACCTCGGGCGCCGTGACGCCGGCCGCCGTGGCCGCGTCGCGCACGTCGAGCGCGGCGTCGAAGCCGGTGACGACGATGTTCGCGTAGCTGCCGCGCGTGTTCTTGCGGAGGAGCATGCCGTACTGCACGTTGTCGACGGGCGTGCCCTTGCCGATGAGCGTGGCGTTGTAGACCTGCGGCGCGGTCATGGGCTGGTTGGCCGAGCCCTGCGCGTCGTTGTCGCTCTCGAAGCCGTTGTCCTCGCCCGCGTGCTTGGGGTCCTGCTGGAGCACGAGGAACTGCAGGCGGCCCTGGAAGCCGTTGTCGAAGTCGAAGCCGTCGTCCTCGTTGTACTGGCAGGCGAGGTACTTGGCGTCGACGTTGCCGCCGAAGAACTCGAAGCAGTCGTCGAGCGTGTGGCGCACCTGGATGTGGTCGACCTTGGTGCCGCGGCCCACGCCGCCGAACGTGAGGCCGTTGACCTCGTTGTCGGGGCTGAGGAGGATGCCCGAGTACTCGATGCGGATGTAGCTGAGCACGCCGCTGCTGTCGTCGGCGTTGGTGCCGCCGTACTCGGTGCCCTTGACCGTCTTGAGGATGCCCTCGATGTTGCCCTTGCCGCCCGTGAAGTTGACGGGCGCGTTGCCGAGGACGACGAGGCCGCCCCAGTCGCCCGCGCGGCGCACGCCGGGGGCCGCGGGGCTGGTGAAGACGATGGGCTCGTCGGCCGTGCCCTGCGCCATGATCTTGGCGCCGGCCTCCACGAGGAGGATCGCCTTGGTCGTGGTGTCGCCGATGATCGTGGTGCCCTTCTCGATGGTGAGCGTCGCGCCCGGCTTGACCGAGACGAGGCCCTTGAGCAGCCAGCGCTTGTTGGCCGTGAGCGTGCGGTCGGCCGTGATGTCGCCCGAGACCTCCTCGGTGACCACGGCGCCGCCGCTCGACGAGGCGCCGCCGCTCGACGACGACGCGCCACCGCTCGACGACGACGCGCCGCCGGACGACGAGCCGCCGGACGACGAGCCGCTGAGGTTGCCGTCGTCGCTGCAGGCGGCGAGGCCGAGGACGGACGAGAGGACGAGCGCTGAAGAGATGCGGAGAAGCGACATGTACGAGAGCTCCTTTCGGGACGCTCCCTATGTCTCACCCGCCGGTGACCGTGGGGTGGAGGGAGCGGAACGCTTTGGGGCCTAGTTGGTGACGAGAATGTTTCAGTGCGTGTACGTGGCGCTGAGCCACGCGGTGACGCCGAGCAGGTAGCGGTTGGCGAGGAACTCGCCGCTCTCGCCCTGGGTGAAGCGCACGGGCGCGTCGAGCAGGTTGGCGACGGTGGCCTTCACGTCGACGTGATCGCCGAAGCCCTGCGCGTAGCTGAGGTCGACGAGGTTCCGCGGCTGCTCGTAGGTGTCGGGGATGCCGTTGAGACCGACCTGCGCGATGCGCGCGCCCGACACGTTGTAGAGCACGCGCGCGCGCGACTTGGTCTTCTCGTGGTTCCAGTCGAGCGCGAGGTTGAGCACGTACGGCGACTGGTTGGCGAGCGGGCGCGACGTGGTCGTCTGGATGCCGGCCTGCGCTGTGTCGAGGTCGACGCGCGAGTGCACGATGGTGAGGTTGGCGAGGAACGTGAGCTCGTCGAGCGACTTGTGCAGGAAGTCGAGCGCCTTGCGCCCCTCGAGCTCGACGCCCGTGTTGACAGCCCCCTTGGCGTTCTGGAACGAGACGACGCCGCGGCTCGTGGGGATGATGAACGGCTCGATCGGGTCTTGGAAGCGCTTGTGGAACACGCTGAAGGCGAGCACCTCGCCCACGCGCGGGAAGAGCTCGTAGCGCGCGTCGAGGTTGACGATGCGCGAGCGGTCGAGGTCGGGGTTGCCAAGCACCTCGCGCGCGCCGAAGAAGTCGCTGAACACGAACGGCGCGAGCTCGCGGAGCTGCGGGCGGGCCACGGTGCGCGTCGCGGTGAGGCGCACGTTCGACTCCTTGGTCACCTTGTAGATGACGTTGGCCGAGGGCAAGAGGTCGGTGCGCGACAGCTCGGTGCGCACGCGCTGCGCCTCGGGCGCGAACGGGTCGAACGACTCGATGGTCTGGTTGGCCGCCTCGACGCGCTCGCCGAGCACCACGCGGATGCGCGACGAGAGCGACACGTCGGCCATGCCGTACGCCGCGAGCACGTTGTACTTGGCCGCGTACGCGTCGGTGGGGCGCGTCCACTCGTCGAGCTCGATCACGTTGCCGACGTTGTCGTCGGTGAACAGCTCGTTCGGCCGCTGGCGGAAGAGCGCCTGGTCTGCGCTGGGGTTGCGGATGAACCGAAAGCGCCGCGCGTTGAAGCTGCGTCCGCGCAGCGTGACCATGCCGCCGCCCTTGACGCTCACGGGCGTGTCGCCCTTGAGCAGCGGCTGCGTCCAGTCGAGCGCGCCCGAGCGCGTCGTCTCGCCCTGCGCCGCGTAGAAGTGCTGCCCGCTCTGCGTGCTCTCACGGAACGAGAAGCCCGTGTCGGGGTCGCGCACGTACACCGTCTCGCGCAGGTTGGGATCGTTCATGGCCGCGCGCGACCAGAGCCCGCTCCACTTGAGCTCGGCGGAGTTGAGCGCGTTGAAGCGATGCTCGCCGCGCAGCTGCCCGTAGACGAGGTTCCGGTTGAGGAAGCGCAGGCGCTCGTCTTGGATGTCGGAGCCCTGCTCGTCGTTGAAGCCGGTGATGAAGCGCCCTTCTTTGGCGGCGTTACGGCTGTAGAGGCCCGTGAGCGAGACCTTGTGGTTGACGTCGAACGCGAGGCTCGCGGTGCCGAGGCCGCTCCAGTTCACGGTGTCGATGCCCGTCTCGGCGCGGTAGTCGTTGAAGCGCACGAGCTGCCCCGGGCGGCTCGGGTCGATGCCGTAGGTGCGCACGATCTCGTCGGTGCGCTTCTGGAACGAGCGCGTGTACGTCGCGCCGCCCATGAGGCCGAGCACCTTCGAGCCGCCGAGCTTGAACGAGTCGCCCACGACGAAGCTCCCGTTGCCGTTGGGCAGGTTGAAAGCGCGGTCCGTCTCCATGGGCGAGTTGATCGCGCGGCCCGCCTCGTTGAGCCCGGGGTTGAGCGTGCCGTCGGGGTTGAGGCGCGTGACGCGCTGGCCGGGCACGACCGAGGGCAGCTTGCGACCGCCGTCGTCGATGCCGAGCCAGTCGAGCGAGCCGCCCGGCGTCGACAGGCGCTTGCCGAACGTCGACACCGAGTTGACGCCGAGCCCGACCGAGCTCTGGAACAAGAACTTCTGCGGCAGGTCGCGCGTGTGGATGTCGAGCGAGCCGCCCGCGAAGTCGCCGGGCATGTCGGGGGTGAACGTCTTGCTCACCGTGAGATCGCTCAAGACGAGCGTGGGGAACATGTCGAGCGGCACGGCCTGCCGATCGGGCTCGGGGCTCGGCAGCGGCGCGCCGTTGAGCATCGAGTTCGTGTACCGATCGCCGAGGCCGCGGATGAACACGTACTTGCCGTCGACGACCGACGCGCCCACCACGCGCTTGATCGCGTCGGCCGCGTTGCGGTCGGGCGTCTTGGCGATGTCCTGCGCGCCGATCGAGTCCGACGCGCGCGTCGCGTTCTTGCGCAAGAAGAGCTGCGTCGCGGCGCTCGCGCGCTCGACCTCGGCCTCGATCGCGGTCACCTCTTCGACCGCGGTCTCGTCGGCCTCGAGGCTGATGTCCACGCGCGCGACGCGCCCCCGCACCACGCGCACGTTCTTGACGCGCGCAGGGCGGTGCAGCTCGCCCACGACGCGCAGACTGTACGTGCCCGGAGGCAGCTCGAGGCGGTAGCGGCCGTCGATGTCCGACGACGAGTACTCCTTGCGCCCGAGCACGCTCACCATCACATCGAGCAGGGTCTCCTTGGTGCCGCGGCTCGAGATGACGCCCCAGACCGCGCCCATGCCGCGCGGAGCGGGGCGCGTGGGATCGAGGGTGCCCTCGGCGACCTCGTCCTCGACGACGACGGCGTCTGCGTCTGCGGGCGCGGGGGCGGGGGCGTCTACAGGTGCGGGGGCGGGGGCAGGTGCGGGCGCGGGCGCGGGGGCGGGGGCGTCTGCAGGTGCGGGGGCGTCTTCTTGGGCGCTCGCTCTCGCGGTGACGAGCAGGGACGCCAGCACACATGTGGATACACGGATCTGGGTAGATCTCGGGCCTGCACGTCGAAGCGAAGGGATCATGGGGAGAGGGATCTCCGGGTTACTGCGCGACCTTGGTGGTCAGCACCGCGAGCGTCTTCACGCCGCCTTGCTTGGCGATATCCATCGCCTCGACCGTGCTCGCGTAAGGGGCGCCGTCGGCGGCGTCGAAGTAGAGGACCTTGTCGGAGCGCGCGGCCATGATGCGCTCGAGCCGATCGCGCAGCTCCTGCTTGGGCACCTCGGCGCCGTTGATCGAGAGCGCGCCGGTGGCGGCCACGGTGAGCACGACGCTCTTGTTGTCGCTCGGGGGAACGTCGGCCTTGTCGTCTTGCTTGGGGAGCTGCAGCCACATCTGCTTGGAGAGCAGCGGCGTGATGACCATGAAGATGATGAGCAGCACGAGGACGATGTCCACGAGCGGCGTCACGTTCATCTGCGGCGAGACCTGAGGCCTCTTGCTCCGCGACGCGGAGCCGATGCTCATACCCACGGCGTCACTCCTCTCCGTCGTCGTCGGCCGCGCCGCCCGCGCCCTTCTTCTTGCTCACCATGAGAGACACCCCGGGGAAGCCGGCGGCCTGCACGGTGCCGAAGAGCGCGCGCACCTTCTGGTACTCGAGCGTCGAGTCGCCGCGCAGCACGACGCGGCGCGTGGGATCGGCCTCGTGCACGGCGGCGAGCTTGGCGGGCAGCTCGGCCTCGGGCACGGCGACCTTCTCGACGTAGATCGTGCCGCTGCGACCGAGCGTGACGGTGACAGGGTCGACCTTGGACTTGGGGCTCTTGTCGGGGAAGAGCACGCCCGGCAGGTCGACCGACTCGCCGTGCTCGAGCGCGGGCGCGATCACCATGAAGATGATGAGGAGCACCAACACCACGTCGACGAGCGGCGTGACGTTGATGTCCGGCGCCGCGTCACGCCGCCCGCTCGAGCTCGCCTGAATTGCGCTGCCCATGGCTGTTCTCCACCTCGTCGAGCAGCTCGCCGGTACGCCGCGCGAGCTCGGCCTCGACCGAGTTCATCTTGTTGTTGAGCTGGTTGAAGAAGAGCACCGCCGGGATGGCGACCATGAGGCCGAGCGCCGTCTCGACGAGCGCCTCGGCGATACCGGCCGACACGGCGCCGAGGCCGCCCGAGCCCGTGGCCGCGATGCCCTGGAACGCGGTGATGATGCCGACGACCGTGCCGAGCAGCCCGACGAACGGCGCGACCGAACCGACGGAGGCGAGCACGCCCATGCCGCGCCGCAGGTCACCGCCCACGGCCTCCTTCTGCCGCTCCGCCTCGCGCCGCGCGAGCTCGACGACGTCGACGTTCTTGCCGTTGTCGTGAGCGAGCTTGCCCGCGACCGCGGAGACGATGCGCGCGAAGTGCGACGCCTTGTGCTTGTCGCTCAGCGAGATCATCTCGTCGAAGCGCGACGCCTCGAGCAGAGGGAGCAGCGCGCGAAGGAACGAGCGCGTCTCGCGCGCGCCGCGCAAGATGGCGATCTGACGCTCGACGACCACAGCGAGGCTCATCGTCGCCATCAGCACGAGGATGGACGCGATGACCTTGCTGAGGAGGCCCATACTGGCCCAGATGTGCATGGGGCTGAACGAAACCATGGCCGTCACTCCTTCTTTCAGGATGCCTTCAGTCGGAAGGGAATCTTCACCTTGCGCGTGGTGCGCGTGGGCTTGCCGTCGATCGTCCCGGGCTGGAACGTCCAGCTGCGGATCGCGCTGAGGACGACGTCGTCGAACAGCGGGTGCCCGCGGAGGATCTTCACGTCGCGCACGCGCCCGAGCTCGTCGACGACGAACTTGACGACGACGACCGCCTCGATCCCCTGACGACGCGCGTCGTCGGGGTACGCGGGCATGCTCTTCGAGAGCTGCACGGGCGGGGTCGCGGCCTCGACGATCTGCTGGATCGGAGGCGGCGGCGCAGGAGGAGGAGGCGGCGGCGCGGGAGGAGCCGTGGGCGCGCCCCCACCCCCGCGACCGGTGCCGCCGACCACGCCGTTGGGATCGCCGACCGCCTCTTCTTTCTTGGCGTTGTTGGGATCGCCCTCCTCGGGCGGCTTGTTGGGGATCGCCGTCGGAGGAGGATCGCGATGCGCGCCCTTGGCGGCCGCCGACTTGGGCGCGGCCTTGGGAGGAGGAGCGGGAGGAGGCTTGGGAGGGTCGGGCAGCTTGACCGGCTCGCGAGGGACGAACTTGACCGTCACCTCTTCTTCGAGCACCCGCTTCTTGATCTGCCCGCCGAACGCGACGCCCACGCCGAGCAACGTCGCGACCACGGCAGCCGCCGCCACATAAGACGCCGCGAGCCGCTTGGCCCGCGCCGCGTCCTGCTCTTCGCCTTTGCTCCAAGAGTCGAGCGCCACGTGACAGAAGTACCGTGGGCGAGTGTCCGTTCTGTGACGACATGGCGACGTCTCGTCGCACGTCACATGTCACGACGATGTCACCCACGCCCCGTTGCGCTCCCGCATCCTGGTGTGCTCGCCGCCGCCTGGCCCACGCCACCCACGCGCCGGCCCGGCCACCTC
>JAGQJA010000325.1 GCA_020430845.1 Myxococcales bacterium
CGCAGGCGCAGACGCAGGCGCAGGCTCAGACGCAGGCGCAGGCGCAGACGCAGGCGCAGGCTCAGACGCAGACGCAGACGCAGGCGACTGAGGAGGCCTCGGCTGCGCGGCGCAGGCGCCGAGGACGAGGAGCGGGACGATGGAGAAGATCGAGGAGGCGCGTTTCATGGGCCGTCGAACGCCGCCGCGCCCATGACCTTACACTCCCCGCGACAGGCGGCCTCGCCCTCACCATGCCCGCGGCTGAGCTACCTCAGGGCTCGCGCGAGAGCACGGCGCGCCCGACGGTGGCGTTGAGCAGGTGGTAGGCGCGGATGTAGCCCGCCTCTTCTTCGATCTCGAGGCGCATCGCGTCGGAGAACGCCTGCTCGGCGTCGAGCACCTCGACGAGGCTCTTGGCTCCGGCTGCGTACGCCTCGCGGATGCCCGTGCGCATCTCGCTGGCGCCGCGCAAGAGGCCCTCGTTGTCCTCGGTGATCGCCTTGTAGGCGGCGCGGTACTCGGCGAGCGCGGTCCGCACCTCGGCCTCGACGCGCAGCGCGTTGGCCGAGAGGCTCGCGTCCGAGGCGGCCACGGCGGCCTGCGCGCGCGCGACGCCGCCCTGGTTCCGATCGAACAGGGGCAGCGTGCCGTACAGGCCGAAGCCGTACGACCACACGTTGGGCGCGCCGAGCGCCTGCGTCTGGAACTGGTGCGAGGCGATGCCGAGGACGCCCAGCGTGGGGAGCCCGTCGCGCGTCTCGGCGCCGACGGCCGCGCGCGCCCGCGCGAGCTCGCGTTGGCTCGCTTGGAGATCCGGCCGCGCCTCGAACGCGATGCGGAGCGCGATCTCGTCCGACGGAGGCGGCGCCGGGCGGTCGACCGCCGGAAAGCCCGCCGGCTCGGGCGTGGGCTCGTCGGCGCGCAGTGCGAGGCGCTCGCGGAGGTGGGCGCGCGCGCTCTCGAGCGTGGCCTTCGCCGAGATGACCGCGCGGTGCGTCGTGAGGAGAAAGATCCGCACGCGTCCGCGCTCGCCCGCCCCGCCGTTGCGCGCGGTGGTCACGTCTTGCAGGCGCTGGGCGTGCTTGTAGACCTCGAGCGCGAGCATCCAGAGGGCGCGCGAACGGAGCACCTCGACGTACGCCACCACCGCCTCGGCCACGCGCGTGCGGACGCGATCGGCGTGAGCCGCGCTGGCGGCGTCGACCGCGAGCTTGTCGCGGGCGATCGCGGCGCCCCGCTTGCCGAACACGATGCGGTCGAGGCCGTAGCCGACCACGACGTCGAGCTGAGGCGGACCGCCGGTCCGGTCTTCGGTGAACGGCCGCCCCGGGAACGGGACGAGCGACTGCGTGGCGACGACCGTCGGGTTCTGCCACGTGCTCGCGCGCACGACGTCGGCCTTCGCCGCCTCGACCTGCGCGAGCGCCGCGCGGATCGCCGGATCACGCAGCACCGCGAGCCGCACGATCTCGTCGAGGCTCATCGTGGGCGCCGGCACCTGGCCCGCCTCGACCGTGTCGGCGCGAAAGAGCTCGACCGCCTTGGGCGGGAGCGCCGTCTTCGCGCGCGCGCCGTCCGAGGTCGCGACGACCGCCGCGTCGTACCCCGCGCTGAGCGGCCCCGCGGTGGCCGTGAACGTCGTCGCCGGGCGCGGCGTGTACGTCTCGGCGCACCCGATCGAGCCCGTCACCACCACGACCGCGCCTGCCGCCATCCAGGGTCGAATCACGCGGCGGATCGTAGCGCCGCGCTCGAACCGGACGCAAAACGGCGGCGCGTCTGGCGCGCTCGGGGCTGGCGCGTCCCCGGCCGTCGCGCCGATGCCCTCCCCGTCACTGCATCCGCGCCAGGTGCTCCGCGAGCTTGTCGAGCGTGGTGTAGCCGATCTCGACGGCGCCGAAGCCGATCGCCCCGTCGCGCTGCGCCTTGGTGGGGTGCAGCTGCCTCATCGTGACCACTGTACCGGCCGTCGTGCCGAAGCCGTTCGTGTCGCGCTGCTCGTCGAACGTGATGGTGACGCGAAACCGGCCCGCGTCGTCGTCGGTGTCGGAGCCGTGGTCGAAGACGAGCAGCTCGGGCGGCGTGATCTCGAGGAACACCACGCGGTTGCCGAAGACCTTCCCGTCGGGCGCGATCATGTCGAAGCGCCAGCGCCCTCCGACGCGCACGTCGCACTCGTGCGTCTTCGTCGTGAGTCCCTTGGGCCCGAACCACTGCGTGAGGTGCTCCTCCTTGGTCCACGCGGCAAAGACGAGCTCGCGCGGCGCCGCAAAGACGCGCGACAGCACGATCTCGCGGTCGAGCGACCAGGTGGCTTCAGGACTTGCTTTGACCATGACGCTTCTTCTCCTTGGCGGGTCTCGCCTGCAGCTTCTTCAGGTAGTCGTCGAGCCGATCGAAGCGCTCGTTCCAGGCTTCGCGCGTGTGCTGCGCCCACTGCGTGATCTCGTCGAGAGCCTCGGCGCGGAGCTCGCACGGCCTCCGCTGCGCGTCCCGCCCGCGCGAGATGAGCCCCGCGCGCTCGAGCACCTTGAGGTGCCGCGAGATCGCCGGGAGGCTGATCTCGAACGGCGCGGCGAGCTCGTTCACCGTCGCCTCGCCCCGCGCCAAGCGCGCGACGATGGCCCGCCGCGTGGGATCGGCGAGGGCGGCGAAGATGGCGTCGAGGTCGGGGCCAGACATGAGGGGCTCGGCGGGCGACTTGTTAACCGTTTCGTTAATTAACGTATTTGTCAAGTACAAACCCAGACGGCCGACAAGCGAGGGCTGCAGCTCCTCTGGAGGCAGTCCGCGGCGACCACCGCGAGCGCGAGGCTTGGCGCCGCCCCGTCGGGCGGGAAGCTGGCATGATGGCGAGCGATGAACGCTCAGTCCCCGAGCCCCGCCGCCCAGAACCTCGCGTCACGTCCCTGCCGCCTCTGCGGCGGCGTGGAGCTCAGCTGGTTTCCGTCCGTGTCGTTCGTGCAGGTCGAAGGCTCGAGCTCGAACTACTTCGAGCTGGTGGTTTGCCGCTCGTGCGGCCACACGGACATGTTCGTGCAGCTCCAACAGCTCGAGCGGCTGAATCCCCACGCCGTCCTGCGCGTGGCGCCGACCTCGCCGCACCGGTAGTCGGGCGCGCTCAGGGGGACCTTCGCGTGGGCGCCCGTCGCGTGAGTCCCCGAGTGGCTCTCTACTCGAGCGTGGCTGCGCTGATCCGAGGGACGAAGAGGACGCCATCGAACTCGTCCGCGAGCACGGCCGGGACGCCGTCGCCCTCCAACGGGTAGCCGAGGCGCTCCTTCGCGAAGGACACACGGGGGTTGCCCTGGGCAAGGGCGAGGTCGAGGAGATACCCAGTGGGCGACGACGACAGCCCGCGGAGCGCATCGAGACCTCGACAACACGGGTCTCCCGGTGCCGACACGTCGACGCGGGAGATATTGTCGCGAGGACCATCTTGAACGCGCAGGTAGCTCCCGGCCCCGGCGAAGAGCCCGAGGGCATAGGTCTCGCCCGGGAGCCGGTCGCGAAGAACGCCGGAGATCGACACGCTCGCCCTTGCTCCTGCAGCGCGGTAGCCGAGGTGGGAGTGGTGACCCCATACGACGACCCGATGAGATCGCGACACCTTGTCGCGAAGCGCGACGACGTTCGCGGCCTGATACCGGTCGCGAGCTTCTTTGTAGTTCCTCCAGTATTCGTTCGGGGCGAACTTGCCGCCGGGCCCCAGAATCTCGCTGCAGTGGTGAAGGCGCTCGTCGAGCATCGTCGGCACCAGCGCGAGGGCGTCTGCATGCATGGGAAGCACAGCCCTCACCTTCGGGTCGGCGCCTCGTATCGCTCGCACGACCTTCGCCACGGCGTCGACCCGCTCCGGCGGCGCAGGCTGCTCGCCGCCGCACGTACGCAACGGGTCGAGCGTCGCCGAGAGCTTCTCTGCTGTCGCGCCCGCATCGGGCTCGCCGGCGTACTCCAGCACGCGCTCGATGAAGCGCCGCATGACCGCCTTCTTGATGGGCGTGCCCCCCATGCCCGGTTGGATATCCATCGAGGCGAAGTAGAGCCGCTCGCGCCCGCCGGTCCGCGCGACGTAGTCCAAGACTTCGCGCATCGCAGCGGTGTTCCAGAGCGTGAGCCACCCCGTGCGACTCGCTTCCTCCACGGCCGCCGCGTCCATCTTCGGCGCGCGGAGCAGATCGTCTTGCGCCAGCCACGCATCGACCATCGAGCCTTCGACGGCGACGACGTCGAAGTGGA
Organism: Myxococcales bacterium; assembly: GCA_020430845.1. GTDB lineage: Bacteria > Myxococcota_A > Polyangia > Polyangiales > Polyangiaceae > Labilithrix. The sequence continues at coordinate 4,222 of JAGQJA010000325.1, forward strand.
GCTGCTCGTGAAGTCGCCGCAAGATCGGCAAGCGCACGCGCGGGAACTCTGTCGTCACGTGCAGCGACTCGCCGAGGAGGACGACGCTCTTGGCCTTGACCAGCCCATCGAGCATCGACCACGTCGCGCCGGTACCGCGGCCCGCGTCTCCGTCCCAAGCGGGGAGCGGGAAGAGCCCCGGCTCGGTCGCTTCAACCGGCTTCTCCGGCGCCAGCACCACCTTGGGCGCCGGCGCCACTGGCTCATGACGACCCCCGCAGCCCACCACGAAGGCGAACGTCACCCACCCGACAAGCCTGCGCCCCTGCGACATCCCGCGGCAATACCACGCGTCGCGCCGGGCGTCCGCGTCGGGGTGAGGCGCGGCACGCCGCCACATTGACTCGGCGCGCCCCGGACGCACCTTGGAGAGACGAGCGCCTGCACCCCGCTCCGTGATCCGCCGCCTCTCCTACCTCGCCCTTCTGTCCCTCACCTGCACTCTGCTCTTCGCGTGCGCGCGCTCCCCCGAGGAGGCGGCGATCGACGAGGCGCAAGAGGATCTGCGCTGCGACGACGTCACCATCGTCTCCGTCGACGTGGAGCAGAGCTCGCGCCCGTGCCCCCCCATGCGCGTGAGCACGTTCGGCTGCGGCAGGACGGCCGACTACACGTGCAAGCCGGGCTCACGCAGCTGCCACTACCGCTGCCGGCGCGGGTGGTGATTCGAGGAACGCGCGCGTTTCGACGGGCTCGCGCGTCGCTGCGTCGCGCGCTCTCCCGAGGGCCAGCGCGTCGCTCCGTGCCTCATTGGCAGGATTCGGACGCCATGTTGAGGATCGTCGACCACGTGGCCGTCGTCTCCGAGACGCCGCCGTCGGCCAGCTTCTCGCGCGAGGTGTACACGAACGCGCCGAGGAACGCGCTGAGCTGGGCGTCGATGCCCGCGCGGCTTCCCTTGATCGTGACCCTGTCGAACACGGTGCTGCACTTTCCTTCGACGCTCGTGTCGTAGAAGGGGGCCTGCGGCGTGCTCCCAGCCGCGGCCGTGTGGAACGTGATCTTTCCGTGGACCACCGTGTCCACGAGCGACTGGAACGCGCAGATGGACTGCGGCGTGAGCTTGCTGTGCGCGCGCACGCTCGAGATGTTGGGACGAGCGCCGCCGCCGCCGCCACCGCCGCCGCCCCCCAACGCGACGAGGCCGCCGTGCTCGAGGGTGTCGATGCGGACGAGAGGGGCGAGCGGCACGTACTGCGGATCGCTCGACTGCACGAACGTGTCGAGGTCGGATCCCGGCGTGCAGACGCAGCCCGTCGGGCACGCGCCAGCGTTGTCGGTGACGACGTTGTAGGTGCTCTTCGTCGCGCCGGACGACAACGTGATGTCTTCGAACGCGATCGACACGCGCTGACGGCCGCCGTTGTCGACGAACGCCGTGACCCGAGTGGTCGAGGCCGCGATGATCTCCGCGCCAGGCGTCGCGCCGGGCGCGAGGATGCGGACCGTGTCGTACGAGAGCCCAGCGAGCAGGTCCTGGTAGAGCGTCGCCGCGAGCCCGCCGGCGTCGAGCTCCAGGGAGAGCTCCGAGACGTCGGGGCGATTGAGCCCCGGCCCAGGGCCGCCGCCCCCTACGGCGAGGGTCGCGCCGACCTCGAACGTGTCGAGCTTCACCAACAGATCGCGGGCCGGCGCCGCCGCGCGCTTGATCTCGACGAACCCCGCGAAGCCCGGCCCCGCATCGATCGCCGCGTCGCTCGTGGCGTCGCTCGCGCCCGCGTCGGTGACGACGCCGCCCTCCACGGCCGCGCCGGGTTGGCCGGGGGTGCCTTGCGCGCCCGGAGCGCCTTGAGCGCCGGCGGGACCGGCAGGGCCATCGCCTCCGCCGCACGCGAGCATCATGGCGAGGGAGAGGCTGGAGACGGCGAGGAGGGTATGGAAGCGCATCGTTCAAGAAGTATCACGGGAGTCGCCCTGCGATCAGCCGGCACCTCCGGGTCCTGCGCGAAGCGGGCCTCGTCCGCGACGAGATCGTCGGTCGCGAGCGGCGCTACGCGCTCGACCTGGATGCGCTCGCGCCCCTCGAGGCGTTCCTGCGTGAGCTGCACGCCCCGACCCGAGCCCAGGCGTGGTCGCGCCGCCTCGACGCGCTCGAGACCGAGGTCCACCGCGCGCGCCGCGATCGGCGCGAAGGAGAAGCCGCGAGGTCCCCTGCCCCACGAAGGAAGGCACGAGCACGATGAGCAAGAAGCCTACGGGTCGCTTGGAGAAGACGGCGGACGGCGTCGATCTGCACCTCGAGCGCACGTTCAAGGGCACGCCGGCAGACGTCTGGGAGAGCCTCACGGATCCGAAGCGCACCGCGCGCTGGTACGGCCCGTGGGAGGGCGAGCCGGGCGCGGGCAACACGATCCGCGTGCAGATGGCGTTCGAGGAGGGCAAGCCCTGGTCGGACGTGCATCCGGGCGCGACGGTCGGCGCGAGCACCCTGCCCCCGTCGACACCGCTCGCCGCGAGCGGGCGGCGCAGGCGTACAACCGATGGGGGCGCCTACTTCAGCTGGCTGTCTTTGCTGCCGCGGCGGTTGTAGAGGCTCTGCTGCGCGTCGAGCTGGTCGGCCTCGGACTGGCAGGGCACGCACCTCCGCACGCCCGGCAACGCGAGCCGCCGCTTCTCGGGGATCGGCTCGGCGCAGTCCTCGCACTCGAGCAGACTCTCTCCCTGACCGAGCCGGCTCCGCGCGCGCTTGACCGCGCTGTCGACCGTCGCGTCGATCTGATCCTGCACCGCGCCGTCTTGCGCCCAACCCGTCGCCATGGAGGGAAGCGTAGTGGAAGATTGGGCGGTGTCGAGCGGGGGGGCAAACGCGAAAGCCCCCGGCTTGCGCCGAGGCCTCTCTTCAGTTGCGCGGAGGCGATGCGATCTCGAAGACGTGAGCGACCTCCGCGCGCACGGTCGTTGAACCTCAGGATGGAAGAAGGGCTTCCGCGGGCCGCTACTACCAACCGAAGACGTACGCGTCGGCCAGCTTCGTCGTGCCGCGGCTCTCGTAGATCAGGTGGATCTCGTGGGGGATCTTGGACATCGTGTACACCACCTCGCGCCCCGCTTCGGTCGACGTCGCGTGATGGAACGTCACGGAGCTCGCGAGCAGGTTGGAGCGAAGGCTGTCGAACCTGCCACCACGGAGCGGGCGACTCGTCAATGCGTCGAGATCCCTCGGCCGATCGCGACGGACAGCGTCGAAGACCCTCCGATCGAGATCGCGGGTGGGCGAGCCGCTCACGTCGTCGTCGTCGCCGCCCGCATCGAACTGCGGCGGGGCTGTCGGAGGGGGCGCGTGGGGACCCACATAGGAGGACGCGGCGAGCGAGGCGTGGCTCGCCGGTCGTCCCTCGCGATCGCGGGCGTCATCGTCCGATCGCGAGCACGACGTCGCTACCACGAGCAGCGCGACGGTATGGAGAGCGACGCGGCGCATGCAGTACGGAACACGTCGCTCGTTCGGCTATTCCGCACGCCTCTGAAAAACGTCGCGCTCCGACCGCGGACAAGCAGAAGCTCACGAGACCGTTCAACGGCTACTTCGCGTGGTCCAGCCTATCTAGGAGGAAGCGCAACGTCGGCTCGAACCGATCGAGGTGGTTGGCGTGACCGTGATTGGTCGCGACGAAACGCGTCTCCACGCCGAGAGATTCGAGCTCCCGCGCGAAGCTCTCCGCCGGCGCGAAGAGGTCGAAGTCGTCATTTCGGCCGACGATGATCATGATCCGACCGGAAAGGTCCTTCTTCACGCGCGCGAGAAACGCCGGATCACGAATGAAACCGTGCGGCGTCTTCGCGACCCATTGCGCGAGGACGTTCTCGTCCGCCACTCCCGTATCGAGGTTGATCGGATATCGGAATCCTCGCGGCGCGCCGCTGTCGGGCGACCAGTTCGCGGCCCAGCTCGTCATCTGCCCAGCGCCCCCGACTGCAGCTTCGACATACGCCCAGTTCCGAAGCCATTCGCGCGCACGTCGGGTCCCTGGCTCGAGCAGCCATTTTTCGACATCAGGCGCGTCGGGTGATGACGCGCCAATCGCGGAGAACAGATCCGAATGGCGCATTCCGAACGAGAGCGAGTTGTACCCACCGGTCGATTGGCCCATGAGCGCGCGGGCCGTGCGCCGCGGGATGATGTGAAGCTCGCGATCGAGAACGGGCAACGCCTTCTTCGCGAGAAATGTGTCCCATGCGCCCATCACCGGCGAGTCCTCGAGGTACGTCGAGCCGAGTGGAACCGACGTGTCGACACCGACGAGGACCACCTCGCGCGACGTCTCCTTCGAGATCACGTCGAGGCGCTCACCGGCGTGCTTGGGTCCTGTGAGATAAGACATCTCGCCCGACCCGAAGCCCGGCAGGAGGAGGATGACGGGATAGAGGCGTCGGGGCTCCGTCTTCCACGACACGGGGAGGTACGCGCAGAACCGCCGCCTGCCGAGTTGCGCGTCCTCGATGACGAGGAGCTTGTAGCGATCGCCTTCGCACCGCTCACGCCTTGGCCCAGCGCGAGTCGGGTTCCGGGCAAGCCTCATCGGGCCGCCGCCCGGAGCGCCGCTCGCGACGAAGCCTTTGCCGCCGCCCTGGAAGGTCTCCCAAAAGGTGTGCTCGACGTCGAAGATCGCCACCGGCACGGCATCGCTCGGCGCGGTCGGAAGATGGTACGGAATGCGCGCCGTCTTCCCGAGATCGATGTCGGCGGCGCTCACTCTCATGCGATCGAGCATGTGGCGGATCGTCCTGAGCGTGAGGTTGCCGCTCGCCACCTCGCGCTCCTCGTCGTGCGTACGCCACGTGATCGTGAGGCGTCCCGTGGCCCGTGCTCCGTCGGGCGCGATGACCTCGCCGGCGATCCCGTTCTTCGGCGGAGCGGGCGCGAGCGGCGGCGCGGGCACGACGGCCGACGTAACCGGCGGGATCGACGACGGCGGCGGGTCGTGACAGCCGCCGAAGACGACGACCGCCAGCCAAAGTGAGCTCCATCGCATGGCAGGCAGCCTAGCGCCACGTCGGCAGAGGCGGAACCTCACGCCCGTGACCGTGGCATCTCGTAGGCTCGAGAACCGAACGCCGCGGGGTGGGAGCCACGGCCAGAGACCCAGACCGAAAGCTGGCATCGTCCGCAGAGCGTCTCTCGCACGCGCGACGAGCTTCACCTCGGGACGGAACGCGCTCCCCGCGCTCTCAGCTTCGCCTTCACGAGCATCGGTCGCCGGCGTGGCCACGCGCGGCTCGAACCGGAGGCCGCGCCTGTCGATCTCCGCCTTGGCCGCTTCGAGGGCGTCGGCCTCCCAGTCTTCTGGATCGCCCGTCACGACCTCGATGAGCTCAGCGTCCGTGCGCGAGGCCATCGCCCTCTCGAATCGCATCGCAGTCCCCCCGAAACAGCGAAGCCCCGGAGCGGCGAACCGTCCAGGGCTTCTCTCAGTTGCGCGGGGGGCGATTCGCGGGCTGGAACACGATGCCGAGTTTCGACCTCTTCTTCATTCCTTCACTCCTCGAGTCGCCACGACGCGCCGCTCGCTGCTCGGGGAGCCGCACGGAGCACGGAGAGCTCGAGGACCGCCGACGCCTCAGTTCGCGCCGCTATGCGACACATCGCTTCGTCGACGACGCTCGTGTCTTCAGCGCCAACGAGCCACTAGACACCACCCAGTCGTCCGCCATTGCCGAAGCTTCCGCCTCGCGTCCAGCCAAGAGCAACACGGTAGCGTCTCGCAGCACACGAGCCGCGTCGTCGCGTGCTCGCACGACCGGCACTCGAACCGATCCCAATTCCGAAGGCTCGAACTTCAGCAGCCCGTCGGCGTACACTCGAGCGTGTCGCGCAAGTTCCGCGCGAACAGAGGACGTCAGAAGCAACACGCCGAGCGTCGCCTTCTCAGCCTGCGTCACACGCTTCTTGAAGCGGATGACGTAGAGCGTGTTCGACGCGGTCAGCCCGGGCATCTCTCGCAGTGCAAGGAACGGTAGCCGCTTTGACATGCCCGACATGAAGCCGTCGACGCGACCGGGCAACGGCGTGCGATGCCACGGATCACGCTTGGTTATCTTGTGGGCGGCGAGGTTGCACCCCCCCTCCTTGCCGTGTTTGAGATAGGCCCTCACCGCGGCGTGCCGCAGAGCCGATCTTCTTGGCCAGAACATCCAGACACGCCCGCCTTGGTCGCGCAGCTCGGCCCACTCCTTCCTCCCGATCGCAGCACCGGCGAGATGTTTGCTCCGCGAGAGCGTCGGGCGGAGCGCTGACCGCGGGAGCCGCCACTCCTTTCGTTCCCTTTCGTTCAAGAGGAAGTACCCGGCATCGCCGGTCACGGCGCCGATGTGGATGTGGACGATTTCGTCGAGGCGGTGCAGCGCCAGTGGAGGCGGTGCGAACGCGCGCACGGTGGAAGTCCCGGGAGGCTCCTTCCCCCGAGCAATCCGCTCGAGCGCTGCGATCGTCTCGACCAGTCCCGGCACTTCCACGCGCCGGTTCGTGCAGGACTGCGCCCCGCGGTCGAATGCCACGACGATGACCACGCCCTCTTGCACCTTCGGGAAGAGCGGGCTTGCGCACCGTACGACAAGGACCTCACCGAACGCGCGCTCGACCGTCTGGCGGACACGCGTCGCGTACTTCGCGAAGTCCCAGGCCGCGGGCAGCACGGCCACAAGCGACCCTCCCTCGCGTACGCACTCGATGGCGGTAAGCAAGAAGGCCGCCCAGTAGTTCGCCTTGAACGGCAGGTGCTGTCCGTCCGATAGGCGCACGTCCAGGGCGCGATCAAGCAGCTTGCCCTGTACTCGGCTCAGCGCCACGTACGGCGGATTCATCACGACATGGTCGACGGCGGCGCGGTGACCCGCTGCCCACTCGAGGAAGTCGACTCCGCGCACGGTCAGTGCGGCCTTGTCGAGGGCACCGGGCCCAGGAGCAATGTCGATGGCGGAGATCTGTGCCGCATCAATCCCTCGGGCAGCCATCTGTGCGACGAAGACTCCGTCGCCTACGCACGGGTCAAGCCAGAGCGCGTTGGGCTTTCCGCGAACGGCAGCCACCATCGCCGCTGCCAGCTCGGGCGGCGTGAAGACCGTCGAGGATTGGGGAACGTGCTCGTGGCTCACGTGGCCTCCACGAGCAGCTCACGAGGAGGCTTCGCCAGCTTGAGCGCCATCCATGGGCTGCCAGCGAAGTCCTGTACGCACTTCGTCTGCCACTTGAGGAAGCGGAGTACTCGGGCCTGATGGATCCCACGCCACCACTTCGATTCCTTGTTCTCGGTGAGCGAGTGCTTCTTCCAACGGTCCTGGTAGATCTCGCCGAGCGCGACGTCGATGACCAGGAATGGGCTCATCAACGGCGCAGGGAGGCGGGGGATGTCAAGCGACTTGGGGAACGGTAGGTCCTCGCTGTCAGGGCGGTTCACCTGGAAGTGAAAGTGCGCTCCAGGCGACGCGGCGTCACCCACCTCCGTGGTCCAGCGAGCTATCGTGCGCTCTTCACCGTCGATCTCCGCTACGAGCGTAGTAACGGTCGACGCCAGTCCGTCGAGCAGGAAGTACTTGCTGTTCTTCCATTTACCCTCGTCAAGCTTGCGGATCTGCCAAACGAACGAGAACTCCGCGCGGACCTTGTGCTTGCTCTTGCTGTCCGGCTGACTCTCGCCGTCGCTCCAGAGGGTTCGCAATGGGCGTTCGACCGGGATCTGCCACCTCTTCAGGTCGGTGTTCTTGGCAACCTGAATGTTCTCGAGGGTGCTCTTCGCCTCCGCCAGTGCACCGATGCTGGTCTTGTCCAGAAAGTCAGTTGCGTAGGCCTTGATGGCCTCGCACTCGTCGATGAGCCCCTTGAACGGGAAGATCAGCCCACTCATCAGCGCTCGTCCTCGACGGCAACCGCCTTCAGCTCAGGGGCATCCTCGAGGTCGGCGCGAAGCGCCCATGCCTCATCAGCGAAAGGTGGCCAGTCGTCCGGGCGCACCTCGACGACGGCGTCCTCGGTCGCGAGATCGTCCTTCGTCTTGAACTGTGTCCCCAGCACCGGGAAGAGGCGCGGCGCCTCCTGCACTTCGATGGCAGAAACCTTCTCCTTCAACATCTTGTGCAGGACGACCAGGTCACCGGGGCTGTCGGCGGTCGCTTCGAAGATGACGTGCTCGATGCCCGCTCGCCACCACCGCCGGCCGAGGAAGGACGCGAGCTGCCCCGTGTAGCGCGCCGCGCCGAATAGAGCGGCGAACGCAGGGGTGTCTACGACGGAGCGCAGCGACTTCAGCGAGACGCGGAGCCGCGCAGCGAGGTGCGCCTCGTCGAGCAGGAAGGTCGGGTACGGGAGGATCTTGTGCAGCGCCCAGCGCACCACGCCGATCCCGTGCGTGTGCTCCGCAAACTCATGGATGGGGGGGCGGCAGCGACGGACCTCGCGCGTCGCGGCCTCGATCCAGGTCGCGTCCTTCGGAAGAGCGAGCCAAGCATGAAGCGCCTCGGTTGCGCTGGCGGCAGCCTCCCCCGGCCAGTCCTGCGGCAAGCTCTGCACAGCACCGGCAAGCTCAGCGACACGGCGAGCGCGATCCGCGATCGGTTGCTCCGCGCCGCTCTTCTCGAAGATCCACTCGAGGTTGTGGGCGCGAGCGACGATGTGGGGCTGGTGGACCAACTCGCGGGCCACGTCCTGAATAACGGCGGTGTAGAGCGTGTAGGCCCTCGACCGCTTCACGTTCTCAGCGCTGTCCAGCTCTTGCGCCTTCTCCTGCAGAGTGGCGAGTACAGCCAGACCATTGGGCGGACGCAGCGCGAGCGCGGGCGCGTTCGCGCGCTCGGGCCACTTCTCGATCTTGAAGTCCACGAGCAGCAGGGATGCCTTCTTGATACTCGCCTCGGTGACGTCCTGCGGGTGGCAGATATCGATGTCGATCCCCCCTTGCGACGCGACCTCCTCCTTCCAGGGCTTGAGATCGTCGGGCTCGTCATCGATGTGGAGAACGAAGGGCTTCGTGGACGTAGTCATCGGGTCGCTCCAGGAAAGGCAATCTCTAGCGCGGTCGCCGCTCCCTTTCGCGGGCGCACGAAGGTGATGGTTGCTCCGACCTCCGCGAGGAGATCCCGCGTGATGCCGAGCCCCAGCCCCATGCCCTGGCCGAGCACGGGATCGAGTTGCACTGTCGTTGACTCGAAGGGCCGGAACCAGCGCTCGCCCTCGGCCGGATCGACCGCCTCGCCCGTGTTCTCGAGGCGCACGCGTAGCACGCCCTCGTCGGAGAGGTCCGCGGTGGCGCGGATGAAACCGTCGGTCCCCGCTGCCTTGACCGCGTTGGTCAGAAGGTTCGTGAAGATCGCCATCAGCTCGGCACGAAACATGGGCGGCGTTCGAAGGTCATCGGCGACATCGTTCTTGAACGAGATCCCGCGATGCTCTGCAGAGGTCGCGACGAGCTTCCACGTGGCGTTGACCGCGTCGTGGACTTTCTGCTTCGAGCGGCGGCGGCGTGCGTCGGGCGTGACAACATCGACAAGGTAGGCCGCTTGGCGCTCGATCGCGCGGCGCAAATCGGAGGCGGCGCCGGCGACCTTCGAGATGCGGTTCTTCAACCTCGGAGGAAGCTCCTCTTCGCGAAGGCGCGTGATGTTGGACTCGAGGTCCGCTGCAAGCCCGAGGAGGCGATTCACCTCATGGGTGAACGCTGCGAGCTGTGTACCGACGGATGCGAGCACGAGGACCATTGTGTTCGCGGGAACGACCTCGCGAGACACCTCGGTGGCGTGCGTCACCTCGTCGGCGGCGGCGATGAGTTTCTGCTTCAAGGTCTCCGGCGCGTGCTCTGCCAGACGCTTGAGCTCGGCGGCATGCTCCGAGAGCCGCCTGATCGATCCTTCGGCCTTCGCCTTGGTCGAGCCGCTCGTCGAAGTAGTGCCAGACGCCGGGCGTCCACCCGTCGGCTTCGCGGCTGCTGCGGCCTCGGCTGCCGCGGCCTTCGTCGAGGCGCGGACACGCGTAAGAAGGTCAATCCCTCGTCGCACCGTGCTCACAATGAACTCGTAGGCGGCATCGGGAACGAAGCCCTCGCGGTTCACGAGCATCTGGAGAGAGCCCGACCGGTTTACCGTCAGAAACACCCCGCCGAAGAAGTGCTTGTTGGAGAGACCAAGGAGGCCTTCGTCCTCGACCTCGCCGAGCTTTCCGGGGGCCACCGAATCCACCAGGAACCGCAGCTTGCGATCGCGTGCGTTGTAGTCGCGCGACAGGTAGAGCCAGTCGTCGGCATCTTCGCCGTAGGGGAGGACTCGGAAGCCCTCCATGTACACGCGAACCCCGGCGACGCGGTTCGACCAGGCGCGCTCATCACGCTTGCCTGAGGCCGAACCCTCGCGTAGCAGCAGTCGCGCGTGGAAGAAGGGACCTTCCTTCGGTGAGGAGTGCCTCTCGGAGAAGTTGTACGCTTTGGCTTGGGGCATCTCCTTCGCCATGCTGCGCGTCGGGAGAACGGCGTAGTGAATTCCTTCGGCCGAGGCGTCGATCTCGAGGACCCAGTTCGCAGCCTCGAGAACTGCGGGCCAGTAGTTATCGCCAACCTCAAAGTCGCCCTCGAGCTTGAGCTCGAAGCCCGGATCTCCAGTCGGCGCGTCCGCCACCTGCGGGGAGGCAAACGGTCCTTGGACGCCCACGACGTTCTTCGGGAGCGGGTGCAAGAGCGCCTTCGGGGCCTGCAATCCCTCGACCTCGAGCAGGAACCGGCCCTTCTGCGCATCCGTCCACTTTTGGCGCAGCCCGGTCAGTGTGAGGGTGGTCCCGCTGCGGTCGCCACGCTTCACGGGACGCTCGGTCGCCGCGATCGCGTCGTCGCCGACATCGTCGAGGGTCTCAACGGCTTCGACCTTCTTCCAGTCGATGAATCCATCGACGCCAACGACGGCCTTGCCGCTCGTCGACCAAGGGATCGACTGGATAACGATCTTCTCCGCGAGCTTATGGGCCGCGAGTCGACCGACGCCCTTGGCGCCCGTGAAGCGTCGCTGAAAGCGTTCGGACTTCCGGTCGCCATCGGTCTTCAAGCGAGCTGCGACGCGTAGGAAGCCGCGCTGGAACGTATCAGGGTTCATGCCGACGCCGTTGTCCGAGATGCGAATTTCCCCGCGTCTTGGATCGCCGATGTTCTTTCCGAAGACCGTGACCTCGGTGGCGTCGGCGTCGTAGGCGTTCTTCACCAGCTCGATGAGCGCAGTTGACTCGCGCCCGACGAGAAGCTCTCCCAGCTCACGGAACAGGTGTGTGTCGACCGAGAACTTCGCCGGCTTGTTGCCGTCACTCATGGGGCCTCCTCAAGGCGCGACGGTGCGGCACGCTTCGCCTGCTCTGCATCTGGGTTTGAGTCAACGTCTTCATGGTCAGTAGTACTGCCGGATGTAGCCGTAGGCTCGCTCGAAGAGATCCGCGTCCTGGTGGAGCTGGTACTTGAGGAGGCTCTTGCGCAGGGCCTTCTTCACCTCGCGCTCTCCGGCCGCCGTCTGCTGCCACCCAGGGAACCGCACCAGCCTCACGATCTCGTCGATGTCCGCCACCACGCGCTCGACGACCACCGGCGTCTTCGCGTTGCGCACCTGCTGGAACAGCTCGGTGAGTGCGGCCTTCCCGCGATCCTCGTCCTCCGCCGGCGGCGTCTCCTTCTCGGTTGCGACGAGGTCGCCCGCGAGCTCGAGTAGGTGCTTCAAGAACTCGATGCTGTTGAGCAGCCCGCGCTCGTGTCGCTCCTTGAGCGCCTCGAGGCGTTCGGAGAGGGCGCGGTACTTCGGGTTGCCCAGGTGTCTGCGCAGACGCGCCGTCAGCTTCAGCTCGAGAATTTTCGTGCCCTTCTTCGCGTCCGGCGAGCCCATGATGGCCTCGAGCACGCCGGCGTCGACCACGAGCGTTTCGAGGTCGTCTTGTACGGCGTCGACGTGCACGTTCTCGTGAATCAGCTCGATCGTCTTCGCGCCGAGCGCGTGCCAGATCAGGCGCCCCGTGCCGCTCGTCGGCTGCACCGAGGTGTAGACCTGCGACAGCCAGCGGTAGTCCCTCTCGTACGGCGCGAGGCGGGGATCGGGCGACACTGCCTCCCAGATCGTCCCCAGCACGGAATACTCGCCGGCGAAGGCGTCGCGCACGTCGTTGTTCGGCAGGCATTCCTGCGCCGCCATGAGCCCCTCCGTGCTCGGCGTCCATGAAGTTCTGGGCGCGGCCTCGACGGAAGACCGATGACGCATCAACGACGAGGAGCTTGCCCTTGCGGTCCTTCAGCTTCCGCTGGCGAAGCACGAGCACGCACGCGGCGAGGCCCGTTCCGTAGAAGAGGTTCGGCGCGAGACCGATCACTGCCTCGATGAGATCGTTCTTCAACAGGTCCTGTCGGATCTGCGCTTCGACACCGCCGCGAAAGAGAGCCCCCTGCGGCAGCACGACGCCCATGCGCCCGGTGCGCGTGGCCATCGACTTCACCATGTGCTGCACCCACGCCATGTCGCCGTTGCTGTCGGTCGGCAGGCCGGCGAAGGCGCGGCCCCACGGGTCGGCCTCCCATAGCTCACGCCCCCACTGCTCGAGCGAGAACGGCGGGTTGGCGAGGACGACGTCGAAGGTCCCGAGGCCACCGGTGCTCGGATCGGTGAAGACCGGGTTGCGTAGCGTGTCGCCGCGCTCGACGACGAAGTCCTCGATGCCGTGCAGGAAGAGGTTCATGCGCGCGACGGCGGCCGTAGTGAGGTTCTTCTCTTGTCCGTACAGCTTGCCGAAGAAGGTGCGCGGATCGCCACCGCGCTCTCGGACGTGAGCGACCGCGGCGAGCAGCATGCCGCCCGTGCCGCAGGCGGGGTCGTAAATCGTCTCGCCTTCCTTCGGGTCGAGAATGTCGACCATCAGGCGCACCACGCTGCGCGGGGTATAGAACTGTCCCGCCTTCTTGTTGGTCGCGTCGGCAAACTGCTTGATGAGGTACTCGTACGCATCGCCGAGCACGTCGGACGAGGCGCGTGCGTTGCCAAGCGACAGCGCCGAGAAGTGCTCGATGAGATCCTTGAGCAGCTCGTCGGGCAGGCGATCCTTGTTCGTCCACTGCGCGTCGCCGAAGACGCCGCAGAGGTGCTTCTGGTTGGCGGCCTCGACGCAGCGCATGGCGTTGGCGAGGGCGGTGCCGACATTCTTCGTCGTTGCACGCACGACCGACCAGTGCACCTCCTCGGGAACCTGGAAGCGGTGCTCGTCGGTGAAGTCCTCACCGTACTCGGCGAGCATCGCCGCGTGCTCCTCATCCCAGACGTCGCAGATGCGTTTGAAGAAGAGCAGCGGCAGGATGTAGGACTTCCAGTCGGTGCGATCGACCGGGCTGCCCCGGAGGATGTTCGCGGCCTCCCAGAGATGCGACTCAAGCTCGGACAGCTTGAGCGCGTTGGGTGCGGTCTGCGGGGCGACCGGGAGCGCCTGCTGCGCGCGTCGCGGCGAAGGCGGAGGCGCGGTGGACGACCGTGTCCGCGGCGCGGCCGCCGTCGACCTTTTCGAAGTCTTCGGGGGCGCAGCGACCGAGGCGAGCAGGCGCGCGACGATGGTCGCTTTGTCGCGGCCGCCGTCGTCGAGGTCGAGCTTGCGACACAGCTCCTTGAGGCGGTCACGGGCGAGGGTCGTGAGCGCGGCGTCAAGCGCTCCGTTGGCGGAGCTCAAGGAGACGACCAGATCGCGCTTGCGCGAGCCCGCGACAGGATGGTCGAGCTGCGCGGCGAGCGCGGCGAGCTCGTCTCGGGTAAGGGCGCTGAGGAGATCTTCGCGTGCGTGCATGCCGTGACGACCATCCTACCCTGGTGCGCGCTGTAGGAGCGGACCGACGTACGGGCCCTCCGCCAAGGAAGATTTTCCGCGCCGCGGCTGGGCGCTATGCGCCGCCCTCGTCAACGTGGAGCGGTTTCACGTGTGATGAATCGCGGCCGCTCGTCCGGAGTCGCGGCGCCTTCGGAGATGCCCCTCCTGAATCCGTACCTGGGGCATGTCGATCCGCCTCCTCAAGCCCATCACGCAGGCCTCCCGGCGCGTCCTCGAGCAGCTCGTCGCCGGCCTCGACGTCGGCGACTCGAATAAGTTCGACAACGGCGGATCGGCGGCGGAAGAAGTAGCTGCGCATCGACAGCGCGCTGCCCCACGGCTTCGCTGTAGCATCGATGCATGGGTGACGGTGCTGCCCGCCTCTACAGTCGGCTCAAGAGCATCGAGGGTGCGCGAGCACCTCTCGCACAGGAAGTCGCTGATCGTCTGCTGCGGAAGCTGACGCGCGCAGCGGAGGAGTTTCCGGACTTGAGGGCTTGGCTCAACTCCGTTCCCGCAGATCCGACAAGCCTCGTGGAGTTCGTCGAGGGAGCGAAGGAGCTCAGGCTAGCGCTCGAGTCGGAGGCGATGATGCGCCTGCGCTACGCGGAGCTGTACAAGCTCGCGTCCAAGAGCGTTCTCTGGAGCGCCCGGGACGGCGACGCCCTGTTGTGTTGGCGCACTGACAAGGCGTTGCTCTTCCTGAACGGGACCAAAGTGCACTCGTGGTCGCGATTTCGGTCACTGACCGGCGGGGTCACGGAGAAGCACCTTCCGACAAGCAGGAACCGCGATGCGTCCAAGTTCGACGCCGGGGTCGACATCCACGCCCTTGAACGCGCGGTGGTTGCCGCTGGGCGCGGTTACGTGAACGGTACGCGTCAGGTCATGATGTTCGGGCGCTTCGCCGAGAACATCGGTACGGCCGTCAGCGGATCTGCGCGGACTCCGACGGCACTCGTTCAAGTTCATCTCGACCTGCGCAACCGGCCAAAGTGCAAGCGTACGAACGCCGCCGGGACGATCGTTCGTCGAGCGTGCGGAACGTTCGTTGAAATCCACGGCTACCCCATCACGGAGGCCGAACTGAACGCTGGCTTCCCGGCGAGCGCAGGCCAGGTCCTTCGGAACCGCCTACAGAACCCGTAGGGTCCGCTGCTCAGGGTGACAGTGACCTCGTCCGGACCCGCGACGGCACTTCCCGCGCGCTCGGACGCCCTGCCCGCTACCAAGGTAGCTCCGACCCCGCGAGCCGCGCCGACAAAACACGAAGCCCCTCCGTGATCGGGAGGGGCCCATGTGAACCGACGTTATCGTGGTACGGCTGTCAGTTGCGCGGGTAGGATTTGAACCTACGACCTTCGGGTTATGAGCCCGACGAGCTACCAGGCTGCTCCACCGCGCGTCAGAGG
>JAGQJA010000326.1 GCA_020430845.1 Myxococcales bacterium
TACTTCCGCACCCGCGCCACCAACGCCATGACCGAGGGCTTCAACGGCAAGGCCAAGCTCGTCAAACGCCGCGCCTACGGCTACAGGAGCTTCAGGAACTATCGACTCAGGCTCTTGAACGCGTGCGCCTAGCCGACTTCAAGGCCCCGCCCACCATCGAGTGAGAAGAGCCGCCCACCATCGAGTGAGAAGAGCCTGACGTGCCCGGCCGCGTCGCCCACAAAGGCAAAGAGCCCCGGAGCGTGCTCCGAGGCTCAGTTCTCACGGCGCCGCTTTTGCGACCCCAGCGGGAATCGAACCCGCGTTACCGGCGTGAGAGGCCGATGTCCTAACCGCTAGACGATGGGGCCAGTAGTCAAAGCAAGGAAGCGGCGCGCGCGGGGTAGGTAAGAGTAAGGAGCCGCGTGTGCCGAGCTGGGGGACTAGGATTCGAACCTAGATAAACGGAGCCAGAATCCGTTGTCCTGCCATTAGACGATCCCCCAATGAGATCGCGCAGATGCGAGGCAGAGCGCTGCCTGGCACCGTTTTCGGGCGCGGAACATACCTGCGCCACAGCACAAGTCAAGCGCACATCGCCCACATCCGCGCATCCACGTAGAAAACGGAGGGCGTGGGGCCCGCCGGCCGCCGGGCGAGGGTGGTAGAACGGGGAGGTGACCCGATCTGCGAGCCTGCTCCTCGGCCTGTTCGTCGTCGCGTGCGCGTCGGACCCCGCGCCGCCGCCGCCCGCCCCCGCGGGCCCGCTCTTTCAAGACGCGTTCGACGGACCGGGCGCGTTTCCGGCGGGTTGGGACAGCACGAACGGGGACGTGTCTGTGGTCGACGCCCCCGACGCCCCCTCCGGCGGCAAGGCCCTCCGCGCGCAGTCGCTCACGAGCCGCCCGCGCGACGCGCTCGCCCTCAAGACGCTCAAGTCTCCCGGGGCGACGTCGCTCACGTGCTCGTTCGCGGTCAAGCTCGCCAAGTACGGCGGCGACAGCCAGCTCACGGTGGGTCGCCTCGACATCGCCGGCGGCGCGCTGCTCTTCGACCTCAAGCCAGACGGGTGGCATTTCTTCGGGCGCTTCGGGACGCAAGAGATCGCCGACAGCGGGCCGGGGCAGCTGCTCGGCAAGTGGAGCGTCGTCAAGATCACGCTCGAGTCGACCGGGAACGTGGTCGTGGTCTTCGACGGCGAGCAGCGCATCAAGCGCGTCGACACGGCCGCGACGCCGCTCGACGCGTCCCGCGGCGCGCTCGAGCTCGGGCTCGCATCGCCGCCCGCCGTCGCCGACACGGAAGCGCTCTACGACGACGTCGTCTGCACGAGCCGCTGACGGCGCCTCTTCACGCGCGCGGGCGCGTCTGCACGAGCCGCTGACGGCGCGTCTTCACGCGCGCGAGGGGCGCGCCTTGGTCTTGCCGTGACGCCCGTGCTTGACCTTCACGTGCTTGGTCCTCACGACCTTGACCTTCACGTGCTTGGTCTTCACGTGCTTGACCTTCACGACCTTGACCTTGGGCTTGGCCGGCTTGGCCGCGTGCTTCTTTCCGTGCGCCTTGGCCGTCACGTGCACGCGCCGCCCGTGCGCGCGACGCGCCTCCGCGGTGCCGGACCACGCGAGCAGCGTGACGACGAGGGCGAGGCCGGCGAGCAGGGTGCGGAGGAGGGGACGCATCTGCGTCTCAGATGAGCAAACATGGTGCCCTGACGCAACGGCGCGCAACTGCGCGGGGTCATTGCTTGACGCGGTGCGCCCGACGCCGGCGCGCGAGGGGCCCAGGCCTCGCTTCGCGGACGGGCGTCCTCGGGGCGGGCGCCCCCGGCACCTCGGGTGACCAGCGGCCGTGATAGGACGCCGGTCGTGCTCGTCGCCGCGGCCCTCGTCACCCTCGTCGCCGCGTTCGCGCTCGTGTGGCGCGGCAAGGACGTGCGGGCCGTGCTCCTCGTCGCGGCGCTGCTGATCGGCGCGCTCGCCGGCCATCCGGGCGCGGTGCTGCGCAAGTCGCTCGAGACGCTCGCCGACGGCAAGTTCCTCCTTCCCATCTGCACGGCGATGGGCTTCGCGCACGTGATGCACCACACGCGGTGCGTCGAGGCGCTCGTGCGCATGCTCTTGCGTCCCCTCGCGGGGCTCGAGCGCGCGCTCCTGCCCGCGGGGTCGTGCGCCGCCCTCGTCGCGAACATGGCGATCCCCAGCCAGACGTCGACGCTCGCCGCGACCGGCCCGCTCGTCGCGCCGCTGATGGCGCAGGCACGCCTGGGCGCCGTGAGCTCGGGCGTCGCGCTCGTGCTCGGCGCATCGATCGCGGGCGCGCTGCTCAACCCGGGCGTCGCCGACGTGCTCGCCGTCGCCAAGCTCACGGGTCTGCCCGCGCCTCGCGTCGCGGTGTCGTTCGCGCCGGGCGTGCTCGCCGCGTTCGTCGTGGGGGCGGCGCTGGTCTCGTGGCGGGCGCGAGCCCACGCTGGCGAGGCCCCTCTCCGCGTCGACGGCGAGCCCGCCGACGCCGCGCCGTCCCGCCTCAAGGCGCTCTTGCCTCCGCTACCCGTCGTGTGGCTCTTGCTCGGTCACCCGTCGCTGCCCACCCACGCGCTCGTCGCGCGCGTGACGCCGGCGGGCCTCGAGGTCGCCACGGCCATGCTCGCGGGCTCGGCGCTCGCGATGACGCTGGCGACGCGCGATCGCCCCGGCGCGATGCGCGCCCAGCTCGACGGCATGGGCTACGCGTTCGTCCACATCGTGACGCTCATCGCCGTCAGCTCGGGGTTCGCCAAGTCGCTCGAGCTCGCGGGGGTGCTGCGCGCGTTCGTGCACGTCTCGCAGGGGCAGCCCGCGTTCGCGCTCGTCACGGCATTCGCGCTCGCGTTCGCGCTCGCGTTCGTCAGCGGGTCGGGGACGGCGTCGAGCGTGGCCCTCGTCGCGGCGCTCGGACCGCGCGCGGCGCAGCTCGGCGTTGCGCCCATGGTGCTCGGCGGGGTCATCCTCTTCGCGGCCGAGGCGGGGCGCACGGCGTCGCCGGTCGCGGCCGTGCTGCTCTTCGGCGGCGCGTTGGTCGACGTGCCCCCGCGCGCCCTCACGCTGCGCTTGATCGGACCGTGCCTGGCCGCGGCGGCGGCCGGCGCGCTCGTCTGCGTCGCGCGCGGGTGACGGGGCGTGGCACGATCGTTAGCGATCGTGCTACTCAGTCGCCCAGCGATAGCGCAGGCCGAGCTCCGTGAAGTCGCCGCCGACGAGGCCCAGGCTGTCGGGGCTCACGAAGGTGAGCACGAAGCTCCCTCGCACCTCGAGGTGACGGCTCAACACGACGCGGATGACGGGCCCGGCGCGCACGGTGGTCGAGTCGTCGCGGCCCGGCACGTTGAGCACGTCGCCGACCACGCCCACCGAGTGCCAGCGCGCCTTGCCCACGCGGACGAGGTAGCCGGCGCGCGCGCGCCAGACGAGCGGCGGGTCGACGATGACGCGCAGCGTCTCCTCGAACACGAGCTGACCCTTGGGCACGTTGCCCACGTACGACACGCTGCCCAGGCCGATGATGTCGCCCGGGCCGGCAGGGACCGAGAACTCCGACTCGGCCTCGAGGGTGACGACCTGCGCGGGATCGCCCGCGGTCGAGGTGAGGTCGAGGCGCGTGTACGACGGGCGCGGCGCCAGGTACTCGCGGTTGAACGAGCGGACGTAGCGCGCGCCGACGCGGAGGTCGACGCGGGGCAGGGCGAAGCGCAGGCCGCCGTAGCCGCCGACGCCGTTGCCGCTGACGATGGGGTTGGCGTCGAGGCCGGCGAAGCGATCGAACGGGCGGCCGTAGCCCACGGTCCCGCGCGGCCGCAGGTACGTCCAGCCGACGTCGAGCGTGGTCGAGAAGAACCACCGGTTCTCGCCCTCGCGCCAGATGCGGCGCAGGCGCGGGTCGACCATCTCGTCGGCTGCGGGGCCGAGCGGGAGCGGGGGGTCGGGCCCCGGTCCGCCGTACGCGCCCGGCTCCGCCGCCGCGTGACGCGCACCGAGCGAGGCGAGCAAGGCGCACGCGAGCGCGGGCCACGCGCGCCTGCGGACGGAGCGGACGGCGGCGCTCAAAAGGTGCCTCCGACGCCGACGCCCGTTCCGACGGGCATGACGCGCACCTGGCCCAGGTGGTGCGGGCGATCGTCGGAGAGGCCGACGCTGCGGTAGTGGAGGAGCGGGATGCCGACGCCGACGACGGTGCCGACGAACGCGCCGGTGAGCACGTCGGTGGCGTAGTGCATGTCGCCCATGACGCGCAGCGAGGCCGCGGCCGCCGCGCCGCCGTAGGCGATGATGCAGGTAGCGATCTCCGCCGCGCCCCCGCCGAAGAGCCCGAGCTTGAGGTGGTTGGTGCAGATGAGGCTCGCGGCGGTGAACGAGAACGCGCTGTGTCCGCTGAAGAAGCTGCGGTAGCGCACGTTCCCTTCGCACTCGACGGTCTGGTCGGGCAGCACCGACGTCCCGCAGTCCCTGCCGTACGGCCGCTCGCGGCTCGCGATGGTGTTCGTGACGCCCTGCAGGCCCGTGATGACCGCGATGGCCTCGGCGTTGACGGCCGCCATCTGCGCCGCGGCGTCGGGGCTGTGGTGGTACCACCACGTGGTGATCGCCGCGTCGACGAAGAACGGCCAGGTCGCCTCGAGCGACACGAGGATGTCGCTCGCGTCGCGCGCGGCGAAGCGCAGGTTGCTCGAGGGCAGCCGCAGGCTCCGCCGCACGCTCTCGTCGAACGCGTAGCCGCCGAACGTGTGCTTGGGCTGTGGCGCGACGATCGCGGTCCCCAGGGCGAGCGCCGCGCCGCTCCCCGTGATGATCCAGTCGCCGAGCCCGAAGCGCGGCCAGTCGGCGCGCCACACGATGGGATCGGTCGGCTCGTCGTCGTCCTCGTCGTCCCAGTCGTCCCAGTCCTCCTGATCCTCCGCGCCCGCCGCGCCCGACGCGGTGCCCGTGCCCGGCGCCTCGCCCCCCGCGTCGGCCGGATCCGCGCCGGCAGCAGGCTCCGGTGCTCCGCCGTCGCCGGTCGCTTCCGTCGGGCCCACCGCGGCGTCGGCCGTGCCCCACGTCACCAGCGGCGCGCCCGCGTCGTTCGCGTCGTTCGCGTCGTTCGCGTCCCGCGCGTCGCCTTGTGCGCGCGCGGCGGTGGCCGCCAGGCAGGCCGCGGTCGTGAGGGCGGCCACGACGAGCGCGCCGCGCCGCCGGAGCCCCTCTGGTCCGCTCGCGTATCGGCTCACGTCGGCGTCACCTTACAGAATGGGCCGCCGCGCTGTCGATCGATGTCCTCTCGGGCGCGTCGTCGATGTGGTCGATTGTACGCCGGCGCGCCGATGACCGGGTCCGTCGGACGTCGCCCGTGGTAAAGCCGCGCACGTGCCTGCGCTCCGCGGTTCACTCACGTACGCCCGGTTCTTCGTCTCGGGCGAGCTGCCCGAGGACTTTCGCCAGCGCCTGATGCGCGCCATCCGCCTGCGCGCGATCCAGCCGCTCACGCCCGAGGACGAGGACCTCGAGCGCACGGGCTTCTGCCGCATCGGCGATCCGTACGCGATCGAGCTCGGCTACGACGACGTCTTCTGGAACGAGTACGTCAACCTCGGCGTGCGCACCGATCGCTGGGTGTACCCCGGATCCGCCGTCCGCGCGCGCATGCGCGAGGGCGAGCAGGTCTACAAGCAGAAGACGGGCCGCGACAAGATGGGCCGCCGCGAGAAGGCCGAGCTCAAGGAGCTCGTGATGCGTCGCATGCGCAAGCAGATGAGCCCGGCGGTGTCGGCGATCGACTTCTCGTGGGCGCTCAACGAGGGCGTCGTGCGCTTCTTCAGCCACGGCGACAAAGCCGCCGCGCGCATGCTCGACCTCTTCCACCGCGCGTTCGGGTCGATGAGCCTCTCGCTCGTGCCCGAGGCCCCGTACACGCTCGCCGACCGTCTCGGTCTCTCCAAGGCCGAGCGCTCGGCGTGGGACGAGCTCGAGCCGTCTCTCGCAGAGCCCGACGTCGACGACCGAGAAGAGGGGGAGGAGGCGTGATGGACCTCGCCGATCGCATCGAGCTGCGGCGGTTCGTCGGCCGCGAGCACCTCTTGTGGCTTTGGTTCGAGACGGAGCTGTTCGAGGGCAACCTCCGGACGTCCAAGCACGGCTCGTTCGCGATGTGGGTCGAGGGCCGGATGGTGCTCTCGATGGGCCGCGAGCGCACGACCATCCGCGGCTCGCTCCCGGGCGCTCACCGTGAGGCCAAGGAGGCCGTGCGCCGCGGCAAGCTGCCCGAGGCGGTGGGCTTTCGGCTCGATCGCGGCGAGCTGCCCGCGTCGTTCGTGCTCAAAGGCGACTCGCTCGCGCTCTCGGGCCTCTCGCTGCCCGAGCCGCCCAAAGAGGAGACGCCGGCGATCGAGGTGCTCGCCGACGCGCCGCGACCCAAGCGTCGCGGCAAGGCAAAGGACGACGCCGACGCCGCGGACGCGGACTACGACGCGTTCTACGAGCGGATGCGCCGAACGCGGGACGTCGAGGAAGTGCTCGAGGCGCTCTACGCCGACTTCCTGGCGCTCCGCCTCGCGGCCCCGTGGCGCGCGTCGGTGTGGCCGGCGATCGAGCGATGGATCGACGGCCAGGACGTCGACGCCTCGGGCTACCGCGCGATCCGCTCGCGCGCGACCAAACGATGACACTATCCTGCGCTCACCTGGGGAGGGCCATGCGAACTCTGCTCACTCTCGTCGTGCTGGTCTCCGCGCTCGCCGCGTGCGGCCACAAGGGGCCGCCGCCGGGCGAAAAAGTCCCTACGCCCGTCCGCGTGAGGAAGGTCGAGGAGCGCACGGCGCTCGCGGGGGCGCGATATTCGGGCTCGGTCGAGCCCGGCACCCGGGTGGACCTCGCGTTCAAGGTCGGCGGGTACGTTCGCGAGATCGCGATGACCAAGGGCGCCGCCGGCGAGGCGCGCAAGGTGCAAGAGGGAGACTTCGTCACCAAGGGCACCGTGCTCGCCGTCGTGCGCGAGAGCGACTACGAGATGCGCGTCAGCGGCGCGAACGCCGCGGTCACCGAGGCGCTGGCCGCGCAGAAGCAGGTGCAGCTCGACTTCGATCGCGCCCAGAAGCTCGCGGCCACCAACGCCATCTCCAAGGCCGAGCTCGACACCCAGGGCGCCCGCCTCGCGACGGCCAACGCGCGCGTCGAGGGCGCCAAGGCCCGCATCCAAGAGGCGCAGATATCACTTGCAGACTGCACGCTTCGCGCGCCCATCGACGGCGTCGTCCTCAAGCGCCCGATCGAGGTCGGCTCGCTGGTGGCGCCGGGCAGCGTCGGCTTCGTCATCGCCGACACCAAGACGGTGAAGGTGGTGTTCGGCGCGCCCGACCGGCTCGTCGAGAAGCTCAAGCCCGGGGCCGAGCTCAAGGTCACGTTCGAGGCCGTGCCCGGCGAGCGCACCGCCACGATCTCGCGCATCGCGCCGTCGGCCGACCTCCGCAGCCGCGTCTTCGAGGTCGAGGCGTCGCTGCCCAACGCCGACGGCCAGCTCAAGGTGGGCCTGATCGGAAAGCTCGTGGTGCCGGAGGCGGCGCTCGCGTCGAGCTCGCTCGTGCTGCCGCTCACCGCGGTGCTCCGTTCGCCGCGAGACCCGCGCGGCTTCAGCGTCTTCGTCCTGGAGGGCGAGGCGAAGGTCAAGATGACCGACGTCAAGCTCGGCGAGGTCGTCGGCAACGGCGTCATCGTGAGCGAGGGGCTCGCGGTCGGCGATCGCGTCGTCTCCATGGGCGCCACGCTCCTCCACGACGGCGACGCCGTCCGCGTCATCCCGGACTGAGGCCGACGTGTCCCACGATCACGGCGACGAAGCGCGCATCGCGACCACGCGCAACACCGCGCGGTATTTCACCGAGAACCGCCACGTGGCGTGGATCGTCCTCGTGGCCACGGTCGTGTGGGGCGTCCTGTCGTACACCGCCATGCCCAAGCGCAAGGACCCGGAGATCCCGGTCCGCGTCGCCGCGGCGCTCGTGGCGTGGCCCGGCGCCGACTCGGAGAAGATCGAGCAGCTCGTCACCAAGCGCGTCGAGGAGAAGATCGCCCAGAACGCCAAGGTCGAGCACATCGACTCGACGACGCGCACGGGCATCGCGGTCGTCACCGTCACGCTGCAAGAGGGCGTCAAGGATCCGGGCAAGGAGTTCGACGACATCAAGGGCAAGCTCGACACGCTCGACGGCCAGCTCCCGCGCGGCGTGCAGCCGGTGCAGTTCTTGAAGGACTTCGGCGACACGACTGCGCTCATGCTCACTGTCGCGAGCCCGCGCGTCGGCGAGGTGGAGATCCAGCTCCGCGCCGACCAGATCAAGAAGGGCATCGAGGCGGTGCGCAAAGGCGCGCCCGCGCCCGCCCAGGGGGCGCGCCGCGGCTCGCTCGCCTACTCCTTTCCGCCGTCCGTCGACCCCAAGCCCCTTCGCCGCATCCTCGAGCAGCTCGCCGCGTTCGCCGAGGAGCGCAAGATCGCCACGGGCATCCGCTTCTTCGAGGGCCCGGGGTACTTCGGGCTCGACGGCGAGACGACGCGCTCCGAAGAGGAGATGCTCGCCGGGAACCTGCGCTTCTTGCGCGATCGTATGAGCACGTCGGAGCTGCACCCCGACGTGTGGCGCGCCGCCGTGGTCTTCGACCCGAACGAGACGGAGGCCAAGCTCACCGCGGTCGCCGAGGCGCGCTACTCGTACCGGCAGCTCGACGAGTTCACCGACGCGCTCAAGCGGCGCCTGCAGGGCGTGCCCGAGGTGTCCAAGGTCACGCGCGCGGGCGTCCTGCCCGAGGTCGTCTACCTCAACTACTCGCAAGAGCGCATCACCGCCTACGGCTTCCCGGGTAGCGCCAACGTGCGCGACCTGCTCGGGGCGCGCAACATCACCGCCCCCGGCGGCGTCGTCGAGGCCCAGGGCAAGAAGCTCACGGTCGACCCTTCCGGCGAGCTCCACGACGAGCGCGAGATCGGCGACGTGCTCATGGCCACGTCCACGGGCGGCGCTCCCGTGTACCTGCGCGACGTCTTCGACATCGAGCGCGGCTACGAGAGCCCGCCGCGCTACCTCAACAAGTACACGTGGCAGGACGCCAAGGGGGAGTGGTCGCGGACGCGCGCCATCACGCTCGCGGTGTACATGCGCTCGGGCATGCAGATCGGCGCCTTCGGCAACGCCGTCGACGCCGCGATCGCCGACGCCCGCGACCTCCTGCCCGAAGATCTGGTCGTCGCGCGGACGAGCGATCAGCCGCGCCAAGTGTCCGAGAACGTGGACCTTTTCATGACGAGCCTCTACGAGGCCGTCGCGCTCGTCGTCTTCATCGCGCTCGTCGGCTTCTGGGAGTGGCGCAGCGCCTCCGTGCTCGCGCTGTCGATCCCGCTGACGCTCTTCATGACCTACGGGCTCATGTACCTGCTGGGGATCGACCTGCAGCAGATCTCGATCGCGTCGCTCATCATCGCCCTCGGACTGCTCGTCGACGATCCGGTGGTGGCGGGAGACGCCATCAAGCGCGATCTGGCGCTCGGGCACCCGCCGCTCATCGCGGCGTGGCTCGGCCCGACCAAGCTCGCGCGGGCCATCCTGTTCGCGACGATCACCAACATCGTCGCCTACCTGCCGTTCCTCACGCTGCCGGGCGACGTCGGGCGGTTCATCTTCTCGCTGCCCGTCGTGCTCACGTGCGCGCTCGTCGCGTCGCGGCTCGTGTCGATGACGTTCATCCCGCTGCTCGGCTACTACTTCCTGCGCGCCGGCAAGAACGAGAAGACGATCGCCGAGCGTCGCGCCCGCGGGTTCGGCGCCTTCTACACGCGCACCGTGGGGTGGGCGATCGACCATCGCTGGCGCGTGCTCGCCGGCTCGGTGGTGCTGCTCGCGGTCGCGTTCGGCTTCGCGGGGCGACTCAAGCAGGCGTTCTTCCCGAAGGACCTCTCGTACCTCTCGTACGTCGACATCTGGCTACCCGAGGACGCTCCCGTGAGCGCGACGGCCGAGACGGCGCGCCAGGCCGACAAGGTCATCCGGCAGACGATGGACGAGTGGTCCAAGGCGCACCCGGGAGAGCACCACCGCGAGGGCAACGCGCTGCGATCGATCACGACCTTCATCGGCGGCGGCGGCCCGCGCTTCTGGTACTCGGTCACGCCGCAGATGCAGCAGGCGAACTACGCGCAGCTCGTCTTGGAGGTGAAGGACAAGCACGACACGTCCGAGATCACCGCCCCGCTGCAGCGCGCGCTCGCTCGCGAGATCGTCGGGGCGCGCGTCGACGTGCGGCAGCTCGAGAACGGCAAGCCCGTCGGCATCCCCGTCGCGCTCCGCGTGCAGGGCGAGGACGTGCAGGTGTTGCGCAAGATCGCCGAGGAGGTCAAAGCCGTGCTGCGCGCGAGCCCGGTCATCGAGCGGGAGCGCGACTCGTGGGGCGCCGACATCTTCCAGGTCCGCGTCGAGGTCGACCCCGACCGCGCCAACCTCGCGGGGGTCACGAACATCGACGTCGCCCAGTCTTCAGCGGCCGGCTTCAGCGGGAGCCCCGTCGGGCAGCTGCGCGAGGGAGACCGCCTGATCCCCATCGTGACGCGCCTCGAGAGCGGCGAGCGCGGCAGGCTCTCCGACGTCGAGAACCTGTATGTGCGCTCGAGCCAGACGGGCCAGCGCGTGCCGCTCCGTCAGGTGTCGAAGGTGTCGCACGGCATGACCACCGAGCAGATCGTCCGGCGCGATCACTTCCGAACGATCACCGTGTCGGGCTTCCCCACGCAGGGGGTGCTCGCGAGCGAGGCGCTCGCCACGGTGCGCGCTCGGCTCGACGCCATCGGACGCGACCTGCCGCCGGGCTACCGGCTCTCGATCGCCGGCGAAGAAGAAGAGCAGAAGAAGGGCTTCGCGAGCCTCGCCATCGTCCTCGGCATCAGCATCTTCGCCATCTACATCGCGCTCGTCGTGCAGCTCCGAAGCGCGGTCAAGCCGCTCATCGTGTTCGCCGCGATCCCCTATGGCGTCGCCGGCGCGCTCATGTGTCTGTATCTGACGGGGACGCCGTTCGGGTTCATGGCGTTCCTGGGGATCATCAGCCTCATCGGCGTCATCGTGAGCCACGTCATCGTGCTCTTCGACTTCATCGAGGAGCGACACGAAGAGGGCGAGCCCCTCCGCGACGCGCTGATCGACGCGGGCATCCTCCGCCTCCGGCCCGTGCTGATCACGGTGGGCGCCACGGTGTTCGCGCTCTTCCCGCTCGCGTCCCACGGCGGACCGCTCTGGGAGCCGCTCTGCTACGCGCAGATCGGCGGGCTCACGATCGCCACGTTCCTCACGCTGCTGCTCGTGCCCGTCATCTACGCGATCTTCGTCCTCGACCTGAAGATCGTCTCGTGGGAGCTGCGTCGCCCGTCGCACGAAGCCCCCGCCGACGCCGCCCGCGAAGAGGCGCCCGACCCCGCGGCGTGACGGGGATGGTGCGCCGGCTCGAAGTCCTCTAGAAAGGGGCAATGAACAAGCTGCCCTTCGCGTGGATGGTCGTGTGTGTCGGCTCGGCGCTCGCCCTTGCGTGCGACAAGGACGGCAAGCCGGCGCAGCCCATCCAGAACATGCAAGACACGCTCAACAAGCCGGCCAAGGTCAACACCGCGCCCAACTCGAGCGCGATGCCCAAGCCGGTCAACCAGGCGTCGTCGGCCGTGGCCGAGCCGGGCAAGGTCAACACGTCGTCCGATCCGGCGCAGAAGAAGTGAGCCGGGTGCTCGTCGACGACCTCAAGAAGCGCGTCACCGAGGCGATGAAGAGCGGCGACACGGTCGCGCGTGACGTGTTGCGCTTGGCGCTCGGCGAGATCCAGACGGCCGAGGCCCGCAAGGGCGACGCGCTCTCCGACGCCGACGCGCAGGCGGCGGTGCGAAAGCTCATCAAGTCCAACCAAGAGACGCTGGGCCTCACCACCGACGGCGCGGCCAAGGTCGCGCTCGAGCGCGAGATCGAGGTGCTCGAGTCTCTCTTGCCCGCCAAGCTCTCGCTCGACGCGATCGTGGAGCTGCTCGCGCCCGTCCGAGAAGCGATCGTGAGCGCGAAGAGCGACGGGCAGGCGACGGGCGTCGCGATGAAGCACCTCAAGCCGTCGGGCGTCGCGGTCGACGGCGGCGACGTGGGCGCGGCCGTCAAGGCGATGCGGGGCTGAGAGCGCGTCTCTCTGCGCGCCCCGCAGCTCCGTCGAGCCGCGCGGTCAGTCGGTGCACGAGCGCAACGACTGGAGCGGCGCGGCCTCGCCGTCCTCGACCACGCTCTTGGCCTGCGCTTCTTGGCGATGCCAGAAGCACACGGTGTGGGCCTGCCGCAGATAGCCGAACGGGTAGCGCGTCGGGTTCTTGTACGCGCCCGTGAGGCGTTCGACGTCGAAGCGATAACGCTTGGCCTGGTCGGTGATGACCTTCTCCGCCGCGACGCGGAGCTCGGCGGCGCGCGAGAGCAGCGGCCGGCCGTCTTGTCCGCGCGCGCGCGCGAGCGCCGCTCTGTAGAGGCTCGCCGCGTGGCGGGCGCGGTGCACGAGCACGACGACGCCCGACGCCGTCTCCTCGCAGTGCGCGCGGAGCGGCTCGTCGCTCCCGCGGCATCGCGCGGCCAGATCGTCGGCCACGGGTGACAAACGTGCGGCGAACGACTCGAGGCCCTCGACGACGTCGCGCTCGAAGCCCGCGCGGTCGGCGTCGGACATCGTGAGCATCGCCTCGTAGGGCACGCGTCGCGGACGGATCTCGATGCCGATGCGCGCGCCGAAATCGACCTGGCCGTCCTCGCCCTGCATGTACGGCATGAGGCGCTTGTCGAAGAGCAGCTCGCTCTCGGCGCGCTCGACCTCGGCGAACGCGCGCGCCGCGTCGGGGCCGCAGCTGCCCCACGCGTCGGTCACGTGCGCAGTGATCGCCTCGAACGGCGCGTCGGGCTGCCAGAGCATGCGCGCGGTGAGGTAGTCGATCATCCAGTAGCCCCACTCGTGGCCCGACGAGAACATCACGTGGCCGTCGAGCGGCGGCAGCCCGCGCTCTCGCGCGTCGCGGGTGAGGCCGCTGACGTCGAGCCACCGCGCTCGCAGGTACTCGGGCGCGAGAAAGAGGGGCACGTCGACGTCGGTGCCGATCCAGTAGGCCGACTCGGGGAAGTAGCTCACCTTGCGCTTGCCGAGCTGCGAGAGCATGTACTCGCGCTGGAGCGAGAAGTCGGGGTGCCCGTACATGGCCCAGGGCCGGTACACGTCATAGTACGCGAGCGTGTGCACCATGGCGCCGAGGTGCGCGTCGAGGTGCCGGGGCAGGTGATAGTAGAAGCTGCGCTCGCCTTTGTAGTCGACCCACAGCTCCGGGTAGTTGCCTACGTGGTTGTGCACGTGGACCTGGGCGGCGGGCCAGCGCGACTTCATCGTCTGCGTCGCCAGGTCGAGCATCGAGAGCATCACCTCGGGGCCCGCCGAGAGGAACTCCCCGAGGGCGAGGTCGACGCCGTCCCACGGGACCTCGAAGACCTTCTCGAGCTGCGCGGGGATCTCGGTGGGCGCGCTCGCCTCGTCACGGGTCAGCACCGTCGCGTTCTGAAGGGACGCCCCGCCCCACAGCTGAACGACGGCGCCCACGGTCACGTGCCGCGCGTGCGCGTAATCGACCAGCGGGCGCATGTGCGCCACGAACGCCGGCCAGTCGACCGACTGGAGCAAGAAGAGCTGCAGGTGGTTCTGACCCGTCTTCACGAGCCAGTCGACCAGGCGCCGCGCCTCGTCTGCGTGCGCCGCGCTCGGCTCGAAGAACGTGGCCGTGTACTCGATGGGGTGGAGCGAGTGCACCTGGATGCCGCGCCGCGTGAACGTCGTCGCGCGGTGCACGTCGAGCGCGGGGGGCAGGCGCGCGGCGCCTAGGCGCGGCACGTGGTCTTGCATCGGGTGGAAGAAGCGCGCGCCCAGCTCTTCGAGCATCGCGTACGCGGCGTACGACGCGTTCGCCTCGTCGCGGCCCCAAGCGACGAGGGTGGGGCGTCCTTCGTCGGCGCGCGAGAGCACGTAGGCGTCGCCGGCTCGCGCGCCCACCTTCGCGCCGACCTCCGTCGACGTGCTCACGCGGAGGACGACGTCGGCGGCGTCGGGCGCGGCCGAGAGCGCCGCCGGCGCGAGCCCCCAGAGCTCGGCGAGCACGCGCGTGACATCGGCCCGCACGCGGTCGGCCTCGGCTCCAGAGCCATCGACGGCGATCGCGACCGAGCGCGCCTCGACGGCCGGCCACGCGTCGCGCGCGGCGTTGCCGGAGCACGCGATGACGGGCGGCGGCGGCGCCGGGGGCGCGTCGTCCGCGCTCTTGCACGACGCAGCGAGAGCGAAGAGGGGGAGCGCCAGAGACCAGCCGAGAGCCCGCATCGCCCGGGGTTTGGCAGGCGGGTCGGCGTCGGTCAAGGCGAGGCGCCCGTTAATCACTGAATTCATGGGGAAAAATTTCCCTTGCGCGAATGAATCTTTCGATTAGTAAGTTCCGGGTGGCCCGGCCCGTCGATGCCAATGCAGCCGAGACCCGCCGGGCGATCCTGCGCGCCGCCGTCGCCACGTTCGGCGAGGTGGGCTTCGACGGCGCGACCGTGCGCAACATCGCCGACGTCGCCGGCATCTCCTTCGCCACCGTGCACCACTACTTCGGCACCAAGGAGGCGCTCTACGACGCATGCCTCGACGCGTCGTTCGCCGAGCTCGACGAGATGGGGGCCGACGTGACGCGCGCGGTCCTCGAGGCGCCGGCGGGGGAGGGGATCCGCGCAGGCATCCGCGCGGCGTACGGCTCGGCGCGCGCCCACCCTGACCGGAGCCGGTTTCTCCTGCGCTCGTTCCTCTTCGAGCGTCGTCCCCGGGTGCGTGAGCGACACGACGCCGCCCAGCGCGCGCTCGTCACGAGCTCGGCCGCGCTCCTCGGCGACGACGCCGCGTTCGGGCGTCGCGTCCCGCTCGTCGCGCTCGGCGTGCTCCTCACGCGCTTCGCGGTCTCGGCCGAGACCGAGCGCGCCCTCTTCGCCGAAGAGACGGGAGACGCCGACGAGGCGGTCGTCGCCTACCTCGTCGCGGTCGCCGAGGCGACGCTCCACGTCCCCACACGAGAGGTGTCTTGATGCTCGAATGGCTCCGCCGCCGCGGCCGCCCGCTCCTCAGCGCGTCGGTGCTCGTCATGCTCGTCGGCGTCGCCGTCGCCGCGCGGCAGCACGGCGTCGACCGGCCCATGCTCGAGCGTGAGCTCGTCGCGCTCGGGTGCTTCGCAGGCCCGCTCTTCGTCGTCCTCTTCACCGTCGGCGAGCTCATCCACCTTCCGGGGATCCTCTTCGTCGTCGCCGCGCGCGTCGTCTTCGGGCCGGGGCTCGGCGCCGTCTTCTCGTACCTCGGCGCGCTCGTGGCCGTCACGGCGTCGTTCGCCCTCGCGCGCATGCTCTTGCGCTCTGCGAAGCGCGAGCCCTGGCGACCCAAGTGGGCCTGGCTCGCCAAGATCTTCGCCCAGGTCGAGGCGCGCCCCGTCCGCACGATCGCGCTCCTCCGCGTGCTCATGATGGCATCGCCGCCGCTCAACTACGCGCTCGCCGTGACGAACGTGCGCACGCGCGACTATGTGCTCGGCTCCGCCATCGGACTGGTCATCCCCGTGCTCGTCGTCGTGCTGTCGGCGGGTCTCATCTGAGAGGTCTCATGCTCGCAGCTCGCATCACTGGATACGGCGACTCGTCTGTCTTTCGCGTCGAGGACGCCCCCGAGCCCCACGTGGGGCCGCGCGACGTGCTCGTGCGCGTGCGCGCGGCGGGCGTGAACCCCGTCGACGCCAAGATCCGCGGCGGTGCGCAGCGCGCCGTGATGCGGCCGCCCATGCCCGCGATACTCGGCATGGACCTCGCGGGCGACGTGGTGCGCGTCGGCGCTCAGGTGACGGACTTCGCGCCCGGAGACAAGGTCTTCGCTTCGCCGTCGCACCGACGTATGGGCGCGTACGCCGAGCTCGCGTCGGTCGACGTCTCCGAGCTCGCGCGCATGCCCGCGAGCCTCTCGTACGTCGAGGCGGCGTCGCTCCCGCTCGCGGCGCTGACCGCGTGGGACGCGCTCGTGCGTCGCGGTCACCTCGAGCGCGGCCAACGCGTGCTCGTCCAAGCGGGCGCGGGCGGCGTGGGCACGCTCGCGATCCAGCTGGCCAAGCACCTCGGCGCCGAGGTCTTCGCCACAGCGAGCGCCAAGAACCTCGAGCTGCTCGCCGAGCTCGGTGCAGACCACCCGATCGACTACAACGCCGAGCGCTACGAAGAGGTGGCCCGCGGGTGTGATCTCGTCGTCGACTGCTTGGGCCCGGAGCACTTCGATCGCGCGCTCGAGACGGTACGCCCCGGCGGTCGCGTCATCGCGCTCACGACGGGATTGCCCGAGGCCGTCGCCCAGCGCGGGCCGTGGCTCGGCACGCTCGCCGTCGGGCTCACGCTCGCGCGCTACGCGCTGGTGTCGCGCGTCCGCAAGGGCGTGCGCTTCATCCCGATGGCCCGCAAGTCCGACGGCGCGGCGCTCGCCGAGATCGCCGCGTTGGTCGAGGCGGGCGCCGTCCGACCCGTCGTCGACTCGGTCTTCCCCCTGCGCGATGTCGCGCGTGCCCACGATCGCATCGAGGCCGGGCGATCGCGCGGCAAGCTCGTGCTCTCGCTCGCGGCGTGAAGCGGCGCGGGCTCCACGCGCGGCGACCGCGCCGTGGTATGAGTCGGCCCATGCCGCACCGCGCGTCCACGTGCCTCCTCGCGTCCGCCCTCGCGTCTGTCCTCGCGTCGTGCTCGTCGTCGACGGCGCCGTCGCCCACATCCCCGGCGTCCACGCCACCCAAGGCGACCGCACCCGCCGCGGGCGCCGATCTCCTCCCCGGATGCACGCTCGATCCGGGCGCGCCCGCCGGCACGGTCGACGCCAACGCGGCGAGCGATCCGACCGGGGGACCCGAGAAGTTCACCCTCGCGCAGGCGATGGCGGGGTTTCCCGAAGGCGCGACCGGCAAGCTCGTCGCGCTGATTCAGACCGAGCAAGGCCCCATCCGCTGTGAGCTGGCCGAGGCGCAAGCTCCCGTATCTGTGGCCAATTTCGTCGGCCTCGCCCGCGGGACGCGGCCCTACGTCGAGGGCGGCAAGTGGGTGCTCGGCAGGTTCTACGACGGCCTCATCTGGCACCGTGTGGTCCCCGGCTTCGTCATCCAGGGCGGCGATCCTCTCGGCGCCGGAACGGGCGGGCCGGGCTACACGCTGCCGGTCGAGAACCAGGTCGAGGAGCCTCTGGGGACGCTCGCGCAGGCGGCTGCCAAGGCGCCCAGCGGGAGCCAGTACTACGTGGTCGTAGGAAAAGGTCCGCCGGCGGCCTACAACGTCTTCGGCGCCTGCAACACGGAGGCGGCCGTCAAGATCGCGGGAGTTGCGCGGGGGGAGCGGGATCGGCCCGTCACCGACGTGCACATGCAGCGCGTCGACATCGCGCGCTGCCCCTGAAGCGACGGACAGCGCTCGTTTTCGCCGCTGAACGGCGCCTGCGGGGTGCGCTACGCTTCGCCCGGCGTGGGGGTCTTCAACGGAGTCTTCGCAGGGGCCTTCGCCGCATGGTGCGTCACGTACCTGGCGGTCGGTGGCTACTTCGTCGGCGCCTTCGTCGCGCGCCGCAAGGACGTCGACCTGCTCGTCTTCGGCCTGCTCACGTTGTCGCTCTCGCTCCACTCCGCGGGCCTCGGGTTGCACTACGGAGACCCCGAGCCGACGCGGTGGGCCGTGCCGCACGTGATGGCGAACACGGGCGCGCTCGCGGCGGCCACGCTCGGCGTGCACTTCGCGTTGCTCGTGTACGGCGCGCCCTGGCGGCGCCAGGTGCTCCGCGCGCTCTACGGCGTCGCGCTCGCGCTGCTCGTACCGCTCGTCGTCTCGCGGTCGTGGTTCGACATGTCCCGAGCGACGCCGGCGCGCATGTCGTTCATGAACCACGACGTCTGGGTCGTGCGCGCGCCCCCACTGCCGCTCGGCGTCGCGTACTTGGTGCTCGCGGGGGCGAGCGTTGTGGTCACGACCGTGCTCCTCGGTCTCTCGCTCCGCCAAGGAAAACGCGAGGTCGGCGGGGCGTTCGTGGGCGCGCTCGTCCTGTGCGCGGCCGTCGGCGTCGACGTGACGGGCACGCTGCGCGCCGCGCGCTGGGTGCACGTCACGCCCCACGTCTACGTCGTGTTCGCGCTCGGCGTCGCCGTCACGCTGCTCGGTCGATATCGCAAGCTGGGCGACGCGCTCCGCGATCGCACCCGTGAGCTCGAGGGCCGGACGGACGAGCTGTCTGCGCTCTGCGGCGAGCTGTCCGACGCGCGCGACGCCCTGGTGCGGAGCAAGCAGCTCGCGGCGCTCGGCGAGATGGCCGCCGTCGTGGCGCACGAGGTCCGTAACCCGCTCGCCGTCCTGAGGAACGCTCTCTCGAGCCTGCGCAAGGACGACCTTTCTCCCGAAGACCGTCGGACGCTGCTCCACATCCTCGAAGAAGAAATCGACCGCCTCAACGCCGTGGTCGGGGGCCTTCTCACGTACGTGCGCCCCCTCGAGCCCGACGCCGAAGAGATCGATCTCCGCGAGCTCGTGGAGCGCGCGACCGCCTCCGTGGTCGACCCGCGCATCACCGTGCAGGTGGGGCCCGACGTCGAAGGCACGTGGGTGGGCGATCCGATGCTGCTCCGCCGCGCGCTCGACAACCTCATCGAGAACGCCGCGCACGCCATGCCCGAGGGCGGCACGCTCTCGGTCCGCCTGCGCCGCGAGAACGGCGCGAGGCCGCCGGCGACGCTCCTGTCCGTCGGCGACACCGGCATCGGGATGGAAGCCGACGTCGCCGCGCGCGCGCGCGCACCGTTCTTCACCACGCGCGCGACGGGCACCGGGCTCGGGCTCGCCATCGTCGACCGGATCGCAGAGGCCCACGGGGGGCGCGTCGACATCGAGACCGCGCCTCGGAAAGGGACGTGCGTCACGCTGGTGCTGCCCGACCGTCCGTCGGGCGCGCGGTCGCGCCTCGGAGGGTGACGCCGCGCTCCGCGAAGCAGGCCGTCACGCGACCATGGACGCGCGCGCGCTCGGCGCGGACGTCTCGTCGGCCTCGGGCTCGGCGTCGAGCCGGGCCACGCGAACGCGCGCGGGCGCATCGACCGTCGCGCGGACCACGTCGTCGGCGACGCGCGTCGACACCGACGCGTCGTGGGCGGGCGCGCTCGCGCCGAGCTTCGCGCGCACGATGGGCGCGAGCATCATCAAGCCAGGGACCGCCGTCAGCGCAAAGAGCAGGCTCGCGGAGCCGTTCGCGATCGCCGCCAACGTCAGCGAGGCGATCGCCGTGGCGCCGCCGAGCAAGAGGCCCCACCCGCGCATGCGGAGCACGCCCACGGCCGACGCGACGAAGGCGAGCGTGAACAGGACCGGTCCCACGCCGAGGTGTCCCCAGCGCAGCTGCTCGAGCGTCAAGAAGCCCGCGATCGCGCCGCACGCGAGCGACGCCGACGCCGACGCGAGCAGCCAGTTCCGAGACACCACCGGCGCGAAGTCCGAGCGCGCCTCGGGCGTCGAGAGCGATCGGCGACTCAGCGCCAGCGACAGGGCGCTCGTGCCCGCGATGGCCGACAGCAGCGCGTTGACGTGCCCGTCGGCGCCCATGAACGCCATCGTCAGCGCCGCGGGGACGGCGACCGCCCACGCGGCCCCTCGCGCGAACATGTTGGGCAGGAGCCGACGCGCGCCCGTCGCCACGGCCGCGACGCCGACGACGCCCGCGGCGACGAGCAGCTCCCACGCGATCACGCCGTGAGCGGAGGACGCGATCGCGGCGTATGCGAGCGCGCCGGAGGTCAGCCCGAGGGATGCCTTGGCGGCCCCTTTCCGTATCGTGTCCGCCCGGCTCTGCATTCGCTGTGGGTCGGACGCGCGCCGCGCCGCGGATGTTCCCACCGCTCGAGAAACATGTGGTCTCGTGTGTGCCCGACGTCAGTGCGGCGCGCGCTTGCCGTTGAGGCCGAGCTGCCGGCGCCACTCGTCGGGCGGGAGCCCGACCTCGGCGCGGAACGACGCCGTCAGGCGATCGGGGCTCAGACCGATGGCCCCCGCGACGGCTTTGACCGGCATCGTCGAAGCGGCGAGGAGCTCGCGTGCGCGGCCCATGCGGTACCGATGCACTTCTTGTCGGTACGAGGTGCCCGCGGCGGCGAGCGCGCGCTGGAGCGACCGCGTGCTCAGACCCATGCGCCGCGCGACGTCGACGAGCGACGCGGACGGATCTCCCGACGCGAGCGCGGTGACCACGCGCGCCACCACGTCGGGCACGTCGAGCAGCTGCCCGCGCAGCCAGCGCAGCGTCGAGAGCACGAGGTCGGCGTCGTCGACGCCCAGCCACGCGATCGCGCGGCGCTCGTCCTGGAAGGCCAAGACCGGGTACCGCGGCTCGATGACGCGATAGAAGCCGGCGACGGCGGCGCCCACCACGCCCGCGCCGTGGAGCAGCGCCTGGCGCTTGACGGTCCGCTCGAACGCGGGCTGTCGATCCGCGATGTAGCGGCTGACGATGTCGAAGGCGACCGGGTCGACCGCGCGCACGTCGCGCATGTCGACGAGCGAGACGTGGCGGTCCTTGCGGGCGCCGAGGTCGACCGCGCGCACCATCTCTTCTGCGTCGTCGGCCTGGGGCACACCCCAGGCGATGAGTCCTTTGAATCCCGTCCCGATCTGCCAGAAGCAGAAAGACCGTCGGACGAGGTACCTGTCGCGCGGCGCTCTGATGAGCTCGGAGATGTCCGAGACCGGAGTGAGGTTTGCGGGGCCGCCCCGCGGGTTGTCGTCGCCTTTCATCGACCGATACAGCGCTAGCATGTGAGTGATTCCAACGGGATAGGGGGAACCCCTACGTCGGCCGCACGAGCCGGCAAGTTGCGCCATCGTTCCCGTGAAAGGCGCCAAACCGCGCGGGCCGGACGACTCGCCCCCGCCCGAGGCGCGGTGTACCGTTCGAAAACGATGAGCTTCCTGCGTTTGAGCGTGCTTGCCGGTGTGGTCTGTCTCGGCGCTGTCGCCGCCTCCGCGTGCGGAGACGATCCCTCCTCGAACCCTGACGCCGACGCCGGCGCCGACGGCGCGCTGCCCGACGGCGCCCCACCGCCCGTGCGCGCCGAGTTCGGCCTCGACACGCGGCCCGCCAACCCGACGTGCAAGGCGCCCGCGAAGCCGCCGCCCGCCGCGCCAGTCACGTTCCAGCGTGTGTTCGACAACGTCCAGCTGCAGGCGCCCATGATGATGGCGCAGATCCCGGGAGACTCCACGCGGTGGTTCGTCGCGCTGCGCGGCACGGCCAACGGCGGCACCGCCGACATCGTGTCGTTCCCCGTCGCGGCGCCGCCCAACCAGCCCACCGTCGTCGCCAGCGTGGGCCCGCTGCAGAACGTCACGAACGGCGAAGGCGGTCTGCTCGGGATGGCGTTCCACCCCAAGTTCGCGCAGAACGGGCGCCTGTACGTGTCGTTCCTCACGACCGGCGGCGCCAACAACCGGCGCTCGGTCGTCGGCTACCTCACGAGCCCCGACAACGGCGCAACGTTCGGAAACTACACCGAGATCCTCGGCTTCGATCAGACGACCGCCACCAACCACAAGGGCGGCGGGATCGCGTTCGGCAAGGACGGCTTCTTGTATCTCGGCTTCGGCGACGGCGGCGGCGGCGACGACGCGTTCACGCAGGGACAGAACCGCGACGGCCTCTTCAGCAAGGTGCTCCGCATCGACGTCGACGCCCCCGCCGGCGGCAAGGCCTACGGCATCCCCGCCGACAACCCGTTCGCCGGCGGCGGCGGCGCGCCCGAGACGTTCGCGTACGGCTTCCGTAACCCCTTCCGTATCTCCATCGACTCGGCGACGGGGGATCTGTGGGTCGGCGACGTCGGCCAGAACCAGTACGAAGAGATCGACCTGGTGAAGCTCGGGGGCAACTACGGGTGGCCGTGCCGCGAGGGTGAGCACGACTACATCACCACCGCCCAGAGCCCGCAGAAGTGCCCGAGCATGGCGGGCCTGCTCGACCCCGTCGTCGAGCACCAGCACCCTCCGCCCGGCAACACGCGCAGCCTCACCGGCGGCGTCGTCTACCGGGGCAGCTCCATCCCCGGGGCGCAGGGCACGTATTTCTACGGGGACTACGAGCGACAGGATCTCTTCAGCTTCTCGTACGACGCGCAGGGCAAGCCCGTGTCGACGGTGCTCAACGAGCAGGGAGGCCCGCGGGCGAACTGGGTCTCGTTCGCCAACGACAACGACGGCGAGGTGTACGCGCTCGCGCTCAACCAGGGCACCATCTACAAGCTTGTGTCGACGGGCGGGGGCGCGCCGAGCACGTTCCCCGACCTGCTCTCCAAGACGGGGTGCGCCGATCCGGCCGACGTCAAGAAGCCCGCGCCCGGGCTCGTGGCTTACGGCGTCAACGCGCCGCTGTGGAGCGACGGCGCGGCCAAGGCGCGCTTCATGGCGCTGCCCGACGGGCAGAAGATCAAGGTCGGCGCCGACGGGGACTTCGACTTCCCCAACGGCACGGTGCTGGTCAAGTCGTTCTCGCTGGGCGGCAAGCTCGTCGAGACACGCCTGCTCGTCCGGCACGACGACGGCGACTGGGCGGGCTACTCCTACGAGTGGAACGACGCGCAGACGGACGCCGCGCTCCTGCCGTCGGGCAAGACGAAGGCGGTCGGCGCCGTCACGTGGTCGTTCCCGAGCCGCGGCGAGTGCATGCGCTGCCACACCGAGGCAGCCGGCCGCTCGCTCGGCCTCGAGCTCGGCCAGCAGAACGGAGACTTCGTCTACCCGTCGACCAACCGCATCTCCAACCAGCTCAAGACGCTCGAGCACATCGACATGTTCGAGGTGCCCGTGGGCCCGCCGGAGCAGAAGGTCGCGTTCCCCGATCCGCTCGGGCAGGGGCCGCTCGAGGCGCGCGCGCGCGCGTACCTGCACTCCAACTGCGCCAACTGCCACCGACCGCAAGGCGGCGGGCGAGGGGATCTCGACCTGCGCTTCGGCACGTCTCTCACCGACACCAAGGCGTGCAACGCCGATCCGGCGGCGGGAGATCTGGGCGTGGCGGGCGCGAAGCTCCTCGCCGCGGGCGCACCCGACAAGTCGCTCATCACGCTGCGCGCGCGCGCCTCGGGCGCCAACCGCATGCCGCCGCTCGGCACCAGCGTGGTCGACGGCGAGGGCGTCAAGGTCCTCGAAGACTGGATCAAGAGCGTCGGCGCGTGCCCGTGACGCGCGCGCGCGAGCTCGCGACAAGACGTGAGCCGGAGGGGAGAGCGATGACGGGATCGACGGATGGGACCTACGCGGCGTCGCTCGCGCGCTTCGAGGCGCTCGTGGCCTCGACGCCGGGCGTGGAGCGCAAGGGGGCGACGATGCCGTACACGTCGCTCCACGGGCACATGTTCAGCTTTCTCACCAAGGAGGGCACGCTCGCGCTCCGCTTGCCGGCGGGGACGCGCGAGGCGTTCCTCACCAAGTACAAGACGCGGCTCTGTGAGCAACACGGCCACGTGATGGTCGAGTACGTCGTCGTGCCGAGCGCGATCCTCGCGCGGCCGGCGGCCCTCCGCCCGTACTTCGAGGCCAGCGTCGCGTACGTGCGTTCGCTGCCCCCCAAGGCCACGACGCGTCCCGCGAAGAAGACCGCCGCGAAGAAGACCGCCGCGAAGAAGACCGCCGCGAAGAAGACCGCCGCGAAGAAGACCGCCGCGAAGAAGACCACCGCGAAGAAGCGGTGACGCGGCGCTTCAGGCGCGCAGGTACGCGCCGATCTCGTCGATCGCGCGGCGCGCTTCGGGCACGCCCACGCTCGTGAACGTCTGCCAGTCGTGCACCATGTCCTCGTAGGTGCTCAGCGTCACGTCCACGCCCGCCGCCCGGGCGCGCGACGCGAGCTCGACGACCTCGTCGTAGAGCACCTCGGCGGTGCCGACCTGCGCGAGCATCGGCGGCATCCCGGTGAAATCCGCGTAGATCGGAGACACGCGCGGGTCTCTCGCGTCCGCGCCCGCGCGGTACGCGGTCGACCAGCGGAGGTTCGCGTCCTCGGCGAGCCAGTCGGCGTCGCGGTTGCGTACGATGCTGTCGCGCTCTCTCAGCATGTCGACCCACGGGCACAAGAGTGCGAGTCGTTCGGGCAGCGCCTCACCCGCGTCGCGCAGGCCGAGCGTCGTGACGAGCGCGAGGTTGCCCCCGGCCGAATCTCCCGCGACGCACAGACGCGCCACGCCGCGCGCGCGCAGCCACCGGACCGCCCTCGTCGCGTCCTCGAGCGCGGCGGGCCACGGGTGCTCGGGGGCGAGGCGGTAGTCGATCGCGAGCGTGGCTCGGCCCGCGGCCTGGGCGATCTGCGCGATGAGCTCGCGGTGCGTGCGGATGCTCCCGAACTGGTACGCGCCGCCGTGCAGGTAGAGGATGACCGGGTCGTCGGCCGCGGGCTGCGCGTCGGGGTAGAACCACCGCCCGACCAGACCGTCGACGCGCGCCGGCTCTTGGCGCGTGCGCGAGGCGAGGGGAGCGTCGCGCGCCATCATCTCCCAGATGGCGCGGACCTCCGGCGCGGGGCGCCCGTGCGCCTCGGCGGCGACGGCGCGCAACGCGGCCGAGACGGCCTCGACCTTGGGCGTCCACGTGGGGCGCGTGCGCTTTCGGGTCACGGCGCGGCGGGCGAGGGCGCGGGCCGCCGAGCGCGCGGCGAGGGCAGACAGGCGGACCTGATCGCGGAGCATGGGCGAGCAGCCTACCTCTCGAGCGTGCCTCTTGGGCGCGGCAGACGCGCGGGCGGCGCGGAGCGCGCGGGCGGCGCGGAGCGCGCGGGTGGAGGCGCCCGCCACTACTTTGACCTCAAACTAGTTTTCCCGTAAGCTTTCGAGAGGTGCGTCTCTCCTCTGGTTTCATCGTCGCAGCGTCGATGTTCATGGCTTGTCAGCCATCGCGCGTCGCTCCGGGGCCACGAGGAGAAGAGGGCGCCCCCCGGCCGCCGGCCCCCGTCGCTGCCGAATTGTCCAGCGAAGACGAAGACTTGGGGCCGATTGCCGTGACCCCTGCGGCGCCGCTCCCGCCCGTGCCCACGCGCGTCGTCCTCGTCACCATCGACGGCGTGCGCGCCGACGACGTGTTCGACCCAGCGCGCGGCCGCGGCTCGTTCTCGTGCTTGCAGGAGCGCTCGAAGGCGGCCGGCGTCGCCCTCGGCGGCGGCGGCGCGTCGTGCGGGACCGTCAAGGCCTCGGGGCCGAGCTACGTGTCGCTGCCGGGGTACCTCGAGATCTTCACCGGCCGGCGCGGCGACGCGTGCACGTCCAACCACTGCCCGCGCACGAGCGAGCCCACCTTGCTCGACGAGCTCCGCGGACACGGCCAGAGCCCCACGAGCATCGCGAGCGTCTCGTCGTGGGACCGCCTCGATCGCGCCGTGAGCCGATCGACGGACTGGTCGTTCGTGCTCGAGGGCGCCGACGCGGCCGCGCCGGACCCGAGCGACGCGGCGCTCACCAAGCTGCTCGCCGCCGGCAAGCGCGCCGCGGGCTTTCCTGGGACGAGCCCCGAGTACCGACCCGACGTCCACACGATGAAGGTCGCGCGCCACGTGCTCGAGCATCAGCGCCCGCGCTTTCTGCACGTCGGGCTCGGCGACGCCGACGAGCTCGCCCATCGGGGCGACGTCGAGGGTTACTTCGGCGCGCTCAAGGCCTCCGACGCGTTCGTCTGCGACATCGCCGACGAGCTCGCACGACAAGGCACGCCCGGCCTCGTCGTCGTGACCTCCGACCACGGTCGCTACTCGGCCGACATGCGCCACCACGGCGCGGGCCTCGCCGGCTCTTCGCGGGCCTTCGTCGCCGCGTTCGGCAACGTCATCCGCCCGAGCGACGGGTGCGCCTCTCGCGACGTCACCCTGTCCGACATCGCGCCCACGCTGCGCGTGCACTTGGGCCTGCCGCCCGACACGTCGGCCCGCGCCGGGCAGCCCATCGCGGAGCTCTTGCCCGCGCGATGAAAGCGGGCCATCGTCCCCGACGCGCACGCCGATGCAGCTAGGCCCGACCCTCGACTTCATGCGCCTCGTGTGGGAGCTCGACCACGAGCTGCACGCGCGCTCCAAGCAGATGGAGACCGCGGTCGGCGTGTCGGGCATGCAGCGGCTCGTCGTCCGCCTCGTGGGGCGATCGCCCGGGGTGAGCGCGGGCGAGCTCGCGGGGCTCTTGCACGTGCACCCGAGCACCCTCACGGGCGTGCTCGCGCGCCTCGAGGAGCGGGGCTACCTGCACCGCACGCGCGATCCCCAAGACGGCCGCCGGGCGCGGCTCCAGCTGACCGAGCAGGGCAAGTCGCTCAACCGCTCGCGCGCCGGCACCGTCGAGGCCGCCGTCTCCGACGCGATCGAGGCCATGCCCCCCGAGGACATCGCCGCGGCGGGCCGTGTGCTGCGCGCCATCGCCCAGGGCCTGCGCGACGGGGCCGCCGCCGACACGCCCCCGCGATCGCGCGCCGGCGCCCGCGACTGACTGGGTCCGGGCCTCCGGCCCTTGACTCACGCGCGTGAACGCCTATGTTGCGGCCCCAAGATACCTGGCACTCACCAAAGTCGAGTGCTAACAGCCCGCGCAGGCGCGCGTAACCGCAGGGAACTACAAATGAAAATCAAGCCGCTCTCGGACCGCATCGTCGTCAAGCGCATCCAGGAAGAAGAGAAGACCAAGGGCGGGATCATCATCCCCGACACGGCCAAGGAGAAGCCCCTCGAGGGTGAGGTCGTCGCGGTCGGCTCGGGCAAGACGCTCAAGAACGGCAAGGTCCAGCCCGTCGACGTCAAGGCCGGCGACCGGATCATCTTCGGCAAGTACTCGGGCACCGAGGTCAAGGTCGACGGCGCCGACCTCGTGATCCTCCACGAGGACGACGTCCTCGCCGTCTTCACCAAGTGATCGCCGCGGGGCGCCGGGTCTAGCCCGCGCCCCGCCCGCGTTTTCGGCCCAGGCGCGCGGCGCCGGCCACCCATCCACTCGACATCGAGGCAAGAATCCTATGAGTGCAAAGCAGATCCACTACAGCCGCGGCGCTCGCGCCCGCATCCTCCACGGCGTCAACATGCTCGCCGACGCGGTCAAGGTGACCCTCGGCCCCAAGGGCCGCAACGTCGTCATCGAGAAGAGCTTCGGCTCGCCGGTCGTCACCAAGGACGGCGTCACCGTCGCCAAGGAGATCGAGCTCCAGGACAAGTTCGAGAACATGGGCGCGCAGATGGTGCGCGAGGTCGCGAGCAAGACGAGCGACAAGGCCGGCGACGGCACCACCACCGCGACCGTGCTCGCGCAGGCGCTCTACACGAACGGCCTGCTCCTCGTCGAGGCCGGCCACAACCCGATGGACATCAAGCGCGGCATCGACCACGCGGTCACCGCGGTCGTCGCCGAGATCAAGAAGCTCGCCGTCCCCACCAAGGACCGCGCGCACATCGCCCAGGTCGGCACCATCAGCGCCAACGGCGACGACACGGTGGGCAACATGCTCGCCGAGGCGATGGAGAAGGTCG
>JAGQJA010000025.1:0-3691 GCA_020430845.1 Myxococcales bacterium
GCTGCACGAGCGCCGTCGCGACGTCGTCGCGTCCCGCCGCGCGGAGCTGCGCGCGCAGGTCGACGAGGATCTCGGGCGGCACATCCATGATCACCGCGCCGCTGTCGTCGCGGAGGAAGGCGGTCTTCAGGTCGACCGGGCCCACCGGGCCGGCCGGAGAGGCCACGGGGACGGAGGCGTTGGCGGCCGGAGCGTCGGGCGGCGCGTCGCCCTGCGCGGCTGCGGCGGGGGCAGGCTCGGAGACGGGGCGAGGGGCGTCGACGGGCTCGGCGCACGCGGCGGCGAGCGTCACGAGGGCGATGCTGATCGGCAGACGGAGACAGGTCAAACGGGGCTCCTTTCGCGTAGCGAGAGAGTGTGAACCGGAGCCATAGATGTAGGCGCCACGCGCACGACGCGGCAGTCGCCCCAATGGGTGTCGACCGAAGGGACGACGCGCGGGCGCGTCCCCCTCCGCCGAATCTCAAGGCGCCTTCACCTCGAGCTGCGCCTGGAAATCCTCGCCGTAGTACGCGGTCACTGTCGCCACCGTCGACTGCTTCGACGCGAGGTTGTTCGCGTTCGTCAGCACCTGGAACGTCGCCTCCGACGCGCCCTTCGGCACCGTGATCGTGGGCAGCACGGTCGCGTTCACGCTGTTCGACGCGAGGCGGATGTTCGTCGCCATCCGCGCCGGCTCGGCGAGCTTGACCGTGCCCACCACGGGCTGACCGGCGACGGCGGGGTTGTGGTCGAAGGTGACCGACTGGATCGCGACGGGGACGACGGCGCCCATGTCGATCGCGAAGTCGTTCGGGATCTCCCGCGAGCCCTCCTTGTACTGGTTGTCGGAGCAGCCGAAGCCGAAGTTGTTCGCGCAGTAGAGGTCGACCATGTGCTGCGAGCTCTTCGTCGAGAAGTGCACCGTGTCCTTCACGACGTGCGACGTGCGCCAGACCGCCTGCGTGTGGAGCTGCATCGTGGTGAGCGAGAGATCGTTCGGCATCTTCCGCAGGTAGGTGCTGTCGCCGTAGATGGCCTGGCGCCCGAGGTACCACTGATCGGAGTCGAGCGGGTAGGCGCTCCGGTAGCTCCACGCCGCGCCCTTGCCTGCGCTGTCGTTCGTGAGCTTCCAGTCCTTGATCTTGTGGCTCTCGCCGCTGTGGAAGCCGAAGCTGGCCTCGGCGCCGTCCTTCTTGAAGCCGACCTCGAACGACACCTCGGTGGACACCTCGGTCTCGCCGTTCTCGGTCTGGGGCGAGCTCGTGAGCAGGCTCCAGGCGGGGCCGTCCTCGCGGGGCGACACCTCGACGTTCAGCCGATCCTGGAACCACGCGTGCTCGTCCCACGAGTACACGACCCAGTCGGAGCCGCTGTGCGCGGCCATGTTCAAGAACTGCCCGGTGCCGCGCGTCGGGTTCGCCGCGATGTCGGCGTCGACGAGGACGAGCTGGAAGTCGCCCTGGGGGTTGTTCTTGTTGTTGAGGAACACGGTGAACTTGTAGTTCGCCTCGTAGCCGACGTCCTGATGGCCCTCCTTGCGGCCTGCGCTCCCGACGGTCCAGTCGCCGCGTTGCGCGTAGTAGTACGTCG
The DNA here is from genome assembly GCA_020430845.1 of Myxococcales bacterium. Classification (GTDB taxonomy): domain Bacteria; phylum Myxococcota_A; class Polyangia; order Polyangiales; family Polyangiaceae; genus Labilithrix. The sequence continues at coordinate 1,573 of JAGQJA010000025.1, forward strand.
CGTATTGGAGCTCGGGCGGCAGGTCCGCGCTCTCGCCGAACGTCGCGTCGGTGCGCGGCGCCGAGCGGCGCGCGAGCTCCGCGATCATCCCCTCGCTGGGTCCGAGCTCGGGCGCGACGTCGGTGGGGAGCGGGCCGGTCTGCACGCCGACGGGCTCGTCGACGATCTCGACCACGAGGTGGCCGGTGCGGTCGACCGATCGCCGCACGGCGTACCCGCGGCTCTCGCCCGTGCTCCCGGCGCCGACGAGATCGCCGAAGAGGGCGCGCTTCGCCTCGCCGTTCACCCCGGACGCGACCACCCAGCGGCCCTCGGCGAGGGCCGCCTCGGCCGAGCGGGCGCTGACCTCGCGCGGCTGGTCCTGCGAGAGGATCACGGCGCCCGCCACCTCGAGCTTCGTCTCCTGCTCGGACGTCATCCCGCCGACGTCGGACGTGCAGCCCTCCAGCGCCGCCACGAGCCCCACCACACCCACCAGCAGCGCCGCGCTCTTCATCAAGGTCTTCATCGCGTTCTCCCTTTCGAAGAACAGGATGGGACCCGGCGCGCATGAAGACTATCTCAACAGTCTAACTGCACGATGAAGCCACGCTGACGAATAGGCCCGGTCCATCGAGGCGCCCGACGCGCGCATCGAGCCAGCTCGGTACCGTCACCCTTCTAGCGAGCGGAGCTTGTCTTCGAGCGCCGCGACGCGGGCCTGCGCGGCTTCTTTCTCGGCGCGCTCGTGCTCCTTCTCGGCGCGCTCGTGCTCCTCTTGGGTCGGCCAGAGTGCGCGGCCCTCGGCGTCATCGGCGAGGCGCACCTTCACGCCCTCGTCGACCGCGATCACGTACGCGCCGGCGACGTCCGAGAAGAACGGACCTTCCCCGGCGTACGCGCGCACGAACGCGCCGCGCTCGTTCCGCTGCCAGAGCTGCAGGCGAAACGGCCCGCCGTGTGACGCGGGACCCGCGAGGAGAGGGTCGAAGATCCAGAGCTCGCGCGTCCCGCTCGCGGCGTACTTGTCGGGGGCTATCGTGTAGTCCTTGTTCGGGTTCGTGGTGCTCACCACCTCGACGGCGAGGAGCGGCGGCGTGTGCCCAGGGAGCCACGTGCGCACGCTCCGGAGATCGCTACCCTTCTCCCGCGGCGGCGGCGGCGAGAAGGCGCTCACGTCTGGATCCACCCCGACGCGGGGCTCGTCCCCGTCCCACCGCACCGCGAGATTCCGTGCAACATGCGTGTTTCCGCGGCGACTCGCCCACCATGCGAGCACGGCCTTGAGCAGCTCGACCGCTTCGTCGTGCACGCATGACTCGGGCATCGTCTCCTCGCAGAGCTCCCAGCCACGCCGAGTCCGCGGGACGCGATAGACGATCTCGAGATCTTCTTGCACCGACGTGGAGCGTAGCACCGCCCTCCGCCTCAGCACGACGCGCGCCATCCTGCGCGCGAGCACTTCCGCGAGGTTGCCGCGCGACGCGGGTGGCCCGGCCAGAAGATGCGTGGCCCGGGCCGCACGAGCTCAGTCCGCGCCTGCGTCGCGCGGCGTGCACCCCTGCCCGCCCGCGCACATGTCGTGAACGCACTTGCCGCTCTCGCAGATCGCGCGGCGCTGCGGGCAGTCGGCGGTGCACGAAACGGGCGGTCGCCCCGCGCAGTTCTTCTTCAGCTCGGCGACCTCGTCGTTGAATCGCTTCAGCTCCGACGCCGAGATCGCCTCGTTCGTGTAGCAGCCGTTGCAGAAGGTGCAGACGTCGCCGGTCACGACCGCGACGCACTCGTCGTCTCGCGTGCACGTGCTCGCGAAGCTGGCGGCGTCGATGATCGTCGGGCCGGCGTCCTGAGGTGCGCTCCCGTCGCTCGCGGCGTCGCTCCCGGCATCGGCCGTGGGCGTCTGGGTCGTCGTCGAGCTGCACGCGACGGCGGCGCAGGTTGCCCCTCCGAGTATGACGAGCATGGCGATGGGGCGCAGACCGTGGAGCGGGATGGGGTTCATCGTGACCTCCTCGAGGCGTGAAGCAGCAACGCGCGTGCCGCCTCTCCGAGCAGGCCACGATCTGTTCGCATGGCAACAGATCGCTCCCCGACCGCCATCTGTTCGCATGGCAACAGATCGGCCCCCGACCGCCATCTG
>JAGQJA010000025.1:3832-30475 GCA_020430845.1 Myxococcales bacterium
CCCCTGGGCACATCGCCTGCACTCTCCTCTCCCATGCTCGCTCGCCTCGGCCGTCGCTTCGCGGCGTGCCTCCCCTTGGCCGTCCTCTGCGCCGCCTCCGCCACCGGCGGGTGCGCCGCCCCATCCGAGCCGGACGACTCCGATCCCGCGGTCGCCGCGGACATGCTCGTCGGCGGCAAGCGCGAGGCGCGCTGGGCCGGCAGCGGCTTCCTCCTCCGCGGAGACTCGCTCGAGCGCCTCGACAAGACGAAGGTCGCGTGCGGCGCGACGCTCATCGCGCCCAACGTCGTCGTCACCGCCGCGCACTGCGTGACGGACGCCGGCGCGACGTTCGCGTTCGGCACGGGCGACGTCGGATCGAGCCCGCTCGTGCGCGTCACCGAGCGCCACACGCACCCGAAGTACCACCCCGAGGCCGTCGGCGGCATCGACCTCGTTCACGCGCTTCGCAAGTACGACGTCGCCTATCTCGTGCTCGAGCGCGACGTCGACTTCGCCAAGCCCGCGGAGCTCATCGACGAGAAGCCCGCCGTCGGGTGCAATGTGCAGGCGATCGGCTACCGCGCCGAGGGCACGACGCCCGTGAAGAAGAGCACGCCGGCGTGTGTCCTCTTCCGCGTGACGCTCGGCACCGATCCGATCTTCGAGGTGCACCCGCAGGGCTTCACCGCGCTCTGTCAGGCCGACGGCGACGAGGGCAGCCCCGTCGTGCAGCGGAGCGGCGATCGCCACGTGCTCGTCGGCATCTTCGTCGGCAGCGTGACGCAGGCGCTCACCGACTGCCGCCGCGGCACGCAGTACCTCAACGGCTACGAGTCGATGTACGGCTACGGCGACTTCCTCCGCGAGGGGATCGCGAAGGCGCGAGAGAGCCGGCCCGCGCGCGACTGACGCGGGCGGGCGCGTGCGCTCCTGGGCATGCCCACAGACTACGGCGACGTGCCCGCCGCCTCCATGGCCGCGGCCATGAGCGCTTGATGGCCCGTCGCCCAAAGCGCGCACCCGAACGAGATGCCGTCGCCGTAGCTCTCCTTCGTGCCATCCTGGCGCAGGATGGTGATGCTCGTGCTCCGCCCGTCGAACCCGACGCACCCTGCGCCGACGACGAGCTTGAGCTCTCGCCCTGCGAGCGCGAGGAGATCGTCGATCTGCGCGTCTGTGAGCGTGGCTTCGGCGAGCTTGCGGCGCTCGAAGCTCGGTGCGCGCACTGCGCCCGCGTCGGTCGAAGCGTCGAGGGACGCGTCTTCTGCGCCCGCGTCGGCGGAGGCGGCGTCGAGCGCCCCCGCGTCTTGCGGATCACCTGCGTCCACACACTCCGCGTAGTAGTCGCCGCGCGAGACGAGCTTGTTCGGAAAGTCGATCCCCACCCACACGTCGCGCGAACCGCATCCGCCGGGCGCGACGCCGAGCTGCACGCGCGAGATCGTGACGACGTCGGTGCGCCCCAGCGGGAGCGCTCGCGTCACGAGGGCATCGGAGCTTGCATCCGCTGGCGCGTCCGCCGCGGTACTGGAAGACGCGCATCCACCGGCCCCCGCCGAGAGGCCGCCGACGAGCGCCGCGAGCGAAAGGACAACGGCGAAGGAGCGAGGAGCGATCAAGACGACACCATCGACACCCTCGATGCAATGGCTGTACCGGCTCGCAAACGGCCCCTGCCGCGCGAAACAGAACGCACGCGGCCCCAGGGACTGTCTGACTGTGCGATCAGGCCGCCGGCATATTGTGGCGCACCGGTTCGGGCGAGCGAGCGCGGCGCGCCGAGAGCACGCTCAGCGCGCGGGTCGCGTCTCGGCTTCCTCGATCTGCGCGAGCGCCACGGCGAGCGCGTCCTTCGCGCGGTCGAGCGACGCGCGGTCGGCGTCGGTCTTCGCGAGCGCCTTGTCGAGGCGGGCGGTCTGCGTCACGAGGTGGCCCTTGGTCTCCTCGAGCGACGCCTTGGTGGCGGCCAGCGTCGCGTCGAGCTCCGCGGCCTTCTCGCGCGAAGCCTTGAGATCAGCCTCCAGCCCGGTGATCTTCTCGCGCGCGCTCGCGAGCTCGGCTTCGAGCTCGGTGCCCTTGGCCTCGGCGGATCCGGCGCGCTCTCGCGTCGCGGAGAGATCGGCCTCGAGCTCCGCGATCCGCGTGTCTGCAGCTTCTTTGGCCGCGGACGCGGCGGACTCGAGCTCGGCGACCTTCTGGTCCCGCTCGGCTTCGAGGTTGCGCTTCTGCGCAGCGAGCTCGCGCTCGTTCTTCTGCGTGAGCTCGTTCTTCTCTTCTTCGTGCTGCGTGCGCAGCGCTTGCACGTGCGACTCGGCCTCGGTGCGCGCCGCGGCGAGCTCGTCGGCTGCCTTCTTCTCGGCCGCCTCGAGCGCCTCGGCCTTGTCCTTCGACGCCGCCTCGAGCGCCTCGGCCTTGTCCTTCGACGCCGCCTCGAGCGCTTCGGCCTTGTCCTTCGACGCCGCCTCGAGCGCCTCGGCCTTGTCCTTCGACGCCGCCTCCAGTGCTTCCTCGCGCTTCGCGTCGGCCTCCGAGAGCGCGATCGCCTTCGCGGCGGCGGCCGCCTCGAGCTCGGACGCGTGCGTCGCCTTCAGCTCGGCGACGGCGGTGTCGTGCGCAGCCGCTTGCTCGGCGAGCGCTTCTTCGCGCTTCTTGTCGGCGGCCTCGAGCGCCTCGGCCTTGTCCTTCGACGCCGCCTCGAGCGCCGCTTCGCCCTCCGCCTTGAGGGCGGCCATCGCGGTCGCGTGACCCTCTGCCGCGGACGCGAGCTCGGCGTCCTTGGCGGCGACCTCTTCGGCGCGCGCGGCACGTTCGGCCTCGAGCTCCTGCGCCTTCGCGTCGGCCTCGGCCTTCGCGCGCTGCATGCGGCTCTTGAAGTCTTCGCTCGCCTTCTTGGCCTGGTCCTTGTCTTCCTGCAGCCGCTCGAGCTTCTCGATTTGCTCGGCGAGCGCGCGCTCCTGCTCGAGGACCTTGTCGTCGAGATCGGCCTTCGCCCGCTCGATGGCGAGGAGCTTGTCTCGTATGTCGAAGATCTCTTTGTCTTTTTTGGTGAAGTTCTCGCGGAGATCGAGGATCTCCTTGTCCTTCTTGTTGAGCGCCTCGCGCAGGTCGAGGAACTCGCGGCTCGAGACTCCACCGGGCTTACCGCTCGACGCGCGCGCCTTCAGCTCCTCGTTCTCGCGGCGAAGCCGATCGAGCTCCTCGGTGTCGATGGCGGGCGCCGACGGCGCTCCTTGCGCCGACACGCGCTCGGCCTCGGCGGCGCGCACCTCGGCGTCCCGCGCTTCTTCGGTGATCCGCGAGACCGCCGCCTCGAGATCGCTCGCGCGTTGCTGAGCGCGAGCGAGCGCCGCTTCGAGCTGCGCGACGCGATCGTCGGGGTGTGAGGCGGCGCGCGGCCTGGCCGCGGGCGGCAGCCCTCCCTCGGGCTGCGATGCGGTGCGCGCGCGGGGAGGCGGCTCGACCTGCGGCGGCGCGACCGGGGGCAGCTCGACGGGGGACGCCTCGGGCGGTGCGCCGTTCGCCGGGATCTCGACCTCGGGGGCCAGCTCGGACTCCTCGGGCGGCTTCGACAACATGTCCTCGATGAGGATGTCGTTGTCGTCGAGCGGCTCGGCCTCGGACATGGGCGCGGCGGGGACCTCACCACCGCCGTTGCCCAGCGTGACGAGCGGAGAGATGCGCGAGAGCAGCTCGGCGAACCCGATCGGCTTGTGGACGTAGTCCTCGGCGCGCGTGCGCAGCTTGCGATGCTGCTCGAAGGTCTCCTCGCTCGACTCGCTCGACATGATGATGAGCGGGACCTCGCGGAGCGCCGGATCCTTCTTGAGCTTGTTGCACACCGAGAAGCCGTTCATGCGCGGCAGCTCGATCGAGAGGAGGATCAAATCCGGCGGGCTCGAGAGGGCGGCCTGCAAGCCGGTGCTCCCGTCGTCCACCACGCTGACGCTGCAACCAAGACGCGAGAGCTCGGTCCTCAGCTCGTCTGCGAACGCCCGGTCGCTCTCGAAGACGAGAACGTTTTGACCCATGGGAGAGTCAGGATACGGGGCGGCGACGCTTCTCGTCTAGGCCGCTCGTCCCGAACCGTCGCGCCAGCTCGTCGACCACGTCCGACAGGGCCACACCGCGCACCTCGAGGCCCACGAGGGCGTGGAAGAGCAAATCGGCCGCCTCGCTCACGACGCGCCCGTCGTCCTCGCCCTCGACCGCCCGCGCCAGCTCGTCGGCCTCCTCGCGCACCTTTGCGCCGATGGCGGGGGCTCCGCCGTCGCACAACGTGCGCACATAGCTCTTGCCGACCGGCGCGGTTCGCCGCTGATGGATCAGCGCGGCGAGTCGCTCCAAGAACGCCTGCGGCGCCGCCCCCTCCTCGACGCCCTCTCCGCCGACGGTGCGGTAGAAGCACGTGTCCTCGCCGGTGTGGCAGCTCGGCCCCGAGGCGCGGCCCACGTAGAGCACCGCGTCGCCGTCGCAGTCGACCCGCACCTCTCGGACGGCGATCGTGTTGCCGCTCGTCTCGCCCTTGACCCAGACCTTGCCGCGCGAGCGGCTGAAGAACGTCGCCTTGCCCGTGTCGATCGTCGCGTCGATGGCGGGCACATCGGCCCACGCGAGCATGCGCACGGAGCCCGTAGACTCGTCGAGCACGACCACGGGCACGAGGCCGCGGTCGTCGAGCTTGAGGGGAAGGTCACGCGCGCTCACGGCACGTGTGCTACTCCACCAACGTCCGGAGCTCAACGCGAGCGCCGCTTCACCATGCCCCGCGCCGAGCTCGCCTTCGCCACGCCACGCAAGCTGCCGAAGGCCTCGCGCCTCGTCGGGCGGGTCGTCGTGCTCGACGTCGCGTTCGCGTCCGAGGCGTCGGGCGGCGGCTTCGATGGCATCACCAAGCCCTTCATCGACGGGCTCGGCGATCGCCTCGCCGCGTGGGTCGATCACCACGACCACGCCGCGCACGCGCGCTACGCCGACGATCCGCGCTTCGTGCTCCGCACCAAGGCGCAACACGGCGCGTGCCCCGAGATGGTCACGCCCGAGCTCGTCGCGCGCGTCGGACCGGTCGACACCATCGTCTGCCACATCGACTTCGACGGCCTGTGCAGCGCGGCCAAGTGGCTCCGCGACGGCGTCGAGCCGTACAAGGGCGCCGACGACGACGCGCGCGCCATCGACACACGCATCGGAACGCCCAGCGCGGTCGCTCGCCGCTTCGACCGCGCCATCCGCGCGAGACCCCGCGACCACGGGCTGCTCGGGCTCATCGTCCGCCACCTGTCCACGGGCCTGTCCGACCCGAGCCTCTTCGGCCCGATCGACGCGGCCGGGGCCGAGCTCGAGGCCGTGGAGCAGAACAACGCCGAGCTCGCGCGCGGCTATCGGCGCATCGACATCGACAAGCCCAAGCTGCCCGGCTGCACGTCGGTCGCGGTGCTCGACGTGACCGGCCGCGCCAAGCGCTACGAGAAGACGGGGCTCTTGCTGCACGGTCAGGAGCGCGCCGTGGTCGCCATCCTCGTCGACGGCGGCAACGTGACGCTCGCGGCGCCGTTCGACAGCGGCCTCAACTTCCTCGAGGCCCTCGGGCTCTCGGGCGGGATGCCGACCGTGGTGTCCGTCCCCAAGGCTCAGCTCAAGAAGATCGAGGGCGCCCTGGGGCTGCCGCCGAATTCTCTCGACGATCTGGGCACTTGAGATTTTCGCGCCCCCCGCGCGCCCCGCTGAACAACCTCGTAGGTCGGACAATCGCCTACAAGAACGGCCTACAAGCGCGCGATTTGACGGACCAATTCGCGTTGACCTCGCCTGGGAGGTCGTGTAACGCCGTCCTTCCAATGTTGCAATGACCAGGGGATGGTCATTGCAAGATCGCAATAGGGTGGGTGTACATGGTTGCGAGAGCTTGGGGTCAGGTTCGGGGTGACGCGAAGAAGCTCGGCAAAGGCGCCGAGGCGCTCCTGCCGCAGGTCGCGGTCGAGGAGCTGTTCCTCCAGAACGACGCCGTGTCGCTCTGCCTGCTCGTCAACAGACGCGCCAAGGCGATGCGTGTCGTCGACTTCCGCGCCGGGCCGAGCAACGCGAAGCGCGTGAACGTGCTCAAGTTCGCGGCGCGCGAGGACGTCGAGAAGGTGTTCACCTTGGTCGAGCGCGACGAGGTCTCGACCTGGATGAAGATGGGCTTCACCCGCGAGGCCAACATCCCCGGCTTCTACAAGCGCAGCGACGCCTTCATCCTGGGCTGCAGCGTGGCCACCTCGCCCATCGAGGGCGACCTCCGCGTGGCGCTGCCCGGCAGCGACGACGAGCTCGAGGACGACGAGGACGAGGTGCGCGCCGCCGCGATCGACGCCGCCGAGCGCACGCTCGCCAAGGCCAAGAAGGCCACCAAGGAGCTGCTCGACCGGCCGCTGCCCCTCACCAAGATCGCGCCCACGCGCGACGCCGAGGTCCGCAAGCTCGTCGACCGCGCGCTGCGCAACGGCCGCGCGCTCACGGCGTTCGAGCACTTCGGGCGCGACGCGACCCGCCGCGCCTTCACGCTGACGTCGCGGGGCGGCTTCGAGCTGCTCGCGTCGATCGAGACGCAGTCGTGCTTCGGCAACGCGTTCCTCGAGCTGCTGACGGCGCCCACCACGGAGGCCGAGCGCCTCGGCACCGTGGCCGCGCTCCGCACGATGTGCGACACGCTCTCGGCCGAGGGCATCGGGAGCTGCTTCGCGCTCACCCCGAGCGACGACGTCATGCTCGCGACGGCGTTCGTCTACAACGGCTTCCGGCGCACGGGCCTGCTCCAGAACCACCTCACCGTGGGCAAGGATCGCAAGGACGCGATCGTCTGGGCGCGCAAGCTCGCGACGCCCGGCGACGACTGACCCTCGCTGCGCGGGGAGGTCAGGGAGAGAGGCGCGTGATCGACCACGCGCCCGCCTCGCCGCGCGCGTAGCGCAGGCGATCGTGCAGACGCGCCGGGCGCCCCTGCCAGAGCTCGATCGACGTGGGCGCGATGCGAAACCCGCCCCAGGTCGGGGGCCGCGGCACGTCCTTGCCGTCGTAGCGCGTGGTGACCTCGGCCAGCTTCGCCTCGAGCTCGGCTCGGCCGCCGATGACGGCGCTCTGGTGCGACGTCCAAGCGCCCAGCTGGCTCTCGCGCGGACGCGAGGCAAAATACGCGTCCGACTCGGCCTCGGGCACGCGCGTCACCTCGCCGCGCACGCGCACCTGACGCTCGAGCATCAGCCAGAAGAAGACGAGCGTGGCCCGCGGGTGCGCCGCGAGCTGACGGGCCTTGGCGCTCTCGTAGCTCGTGTAGAAGACGAACCCGGCGTCGTCGACCCCCTTGAGCAGTACGACGCGCGCGTCAGGATCGCCGTCCTCGCCCAACGTCGCGAGCGTGGCCGCGTTCGGCTCGGGGTGCTTCGCGTCGATGGCGTCCTGCATCCACCGCTCGAAGAGACGGATGGGGTCGCTCGGCGCGCTCTGCTCGTCGAGCCCGGCGCGTTGGTAGTCTGAGCGGATCGAAGCGAGGTCGGCCTTCATGCGGCACACCATAGCGCGGCTCGCGCGGCGCGCGATCGACCTCGGGCGTGCTTGACGCGACGCGCTGCGGGGGACGATGCTTCGGGCGAGGCCCACCATGAGCACGTCTGGCACGACGACGCCTTCGAAGTCCCGCGCGACCCCCGCCGACGAGCCGGCGCTCGCGCGCTCGATGCGCGAGCTGGTCGCGCGCCTGGTCGAGGATCCTCGAGCACGAACGGAGCTCGTCCTCCGCCCTCACCCGCTGCTCGTGACGATCACGCGCGACGAGCTGACGCTCGTGCTGGCGCCGGCGGCCGTGTGGGACGAAGGGCGCGATCTGCTCAAGCCGTTCACCGACAAGCTCGCCGACGGCGCGGCGATGTTCGTCTTGCTGGGCCAGCCCCGAGACCGCGACCTGGCCCAGGCCATGAACCGCGGGCTCGCGGCGCTCTTGCCCGCCGGCGCGTCCGACGACGAGCTGTTCCTCGTGCTGGGCCGCGCCTTCGAGCTGCTCGAGACCAAGGGCCGGGCCGAGAGCCGCGGCAAGTGGCTGCGCCGGTATCGCTACGAGCTGGGCGAGCTCATCGACATCGCGCGCACCATGACCACCGAGCGCGACGTGAACAAGCTGCTCGGGGTCATCCTCGAGAAGAGCCGCTTCGTCACGGGCGCCGACGCGGGCAGCATCTACGTGGTCGAGCAAGACGTGGCCAAGCCCGGCGACAGCGGGCCGCGCGGGCCCATGCTGCGCTTCAAGCTCTCGCAGAACGAGTCGGTGAGCTACGACTCGCGCGAGTTCGTGATGCCCATGTCCAAGGGCTCGATCGCCGGCAGCGCCGCCTTGGAGAAGAAGGCGATCAACATCGCCGACGTCTACGAGATCCCCGCGGGCGCGCCGTACGGCTTCGACCGCCGCTTCGACGAGAAGATGGGCTACCGCACCAAGTCGATGCTCACGGTGCCGCTCATCAGCCAGCGCGACGAGGTCATCGGCGTCATCCAGCTGATCAACAAGAAGAAGGATCCGGCGCACAAGCTCGTCACGGCCGAGGACGTCGACGACCAGATCATCGCCTTCGACGAGCGCAGCGAGGAGCTCTTGGGGATGGTGGCCGCGCAGGCCGGCATCTCGCTCGAGAACGCGATGCTCTACGACGAGATCCGCAGGCTCTTCGAGGGGTTCGTGCGGGCGAGCGTCGAGGCGATCGAGTCGCGCGACCCGACCACGAGCGGTCACTCGCGCCGCGTCGCCAACCTCACCGTCGAGCTCGCCAAGGTCATCGACGGCGAGTCGTCCGGTCCGTATCGCGACTGCAACTTCTCGGTCGAAGACCTACGCGAGCTGGAGTACGCGAGCCTGCTCCACGACTTCGGCAAGATCGGCGTGCGCGAGAAGGTGCTCGTCAAGGCAAAGAAGCTCTACGACGAGCGGCTCGTGCTCATCCGCGCGCGCTTCGACTACGTGTCACGCAGCGCCGAGGCCGACGTGCTGCGGCGCAAAGTGGCCCTGCTCGAGCGCGGCGCGCCGAAAGAAGAGCTCGAGGCGCTCGACCGCGAGCTCGCCGAGCGCATCGCCCGCCTCGAGGGCGCGTGGGAGAGCGTGCAGTCGGCCAACGAGCCCACCGTGCTCGCCGCCGGCGACTTCGCCAAGATCGAGGAGCTGGGGCAGGAGACGTACTTCGATCACCGCGGCGAGATGAAGTTCCTGCTCGAGGCCGAGGAGTCGGCGGCGCTCAGCGTCAAGCGCGGCTCGCTCACGGGCGGCGAGTACGAAGAGATCCAGAGCCACGTCGTCCACACGTTCAAGTTCCTCTCGCAGATCCCGTGGGGTCAGGCGTTCCGGCGCGTGCCGCACATCGCGGGGGCCCACCACGAGCGCCTCAACGGCACCGGGTACCCGAACCGGCTGCGCGCCGAAGAGATCCCCGTGCAGGCCAAGATGATGTCGATCTCCGACATCTACGACGCGCTCACGGCGAGCGACCGCCCGTACAAGAAGGCGGTCCCGGTGGAGCGTGCGATCGACATCCTCGAGTACGGCGTCAAGGACCAGCACCTCGACCCCGAGCTCGTTCGGATCTTCAAAGAGGCGCGCATCTGGAAGCGCTGCGAGGAAGGCGACGCATGAACGGACGATCGGGCCGCGTGACGCAGAGGCACCTCGCGGCGCTCGTGACCAGTGCGCTGCTGTTCGCGACGGCCACGGCGACGGCGCAGCAGCCTGCGCCCGGTGAGCCCCGCATCGGCGACGAGCCCGACCCGTGGAAGGCTGACGGCGGCGCGGCCCAGCCTGTCGCGTCGGACCCCGCGCGCGAGGCCGACCCGCCCCCCATCCCGCCTCCGCCGCCCCCGGATCCGGAGCCGCCGACGTCGACGTCTGGCTCCGCGCTCACGCCGTCGTCGAGCGAGACACGTCTCGTCCCCGGCCCGGCCGCGAGGGGCCCGCGCGGCGACGCCCGCCTGATGCGCGGACAAGACGCGCGCATCCGCGCCCTCGAGCGGCGCCTCCGCGTCCAGGACGAGCGGCTGCGGGCGCTCGAGCGGTCGCGCGGGATCTGGAACCACCTGACGTTCGGCGGGTTCGTCCAGCCGCAGCTCGTGGTCAACTCGTACAACACCGCCGCGTCGCCGAGCGCGGGCACCAACGGCGGCCTGCCCGACGGCATCGCCGCCAACGACGTGGTCGCACGCGCCGACGGCACGACGAGCAACACGACGTCGTTTCGTATGCGCCGCACGCGCCTGCGCACCAAGTACGAGACCGAGAGCATGCGCCTGTTCGTGCAGCTCGACGTGCTCCCGGTCGGCGGGTTCGCGCCCGGCGTGGGGTCGATCGTGCGCAACGCCGAGGCCACGGGCATCGCGCGCTGGTCGCGTGACGTGCGGACCGAGATCGGCGCGGGCGTGATCTTCTTGCCGCTCCGCGGAGAGATGCTCGAGCAAGCAGACACGCGAAACTTCGCCGAGCGCACGAGCGCGGTGCTCAACATGGCGCCCGGCGAGCGCGACCTCGGCGTTCACGCGCGCACGCTCGCCCTCCGCGACCGGCTGCTCGTCGACGTCGGCGTGGTCAACGGGCAGCGCATCGGACAGGCCACGTGGGTCGCGACGCCCGACCTCAACAAGAGCAAGGACGTCTACGCGTACCTGTCCTACGAGCTGGGCGTCGCGACGCTGGGCGTCTCGGGCTACCTCGGGCGCGGCGAGCGCGTCGACGGCCAGCGCCTCGCGTTCAAGCAGTTTCGTCGGTGGCTCGTGAACTACATGGGCAAGGTCCACTACAAGGTGGTGCCGGCGCTCGGCGAGTCGCGGCTGCTCATCGAGTTCGCGCTGACGCAGAACATGGACACGGGCATCAACTACGCGTTCGCCGCGCCGGCCATCCCGGTGGACTTCCGTCAGAACGTGACCAACCTCGACGGACGCGCCGTCTACATCCGCGCCGAGCAAGAGCTCACCAAGTGGGCCGAGCTCGGGCTGCGCTACGACTCGTACACGCCCGACACGACCGACCGCGGCAACGACCGAGACACGTTCGCCGCGGTCGCCACGCTGCGCTTCACGCAGAACCTCAAGTGGATGAACGAGGTCGACTACACGATCGACGACATCCGCCCCACCGGCGCGCCCAAGCCGTCGCGCGAGATCTTCACCTACTCGAGCATCCTCCAGGCGCGCTTCTGACGCGCCGCGCGAGAGGCGTCAGCGTGGGATGACGTCGCGTCGCGCGCGGCGCGTCAGCGCGTGGCGCGCGAGATGACGTCGCGTCGCGTGCGCGGCGTCAGCGTGTGGCTGTGGCGCGAGAGATGACGTCGGCGAGCACGTCGAGCGAGGCGAGGCCCATCACGACGCGCGGCTCCACCGCGAGCGACCGCGCCGCGAGATCGCGCGCGTCCTCGACCGAAAGCGGCCCCGCGCGCTCGGCGAGCGCCGCCTCGAGCGCCGCGACGCCGTCGCGTGACGCGAGCCACTCCCCTCCTACGCGCACCGCGCCGTCCTCGTCGCGCGCGGCGGCGACGCGCCCGATGGCGTCGCGCCCCTCGTGTGTCCACGGACCGCGGGCTGCCTCTGCGGGCGCGCGCCCGCCGTCGTCGACCGCGGGCAGCTCGAACGTGCCGGCGGTCGGACCGTAGCTCGCGACGAAGCGCTCGAGCACGCGCGCGGCGAGCTCCCGCGGATTTGCGGGCGCGGCGCCCAGGTCCGCGAGCGTGGCGGGCGCGCGGCCGCGAAGCGAGGCTCGCGCCGGATCGACGAAGCACGGCGCGGTGCACGCGATGAACGCCTCGAACAGCGCCCTGCCCGAGGACGCGTCGTGGGCCATCCCGACCGCGCCCACGGGGCGGGAGGCGAGGCTCAGCCAGTCGCGGTCGTAGTAGCGCATGACCCCGGTGCGGCCCGTCACGGCCCCGAGGAGCGGCCGCACGTGGCGGTTGATCATGCGGTCTGGGGTGCACGGGACGAGCGCGTCGGCGCTGGCGAGTAGCAGCTGCACCCACACCGTCCCCTCGCCGACAGACAGCGCGGCGCCGCCCGAGCCGCGCTCTAGGTGCGCGCCCTTTGCGTGGGCCGAGCCCTCGAGCTCACAGGGGCGCTGGAACGCGCCGAGCAACACGGCGGCGCCAGTAGGCACCGCGACCAAGAGCTCCGCGGAGGCGACCATCGGGCGATCGAGCGCGCCCCGCGAGATCGCGGCGAGGTGCTCGGGCGCGGCCCCGTCGAGCACGAGCGCGGCCAGTCGCGGCGCGGTCATGGCGCAGCACCTTAGGGCGCGTGTATCGTCGGCGCGTGGAAATCGACTGGAAGGCAGAGGGCGCCGCCTGCGTCGACCTCTTGGGCGAGCTCATTCGCATCCCCACGGTCAACCTCGGCACGGGTGAGCCGGGGGACGGCAACGAGAGACCGGCCGCGGAGCTGCTCGCGGAGCGCTTTCGCGCCGCGGGGCTCGAGCCAGAGCTGCTCGAAAAGGAGAAGGACCGCACGAACGTCGTCGTTCGGCTCCGCGGCACGGGAGAGAAGCCCCCGCTGCTGCTGAACGCGCACCTCGACGTCGTCGCGGCGGACGCGGCGCGGTGGACCCACCCTCCGTTCGCCGGAGAAATCCACGACGGCTACCTCTGGGGTCGCGGCGCCATCGACATGAAGCACATGGCCGCGATGTCGGCGTGCGTGATGTCGCTGCTGGCGCGGGGCGCGGCGGACGGCAAGCTCACGCGCGACGTCATCTTCGCGGGCGTCGCCGACGAAGAAGCCGGCTGCGACCGCGGCAGCTCGTTCCTGGCGGACGAGCACCCCGACAAAGTACGTGCAGAATACATGCTCGGAGAGATCGGTGCGTTCTCGCTGAATCTCTTCGGGCGCACGTTCTACCCCATCCAAGTCGCAGAAAAGGGGCTCTGCTGGGTACGCGCCACGTACGAAGGCTCGCCCGGCCACGGCTCGATGCCCGATCCCGACGCCGCCGTCGTGAAGCTCGCCAAAGCCGTGTCGCGGCTCGGCTCGCGGCGCCTGCCCATGCACCCGACCGAGGTCGTCGACGGCTTCCTGCGCGGCATCGCGGCCCAGCTCCCCAGCCCGCAGCGACACGTCCTCAAGCGTCTGACCACGCCGCAGGTGGCCGGGCTCATCCTCGACTACCTCGTGCGCGACCCCGGTCAGCGCCGTTCGTTCGGCGCGATGCTGTCGAACACGGCCTCGCCCACGGTCCTCGCGGCCGGCTCGAAGGTCAACGTCATCCCGTCGCGCGCGACGGTGGACCTCGACGGGCGCACGTTGCCGGGACAGAGCGAGCCGGCGTTCCTGGCGGAGCTGCGCGACGCGCTCGGGGGCGACCCGCAGCTCGAGGTCCTGCGGCGCATGCCCTCGGTCGAGGCGCCGGTCGACACGCCGCTCTTCGACCACCTTGTGCGCACACTCCACCGGCATGATCCGACGGGCCACCCGCTCCCGTACCTCATCCCCGGCTTCACCGACGCCAAGGCGTACGCTCGGCTGGGCACCGTCTGCTACGGGTTTTCCCCCGTGCGATTCGACCCTACGGCCGATCTCTCGTTCGCCAAGATGTACCACGGCGACGACGAGCGGGTCCCTGTGGACGGGCTCTCCTGGGGAGTGCGGGTGCTTTTCGACGCGGTCGCGGGGTTCTGCCGATCGTGAGCCCCGGTGCGACGGGCCTTGCTGAGCGGCCCTGGCATCGGATAGAACCGAGAGCGTCTGGGTGTTCGACAGACCAGGCGAATAGGAGCCTGTGGAGGGTTCGGATGATCAATCCCCAGATGGTGATGTACGAGGAGGAGTTCAATCAGATCCAAGCGGTCGTAGACCGCCTGGTTCGTGACGCGAACGCCAAGGTCGTCTTCATCGTCGACAAGAACGGCCAGCTCATCGCAGCGGCCGGCGACATCGACAATATCGACACGACCAGTCTCGCTTCCCTCACGGCCGGCAACATCGCCGCGACGGGCGGCATGGCCAAGCTCCTCAAAGAGAACGAGTTCGCGACTCAGTTCCACGAGGGGGAGAAGGCCAACATCCACATCCAACTCGTCGGCAACCGGGTCATCCTGGTCGTCATCTTCGACTCGCGCTCGAGCCTCGGCCTCGTCCGGCTCCGCGTGAAGAAGGCGAGCGAGGAGCTGAATCACATCTTCGAGGCCTTGCTCAACAAGGTCCAGGAGCCGGGGGCGGACTCTCCCTTCGCGGAGATCACCGACGAGGACATCGACAACCTCTTCAACGACTGACCCGCTTCTCCCGATTCGGCCACAGATGCTCGCACGAAAGACGCAGCGATGAGCTTCATCAACTACATGGCGCGGGAGATCAACTGCAAGCTCGTGTACTACGGGCCGGGTCTCTGCGGCAAAACCACCAACCTCCAGTACATCTACGAGCGCACGAACCCCGACGCGAAGGGGAAGATGATCAGCCTCGCGACCGAGACGGAGCGCACGCTGTTCTTCGACTTCCTCCCGCTGTCGCTCGGTGAGATCCGCGGCTTCAAGACGCGCTTCCACCTGTACACCGTGCCCGGACAGGTGTTCTACGACGCCTCGCGCAAGCTCATCCTCAAGGGCGTCGACGGCGTGGTGTTCGTGGCGGACTCTCAGATCGAGCGTACCGAGGCGAACCTCGAGTCCGTCGAGAACCTGCGCACCAACCTCGCCGAGCAGGGGTACTCGCTCGACAAGCTCCCGTACGTCGTCCAGTACAACAAGCGCGATCTGCCCAATGTCGCGAGCCTCGAAGAGCTCCGACAGATGATCAACCCGACGAACGTGCCCGACTTCGAGGCCGTGGCTCGCACCGGCGTCGGCGTGTTCGACACGCTCAAGGCCGTGGCCAAGCTCGTCCTGACCGAGCTCAAGAAGGGCAGCTGAGGCCTCCTTCCGGCTTCGCGTTCGTCCCTCAGGCCTCGCGCTTCGCGTTCGTCCCTCAGGCCTCGCGCTTCGCGTTCGTCCCTCAGGCCTCGCGCTTGGCGCGCAACGCGCGCACCCAATAAGTCACGGCGGCCGCCGCGCCCACGAGGGCTGTCGCGTAGAGCGACGTCACGCGCAGCTCGGAGCGCACGAGCGTCGCCACGATCGTCGCGAACTGGAGCGTCGTCGCGGCCTTGCCCACGGCGTTGGCGCGATCGTCCACCTTGCGGCCGCGGGCCGCGGGGCTCAGCGCGATCCACAGAACCAGCGGCAGCTCGCCGAGCTCTCGCGTTCCCAGAAGCACGACGTCGCCCGGCGCGAGATGCCGGCTCACGAGGAGGGTGACGAGCACCGTGCCGACGAAGAGCTTGTCGGTCACGCCATCGACCACAGCACCGGTGGGCGTGGCCAGCCCGAAGCGCCGCGCGACGAAGCCGTCGAGCACGTCGGTGAGCGCCGCGGCGCCCAGGATCGCGAGACACACCCAGGGACGAGCGACGAAGAACGGGAACGACGCGGCGAGCGGAACGCGCGCCCAGCTGAGGAGCGTCGGGGCGTTGACGAGATCCCGCGCGCGATAGCGGCCCACGCGCGGAGCCTACTCCTTCGCCGGCTCCGACTGCGCGCTCTTGTTCTCGACCTGCCGTTGCCGGCTCCGATCGGCGACCCACGCATAGAAGAAGTCGTCTTCGAAGTAGCTCAGCATCGGTGTCTTGTCGCGCGTTGCGCGGTCCCCGAGCGCCCCCCGCAGCGACGAGATCTGGTATTCGACCGACGCGACCGCCTCGAAGAACCATCGAAAGTGATGGTGCGGTCGCATGCGGAGCGCGGTCGCGAGGCCAGCCTTGACCACCCCTTCGACGGGCGGAAGCAGCCCTTCGAGCAACCCCGCGACGTCCGGCGCGATGGCAAGGTACTTGGTCGCGCGTTGCTCCGCCCTCGACGATCGAATGATGAGCCCGCGACGCACCATCGCGGAGAGCATGCGGCTGATGGTCGACCGCGCGACCCCGAGGGCGCGCCGTAGCTCCCTCTGCGTTGTCACGCCCTCGAGCAAGAGGCGCAACACGTCCAAGCGTGCGGGCGTCAAGCCGTGCGCGCGAAGCACCTCGGTCATGTGACGAACGCCGGTGAGATACGCGCGCTTGAAACCGAAGAGGAGCTCGAGCATCGACGGTCCTTCTTCACGCCGCGTGCCAGCGAGCCGCTCGCGCCGACGCGACGCCTCACACGCGACCGCGCGTCGGCACTCGCCTCCCCCGCACTCCCCCCCCGCCCACGGACCACTCAGCCGACACGACGCTTTTGTTGCCATGCGAACAGTTCGCTCCGGGCGTGCATGGGGGGCGGCGGGAGGGGGGCGGCGGGGTGCCGGCGATCATCCTGCTCGCAGCCGGGGGTGGCGCGGCCGGCACCGGTGTGGCCCGGGCCACCCCGCAACGCCACCCCCGGTCGCGCCCGCGATGCCCACGTGGCCGCGGCGCTCGACGCGAGCGCCACGCTTGAGTACACGCGTGATCGTGACGCACGCATCGTCGTCGCCCGATTGGACACGCGTGCCCGCCGTCGACGACGTGCTCGGGCCAGCCTCGCCTCTCGCGCGCCGACTCGAGGGCTACGAGCACCGCGAAGGCCAGCTCGAGATGGCGCGCTCGGTGATGCAGGCGCTGTCTGGGGATCGGCATCTCTTCGTCGAGGCGGGGACCGGTACGGGCAAGACGCTGGCCTACCTCGTGCCCGCCGTGCTCAGCGGACGGCGCGTCGTGATCTCCACGGCGACGCACGCGCTCCAGGAGCAGATCTTCGACAAGGACCTTCCGCTGGTGCGCGAGGTGCTCCACGACCACGGCGTCGACTTTCGCGCCGCGCTGATGAAGGGGCTGTCCAACTACCTCTGCAAGCGACGCTTCGACGAGCGCTTGCGGAGCGGCGAGACCGTCTCGCCGATCCTCGCGCGCATCGAGCGCTGGGCGCTCGAGACGGAGACGGGGGACCGCGCCGAGCTCATCGACCTCTCCGAGAACGCCCCAGGTTGGCGCGACGTGCAGTCCAGCACCGACACACGCATCGGTGCAGGCTGCAAGTATTACGACGAGTGCTTCGTCACGCGCATGCGACGCGACGCGGAGCTCGCAAACATCATTGTGGTCAATCACCACCTGTTCTTCGCCGACCTGGCGCTCAAGACGGCGAAGCCCGGCGGTGGCTACGGCGGCGCCATCCCCCCGTACGACGCGGTCGTGTTCGACGAGGCGCACCAGATCGAGAGCGTCGCTACGGACTTTTTCGGCGTGCGCGTGTCGAGCTCACGGGTCGAGGCGCTCGTCCGCGACACGCGGCGCGCATTCGTGGCCGCCCGCACGGTCGACTCGGCGTCGATGGGCATCCTCGACGCTCTCGAGACGGCCGGCGCCGAGCTCTTTCGAGTGTGGGGCGGCGGCGGCACCGGAGCGCGGGGCGGACGGGACGCCGGAGCGCGGGGCGGACGGGACGCCGGAGCGCGGGGCGCGCGCGAAGAAGGACGACGTCTGCTCGCGGCGGCCGACTGGACGCCGGCGCGACGCGACGCAGGCGCGAGGTTCGACGCCGCGCTCGAGGCGCTCTTCGCGTTTGCGCGCGCGAGAGACGAGCACGAGGCGCTGGCGCTGGTCGCGCGGCGCTGCGCCGAGCTGCGCGCGGATCTGGCAAAGATCTCCGCGAGCGACATCGGTGCCCAGAGGCACTGGGAGCCTGACGAGCCGGACGACATCGCCGGAGCCGTCCCCAGCCCTACCGAGGGCTTCGAGGGCGGCGTGACGTGGATCGACGCGCGCGATCGGACCGTGTCACTCGGGGCCTCGCCGGTCGACCTCGCGCCGATGTTGCGGCGCAACCTCTTCGAGCGGGTGCCCAGCGTGATCTGTACCAGCGCCACGCTCGCGACCGCGGCGCACGTCGACAAGAGCTTCCACTTTGCCAAGGGACGGCTCGGCGCGCAGGCCGACACGGACGAGCTCGTCGTACCGTCACCGTTCGACTTCGCGACGCGATCGGCCTTCTACGTCGCGGAGGACCTGCCCGACCCAGGAGAGCCCGGCTTCGACGCGGCGTGCGCCGCCCGCGTCGCCGAGCTCGTCGACATCACGGGCGGCGGCGCGTTCGTCCTCTGCACGTCCAACCGCGCCATGCGCGCGATCCACGGCGCGCTCGTCGACACCACGCGCGGACCGCTCCTCGTGCAAGGCGAGGCCCCCAAGCACGTGCTGCTCGATCAGTTCCGCGCCTCGAGCGCCGCCACGCTCGTGGCCACGATGAGCTTCTGGGAGGGCGTCGACGTCCCCGGGCACGCGCTCAGGCTCGTGATCATCGACAAGATCCCGTTCGCCGTTCCCACCGATCCGATCGTCTCGGCGCGCTCGGCGAAAATCCAGGCGGAGGGCGGCAACCCCTTCTCGCAGTACGCAGTGCCGAGCGCCGCGATCACGCTCAAGCAGGGGTTCGGGCGCCTCATCCGCACGCGCAAGGACCGCGGCATCGTCGCCCTCCTCGACAAACGCGCGGCCCGACGCGGCTACGGCAAGTCGTTGCTCGCGAGTCTGCCCCCCGCACGCCGCGTGCGCACGCTCGGCGAGGTCGAAGCAGCGTGGGAGGAGCTGTCGCGCGCATGAACCGAGGCGCGCCGGACGGGTCTACTTCCACCGCTTCGCACCGTGGATGAGCGGTGTGCCTACTTGGTTCGTTTCGCGCCGTCGATGAGGACGTCGTCGAAGTACGCGGTCCAATCGCCGCCCGCGGGATTCGCGAAGGCAAGTCCGACGCCGGTACGAAAGAGGCTCTTGTACCCGACGACGTCCGGGGTGACGTTGACAGTGTCGGTGCCGACGGTGACCGTGATGAGGCCGGTCGACGGCGGTGGGCCGGGGCGCGCGGCCACGGTGATGCCCACGCGCGTCCACTTTCCGACGGGAACGCTGAGGCCGCTGAGGGTGTACTCCGTGTTGCCCTGCGTGAGCGACACCCTACATTCGGCGTCCGACGTCTTGATCAAGAACAGCCTCACGAGCTCGTCGAGCTCGATACCGACGATCGCGGCGTTGCGTGGGGCGTCGTCGGCCTTCTCGACGAAGAGGGCGAACTGGACGCGCAGCTCCGGCAGGCCCGTCATGGGCGTCGGGAACGGCGCGTCATAGACGAGCGCCGAGATCGGAACGTTGGCGCCCGCGTCGGGCGCGCGACGCACTGCCGACCTCATCGACCGGGGCGGCGAGCTCGCGATGTTCGCGAACGCAGGCGGGTCCGCGGGGCCCAGCACCTCGGCCGTCCACCCGTCGGTGACGTCGTTCACCGTGTCGAAGGCGGCGCAGAAGTCATGCTTCGGCCCTTCGACGTTGCAGAACCCGCTCCCCGCGTCCGAAGCGGCGCCGTCGGGCGGCGCCCCATCCGGAACGGGCGGGCCCGCCTCGACAGGCGCGACCCCATCCGCGCCCGCGTCCGCGGGCGTCGGATCGCCGGAGGAGGAGAAGCTCCCGCACCCGGCGGCGATGACGAGAAGCACAGCCGCGAGGCGAGCGGGGCGACGCATGCGTCGAGTCTAGCGGGCCGCGCGGCGGTCACCCGCGAGAAGCCGCCGATCTCAGTCTACCGACCGGTAGGTTTCTGCTAGAAGGCCCGCTTCGGAGCCCGCGATGGGCTCATTCTTCGGCATTTTTTGACCCGCACAGTGTGGTCCAGTGTGTGCACTGTCCTACATCGGCGCGCACGTCGCGCGGCGAGGTTCCCCACCATGAAGCACCCCATCGTTCGTCCGTCGTCCCTGCAGCGCCCCACCGCGCCCTCTCGGTCTCCCCGCCTGCCGGCGCCGCGCTCTCTGGCGGCCGCCCTCGCGCTCGGCGTCTGCACACTCGGGCTCGGCTGCGGCGCCGAGGTCGACGATCACGACGAGAGCACCGGGTCGGCCGAGAGCGAGGTCGGCGTCGCGGTGCCGAGGTCGCTCGAGCTCGACAAGCGCAAGATCGTCTACCTCACGTTCGACGACGGTCCGAGCCGCGCGCACACGCCGCGCATCCTCGACGTGCTCGCGCGCCACCGCGCCAAGGCGACCTTCTTTCTCACCGGCGACAACATCCGCGGCAACGAAGACCTGCTCCGACGCGAGGCGGCGGAGCGACACATCGTCGCGAACCACCAGCAGAAGCACGTCGTCGCCTCGACCGCGCAGTTCGCGCAGTGGGTGCCGTTCGAGCGTGATGCGATCGACCGGATCGTCGGCACGCCGCAGCCCAAGTACTTTCGGTATCCGTACGGCGACGGCACTGCGGCCAAAGAGACGATCCTCCGGCGCGAGGGCTACCCCGACGGCGGCGTGGGCTGGGACCTCGACACGCTCGACTGGTGCTTCGCGGGGGGCCGCTGCGCGCGCGCACCCGGCTACGAGGGCGACTTCGAGGGATGGGTCATCGCCCACACACAGAGCCGCGGCGGCGGCGTCGCGCTCTTCCACGACGTGCAGAACATCACCGCCAGCCACCTCGACAGCATCCTCACGAAGCTCGAGAGGCTCGGGTACACGTTCGGCAGCCTCCCCACGACGCGCGGCGTCGAGGCGCGCAACGTCACGGGACCGCGCTACTGCGTACCCGGCACGTCGTACGACGCGAACGTGGGCTTCTGCGTCGACGCCGACAACGCGTACGGACCGTTCCCCGCCGCCATGCTCGACAAGTGCCGCGCCACGGGCGGCGGCAGAGCATGCGACGCGACGATCGCTCGCGCCGTCGACGCCGCAGGCGAGGTGACCATTCCCGTACCGCGCTGGTCGAAGGCCAACGCGAAGAACATCCGCGGGGCCGGCACGTGCCCCATCGGGACGACGCTCGACACCGGCCTGGGCTACTGCACCGAGACGGTCACGCAGAACGGAGCACCGATCACGAACGCCTACGGGCCGTTCGAGAGCGCGCTCGTATCGCGCTGCACCGCCGCGGGCGGCGGCGCCTCGTGCTACCTCAACCGGTGGAACGCCTCGTTCCTCCGCTCGATCATCGGGGGTCTGTGATGCACTCGCAGACGTTGCCGGCCGAGGGGATCTCGGGCGAGACGATCCGACGCTCGCGCCCCGGCCTACGCTTCGGCGACATCGTCGTCGTGGTCGACGGCACCTTGGTCATCGGGCGGAGCAGGTGCGCCGACGTGCTGGTCGACGGAGACGGCGTCTCACGACAGCACGCGCTGGTGGAGCTGCGCGACGGCCAGCTGTGGATCGTGGACATGGCGAGCACCAACGGCATCGCCGTCAACGGCATCCGCTCCGTGCGCGCGCGCCTGCGTGACGGCGACGTGATCCGGATCGACCGACACAAGATCGTCGTCGAATGGTGAGCGGTCCGTCGCGACCGAACAGCATCCGTGCGCAGCCGCGCACACAGAAAGAGAAGGAGTGATCGATGTCGTCGATGAAGTATCTGGGACGGTGGGGAATGTTGGCGCTCGCGCTCACCTCGGTGGCGTGCACGGTCGCGCCCGACGATGTCGCACAGGGCGAGGACCCGCTGCTGCGAAAGACGGCGAGCACCTCTTCGTGGTCGTACCGAGGCCCCGTGCCCGAGCTCGACGCGCCGCGCCTCACCGTCTCGCTCGCCGGCCACACCGTCCATGTCGCGGGGCTCTTGCCTCGGGGACACTCCGCGCCGCTGCCGTTCCACGCGATCACCGAGCCCGACCCCGCCGGCTCGGGGCGCACCATGGTGCACCTGGTCTACCCCATCGCCACCGTGGCCGAGGGCGGGCGCACCGAAGAGGGCCTGCCCACGCGCAACCCCGAGCCCAACGACTACGTCGTGTGCGGCGGCGACAACTTCCACGCCAGCAACCGCATCGGCGAGTTCGGTGGCTTCCCGTTCATCGAGTACGTGTGCAACCACCGCGACGCCGACGGACGCGTGCGCGGCGGCATCGCCTTCCACGGTCCGATCACGAGCCGCACGATCGAGGGCAGCTCGTACTGGTACCTCAAGCGCGGCCCCGTCTCGCACGCGTGCAATCGCATGCTCGGCGAGCACGTGCTCGAGCTCGCACACGCCATCGGCTTCGACCGCGGCGCGCGGCGCACGCCCGTCAAGGTCATCGCCGGCTTCGACACGTTCCGCGGCAAGAAGATCGACGTCGATCACCCCGCGACCGGCTGGACGCGGCCCGCCGCCTCCGAGTCGTTCGTGTTCCCGATGTGGCAAGCGGTCAAGACGCGCGACGACGGGACCACCGCGCTCGAGTTCCCGCAGTGGGCTTGCGAGACGTCGCGGTGCGCGTCGATGCCGCCCAACGCGGCCGACCCCGAGACGGGCGGGCTGCCGCGCGGAGAAATCGCGTGCCCCGCGGACTACCACCCCGAGACCGTCGGACGCGGCGTGATGTGCGTCGGCGACGACGGCGCGAACGCGTGGGGCCCGTACACGCAGGCGATGGTCGCCGGCTGTCGCAGCGGCGGCGGCGGGCGCGTGTGCGACTCGGACCGCTGGGCGGCGAGCTTCGCCAAGCGACTGCGCGGCGACGGCGCGTGCCCGGTCGGCGCACGATTCGACGCGGTCACGGGCTACTGCGCCGAGGGCGAGAGCGCGTTCGGGCCGTTCCCCGCCGACGTGATCGATCGGTGCGTCCGTTCGGGCGGCGGCGAGACCACCTGCCGCTCGGCGCGATGGAACCGGTTCTTCCTCGCGCGCCTGCTCGGTCGCCTGTGAGGCGCGCCGCGCCAGGCCTCGCGCCGCGTCAGCCGAGGTCTGGCGCGAGACGCTGCACGTGCAGATCTCGCCCGCGCGCGTCGACGAGCGAGACCGTCAACGCGCCGGTCGCGTCGACCTGCCCCACACCGAAGTACTGCCTCCCCTCGGCGGGCGTCCCGCCGTCGCGCGGCTCCTCGGTCGCGAACGCGATCTCGGGACCGAACGTCGCGTCGAGCGGCCCGCGCGGGAAGGCGAGGGCGTGCATCGGCCCCGCGACGAACTCCCAGAAGGGCGACATCGTCTTGTGCGCGGCGCGAGCGGGGTCGTACCGCAGTGCCGCGGCGTAGTGCACGTCGGCGCAGAGCCAGACCACGTTCTTCACGCCGCGCGCGTGGAGTTGCGTGAGCAGGCGCGCGATCTCTTCTTCGCGACCGCCGGGCGCGCCGTCGCTCTGGTCGGCCACGCCATCCGAGCCGAGCGTGCCGTCGGCCTCCTTCTCGAGGATGCGCAGACCGAGCGGCATGTCGGTCGCGATCACCTTCCAAAGCGCCTTCGAGCGCGTGAGCTCGTCGGCGAGCCACGCCATCTGCGCGTCACCAAAGAACTTCTCGCGCTCCGGGCGCGGCCAGTTGGGCGTCCGGTGCGAGCGCCCGTCGAGCAAGAGCACGTCGAGCAGCGGTCCCCACGACAGGCGCCGGTACATCGGTGACGACGGTGCGCGCAGCGTCGGCGTGTGCTCGAACATCGCGCGGCGGGCGCGCAGGGCAAGCGTCGACACGTCGCGCTCGGTGTAGCGCGCGTCGGTGAGCACCTGCCCGGGGAACCAGTTGTCGCGGACCTCGTGATCGTCCCACACGTGGTAGACCGGCACGGCTGCGTGCATCGCACGCACATGCCTACAATGGCGCGGGTAGAGGAACGCACCGCGGTAGTCGTCGAGCGACTCCGCGACATGCGTCTTGGCGGGCACGACCAGGTTCTTCCACGGGCCGTCGGGCGTGTCGATCACCGGCGTGAGCGGGCCGTCGGCGTAGATCGCGTCGCCGCAGTGCAAGAAGAAGTGGGGCGCGCGCTCGAGCAGCGTCGCGTACGCACGCAAGCCGCCCCGCGACGGGTCGATGCCCCAGCCTTGCCCCACCGTGTCGCCCGACCACGCGAAGACAACGGGTGCGCGCGCGGACGGCGCGGTGCGCAGCGAGCCCACGACCCAGTCCGAAGCGCGCTCGGCCTCGAAGCGCGCCCGGTAGTGGACGATCGACCCCGCAGGCAGCCCCGTGAGGCGAACCTTGCCGACGAGGTCGCCGTCCTCGTTCACGGCCACGGGGGCCACGCGCCGCGGGTGCGAGAACGCGGGCGTGACGTCCCACTCGACCACGAGCGACGACGGGCGATCGGCGCGGCTCCACACCACGGCCTCGTTCGCGGTCACGTCACCGCTCTGCACCCCCCAGCGCGGCTCGGGCGCGCCCCCGGCACGCGGCGCGACGCTCTCCGCGGGCCGCGGGCGGGCGCACGACGTCGCCGACGCGAGCGCGAGCCACTGTAGGAGATCTCGACGCGTCGTCACTGCGCAAGCGTACCTCGCCCCGCGGCGGTGTGGCTCAGTGCTTCGACGGCGCGTCTCCCGACGCGATCACGCGGCCGCCCTCGAGCTCGACGAGGCGAAAGCCGCGGGCGTTCCAGAGGAGCGCGCGGAGCCCGTCGGGCGAGAAGATGCCCACGCCCACGTGCTCCGCGACGATCTTCCACGGCGTCTTCGCGTCCGGTCCCACGGCGAGCACGCGGACCGCTCGACGGAAGTCTGTGTCGAGCACGTACCGGCCGTCGGCCGAGAGCGCGTCGGCCGCGTTGTCTCGCAGCCCAGGATCGAAGGCCCGCTGCGCCTGACCGGGCGCCCACCAGAGCAGCTTCGGAAAGTCCGCCATCAAGAGCACCGGCCCCGCGCTCGTCCACTGCACGTCTTCCCAAACCAAGAAGTCCGCCCGGCACCGCTCGACGCCGGCGCACCAGGCCTTCGGCGCGAAGCGCTCCACCTTCTTCGGATCGGCCGCCTCGACCGAGAGCAGGGTGGAGCGCCCTTGGGCGAGCGTGAGCTTGCCGGGCCTGAGCCACGTGAGCGGATCACGCGCGTACGTGCCGCCGGCGGTCGGCCCCGAGCCCGACAACACGCGCGCGCCCTTGACCCACGTGCGCGCGCCCGCCGGCAGCGCGAGCACGGAGACCCCGCCGGGCTCCTCGATCGCGAGCGTGCGACCGTCGGGCGAGAGCGTGTGCGCCGCCGCGTACTGCATGCCGTCGCTGTCGATCTCTTCGTAGCGGTAGGGGTACGTCTTCGTCGTGCCCGAGCCGTCGAGCTCGGTGACGACGATCCGGCCCATGCCCTGGTCGACGACGCTCCGGGTCACCTCGTCGTCCACGGAGCCCGAGAAGTGCACGAGCGACGCGACGACGCGACCGGTCGGGCGCTCGAGCACGCGGATGTCGCGCCCGGATTTGAAGAGCACGCGCCGCGAGGAGAGCTGGACGATGTGCGAGTACATCGCTTCGCCCGGCCCCGCGTCGACGCTCCCCGTCTCGCGTCCGCTGGCGTCGAAGAACGTGACGGTGTTCTTGCCGTCCGCGTTGCGCAGGACGGCGAGCTCGGGCGACGACGCTGTGCGCGAGACCTCCCACTGCTTTCCGCGATACGCGAGGCGAGCGCGGGGCGCGCCGTCGACCCCGAAGAGCTCGAGCTGGTCGCCATGCGCGACGAGGGCCGTCCCGTCGGCCAAGAACGTGGCGCCCGCGATCGGCTCGGAGCTCGCCGGCGCGAGCGTGGCCGGCGCGACTTCACCGCTGCCTGCCTCGGGCGCACGCCCCGATGGCTGGACCGGTTGGGGCGCGGACGCAGGAGGTTTGTCGAGCGTGCGAGGCGTCCTGCCCTTGCACCCGACGAGCACAGCCACGAGCGCCGCGCAGGCCGCTGCCCACGAGAGATCACCCACCACGACGTGGTACCGGGCCTCGTCGGCGCGACGCAAGGCTGGCGGCCCTGCACGCTCCTGGCGACGTGTAGACAAAGGTAGTCGGCCACTATGGCTGTCGTCTCATCAGGTGGCGAGGGTCCGCGCGGCCGCGGCACTACAATGCGGCGGATGCACGCCGGGCTCCTCACCGCCGGGACCGTCTTCGCGGGGGACTTCCGCGTCGTGCGCCCGCTCAGCGAGGGCGGGATGGGCGCGGTGTACGTCGTCGAGCAGCTGAGCACGGGCGTCACGCGGGCCCTCAAGCTGATGCGCCCCGAGCTCGTGAGTGATCCCTCGCTCCGCAGACGTTTCGAGCAAGAGGCGCGCGTCGCGGCCCGGATCGCGAGCGAGCACGTCGTCGCGGTCTTGGCCGCGGGCGTCGACGCGCCGAGCGGCATGCCGTGGCTCGTGATGGAGCTGCTCGACGGGAGCGATCTGGCCGACCTCATCGCTCGCGACGGCGCGCTACCCGTCGAGCGGGCGAGGCCGATCTTCGATCAGCTCTGCCACGCCGTCGGCGCGGCGCACGCGGCCGGCATCGTGCATCGCGACCTCAAGCCCGAGAACGTGTTCGTCGCCAAGGCGCAGCGCGCCGGCGCGGACGTGACGGTCAAGGTGCTCGACTTCGGCATCGCGAAGATCTTCGCCGACGCGAAGACCTCGAAGACCGACGCGATGGGCTCACCGCTGTGGATGGCGCCCGAGCAGACCGAGCGCGGCGATCGCATCGGCCCCCAGACCGACGTATGGGCCCTGGGGCTCATCGCGTTCACGGTGCTCACGGGGCGCAAGTACTGGTTGTGCGCCGAAGACCCGAACGCCGGCATGACCGCGCTGCTGCGCGAGATCGTGCTCGAGCCGCTCGCGACCGCGTCCGCGCGCGCGGCAGCGTTGGGCGCGCAGGTCGCGCCGCCTCCCGGCTTCGACGCGTGGTTCGCCAAGTGCGTCTCGCGAGATCCCGCGACGCGCTTCGCCGACGCGACCGCCGCCCACGCAGAGCTCCGTCGGTTCGGTATCAGGACATCGCTG
>JAGQJA010000327.1:0-10624 GCA_020430845.1 Myxococcales bacterium
CGGACGCGCTCCCGCTCCTGCCGAACGATTTCCGCGGCGCCTAGCACGCGCCTGCGCGCTCAGCACGACGCGACACGGCGAGGTCTTACGACATAGTCACCGACGTCGGGAGTAGCCGCGCGAGCAACCAGGTGAGAGCCACGTGCTGAAGGGCGCCTCGTCCAGGCCGACGCGCGGCCCGCGGCCTGCACCGCGAAGTCCCACGTGGTGACGCAATCCAATTAGGAGGACGCCACAGAATAGCTCGCGGGCGCGCCGCTCTGCTTCGGCGCGCCCGCCGGGTTGGGTCGGTGGGGTCAGTAGGGATCCGGCATCACCTCCTCGTCATGAGTGGGTCTCCGTTCACGTCTCCGTTCACGTCTTCGGTGATCGTCCTCGGTCGTCACGCGCTCAGTCATCGCCCGGCCCACCGAGCGGACCGTTCCCCAGCGTGAGCTGGATCTGCCGCATCGAGTCGATGAGGCCGATGTACCGGCGGAGCGGCCTCGCGAGATCGGCGCCCGTCTGGGTCGTGCCGTTGTCGGTCGGGCCGGCGGTCTCGAGCTGCGGCCTTCCGTTCGTGTCGAGCACGAGCTCGAGGCGCCCGAACTCGTCGAGGACGGGCTTCTTGGTGACGACGTCGCGCTTCACGCTGTACGTCGCCGCGAGCATGTCGTTCGCGTGCCCGGAGCATGCGAGAGCCGATGCCCGAGTCGACGCTCTTGCGGACGACCACGTCCGCGCGGAACGTGCCGGCGATGTACGTGTCGCCCGTGGCGGGATCGGTCAGCTTCACCTGGCGGTGAAGATGAGAACGGTCAAGTCGGCGCGTCGAACGCCCCAAGACGGGAGCGGCTTCCGCGAGCGAGCGCGCGGCAGCATCACTCGGGGGGAGACGTGAATTGAGCGAGCGCATCCCCGGGCGGTGGGTTGCATCTGACCGTTCTAGACACTCCGACGGAGCTTGGCCCGCCCGCTTCGGGCGACCCGACGGGTCCCCGCCATTGCGCTCGAAGCGGAGACTCGTTCCGGCTGTGCGCCGCTGGTCTCGCCTACCGCTCACCAGTTGGATCAGGGAAGAGCTTCTTCAGGCCGTCACAGAAGGCTTTGAAGCTTCTCGAGGCGTTCCTCGACGGATCCAGGAGGCGCCCCACTCGCCGCGCCCCGTCGACCTTCTGGTACTCAGGGACGAGCGCGCGCAGTTCCTGCGCCGGATTTCCGAGGGCGTCCGGATCTCGGAATTTCTCTTTTGTCGCCTGTTTCGACACCTCAGGTCGCTCGAATGCTTTCGCCACGGCGGCCAAATCACCAACGACCCAAGCCTCAAGCTCCCGACAGGCTACGCGGACGAGCGCCGTTCGTTTCGATTCCGTCACCTTCGCGAGGAGGCGCGCCTTCACGTTCTGGCAGTCGCCGGCGTCCTGATCGCGAAGGATCACGAATTGAGTGTCGGGCGTCCTCCAAGCACGCAGTTTCCCCACGATGTTCTTCTCCAGATCCTGCTTTCCCTCGAAGTGAAGGTAAAGGACGCTAACATCGCGCGGCAGCATTCGCGGGAGGACACCTTCGAGTAAAGCCTTGGCGGAAGGCTCCTCTAGTAGGAGGACGAGCGTCGTCATTTCGGATTCGCACCCTCGAAGAATCCTTGCTTCCAAAGGTAGCCCAGCTGATCTCCGTCGTTCACGTAGTCGACGATCTGCGGGTCTTCCGAAGCTCTTAGCACTTCAGTGTAACCGTCACGCTTTACGAGCCAGAACGCCTCGGCGAGTTCGACCGCGTTGAGGAAGTCTGGTGAATGGGTAGAAACGAAGACTTGTCCTCCGCGCTGCGCGTAGGCGCGAAATTCCTCTGCAAGTTCGGCGAGCAGGGACGGATAGAGCTGGTTCTCAGGCTCCTCGACGCACAGCAGCGGGTGTGGCTTTGGGTCAAGGAGCAACACAAGGTAGGCCAGCATCTTGATGGTCCCGTCTGAGACGTATCGAGCGAGGAACGGGTCCTCGAACTTCCCGTCTTGAAACTTGAGAAGGACGCGTCCTTCTTCTGTCACCTTCGACTCGACTCGAGTAACGCCGGGCACGCGGTCTGAGAGCTTCTCTAGGATTTGGTCGAAGACCTTCGGATGCTGTTTCTGGAGGAACTCTATTACGAGCGAGAGGTTCTCCCCTTCGCGCGACAGGTGTTCGGCGTAACCGGCGTCCTGTTCGGGCCTCGCCCGGCTGATGTGGAAGTCGGAAAGATGCCAGTTCTCGATGAGTGAGCCGAGTTCGACGGCGGCTGGGAATCGCTCGAACTGGGCGAGGCCTTTTATCGCGAGAATGTCTGGATTCTTCAGGACTTGCTTCTCACGTCGGAGCTCGCTTTCGTCGCCAACGGATTCGAGTTCGTTTGTGACCGCCTCGCCCTCACCACGGCAGAAGTCGATGAAGTGCCAGGGCTTCCCGCTGCTACCGCGGCGATACTTGAGGACCTCGCGCTCAACAACCGGTCGGCCTTCGGGGGCGTCGATGGAAAGCTCATACGTGATGAGTTTTGGCTTTCCCGCACCCAAGTCGGCTCGGATCTTAAGCTCGATCTCGATGGGGCCGCTGCAGTCGCGAGAACGAACCTCGTCGAAGCCCCGGCTACCGCCGAGCTTGCCGAGTGCCGACGTAACATTGCTCTCCATCGCGTTTCTGAGGAACTCGAACACTGAGAAGAGCGTGCTCTTTCCGGTACCGTTCGCGCCCACCAGAACGCAGAAACTCGGAAGATCCTTTAGGTGTACCTCGCGGAAGGCCCGGAAGTTCTTCAGGCGGATCGACTCAATCTTCATGGTAAGGCTCTCTTCTACCACTGCTCCGGCGGTGGGCCCACGATTGCGGTAGCAATGTCAATGCTACCTGGATCGACCTCTCGCCGCGGCGCTCGCAGAGGTCGTGAAGCGAACCTTGCATCGCGTGGGTGAGCGAGCGCGATCTCTGTGCCACACGCCGAGCGTCGCCTGGTGCTTCCGCGCCCGCCCACATTGGGCGCCGCGTGGCATCTGGGCGCTCCGGAAGTGGCGAAGGCCCGAGCCCGAGCCCCCTCTCTAGGGACCCGGGCCTTCCATGCGCACACACGCTTCTCGCGCTAGCTCTCGAACCTCACGCTCTCCGGGCCGGCCTTGACCGTCCCGTTGGCGCGGTGCGCGGTGCCGTTCGAGCTCGCGGAGAGCTCCCTCTTCAGACGGGCGCGGAGCTCCTCGAGCTGAGGGCTCCCGCTCTTCTGCGTGTGCGCCGCCTCGCCCTCGCTCATCTTGTCGCTGAGCATGAGGGCGAGCAGGGTCTCGAGGACCGAGCCCTGCCCGAACCCGTTGGGGCCCTGGGCGCCGCCGACGACGACGCGGGGGACCACGTCGACCTTGGCCGTTGCGATGGCGTCCGCGAAGCTCTTCATGACCTGCTGGGTCACTTGATACCTCGGGCCGCCGTACGCGCGGACCTGCTCCTCCGCCGCCACGGCCTCGGCGATGCCGACGCGGGCGGCCTTGCCGGCCTCCGCCTCGCCCATCATCCGCACCTTGTCGGCGTCGGCCTCGGCGTGAAGGCGGGTCTTCGCCGCCTCGGCGTCGGACATCGTGCGCATCTGAGCCGCCGCCTGGACGCTCCTCTCGTAAGAGGCGCGGCCCTCGTTGGCCTCGATCTGGATCGCGAGCTCGCTCTCGGTGAGCGCCTTCTGCCGATCCGCGCGCGCGACCGCCTCGCGCAGGTCTCGCTCCTTGCCGGCAGCCTTCTCCTGCTGACGGTAGGTCTCGACCTGCTCCTCGGCGATCTGACGGGCGCGGAGCTGCTCGAGCATCTCCTCGAACTGCCGGCCGCCCTTCGGAGACGAGGGGGTGCCGATGAGGACCTCCTCGATGCGCTTCACGTGCCGAACCGCTGCACCGCGAGCGGTAGTCGATGTGACCACGACGCTGAGCAGGAGCGAGAGCTCGAACACGTCCTTCGTGATCAACGAGACCTCTGCGAGGTTCTCGTCGAACTTGTGCGCGCCGATCTCCGAGCGGACCCACTTCGGGATGAAGTTCGCCGTCGGGACGCTGCCCTCACGGCCTGTGTACGAGACGACCACGCCCATTCTGCCGACGTGGTGGCGAATTCGGGCGGCGGCCGCACGGGCTCTTCCGCGTCAAGCTGAACGCGGCGATGGACCGCGAGAGCTCGTCTCGCTAGCGGCGCCTCGGCGATAGACTCGGACGCGATGGCTCCGCTTGCCCTCGTGGACGACATCGTCGAGTCGT
Source organism: Myxococcales bacterium (assembly GCA_020430845.1). Taxonomy (GTDB): domain Bacteria; phylum Myxococcota_A; class Polyangia; order Polyangiales; family Polyangiaceae; genus Labilithrix. The sequence goes on from JAGQJA010000327.1 coordinate 4,238, forward strand.
TCCGCTCGTGCCCCGGCTTCGCGCCGTACACGTTCGTCGCCTATGCGTACTCCGCGGCGATCGCGACAGGGGCGTGGGAGCGGCCGGGGATCACCCTGTCGTTGCGGTTCGATCCCGACGGCCCCTCGTCGTGGATTCGCGTGCACCGCAGCCCCCGCTCGCGATGGCATCGCCAGGTGGTCGGCCACCTCGTGCACACCGGCTACGCGATCAAGCATCGCTTCCACGACGAGACCGTCTGCCAGCGCTGGTTGCGCGGCAAGCGCGAGCTCTCCGCGGAGCTACGCTTCCTCGAGCGATCAACCGGCGGCGCCCGCTGGCGCGCGGGTGCACGTTGGTCGTGTCGGTCATCGGCAACGAGGACGCGGACGAGCGGTGGATCGAGACCTGCGTTGCCGTCCTCGGAGACCAAGACGGCGCGCTCCCCGCGGCCCTCGGGCGCCTCCTCGGACGGGCGCTACGTACGGCCGGCTACCGCGGAGTGCGCGCGGGGGCCCGACTCTCCGGCATGAAGCGCGTCCCGACCCCGAAGAGCGCGGTCACGGAGTGCGACCGGGTCGCCGCGCGTCTGACGCGTGCGTGCGACGCGTGGGCCGCACCCCAGGCTCGCCGACGGCGCGGCGTGTGACGCTCTTCGTGTCGCTGACCATCGCGCGTAGGCGAATCAAGTACGAGGAGCGCCTCCGCTTCTCTCGCGACCTCGGCAAAGCCGCCGGCTGGAAGAACGTCGGCGTCGGTATCGACCGCCACCGCACCGCTCGCGGGCCTGTCATCCAGTCGCGCTGCCAGGAGGAGACGTCGCGGCGTTGTTCCTCGGCCCAGATATCACGGTCAGAGGTGACGGACGACGCCGTACCTGTGCATGATCAAGGCCCCCGCGCGCGGCCCGCCGCCACCTCCGTAGGCGAGCACCGGAGCCCACGACCTCTGCCAGCCGGCCCCGTCCCAACGGAACGTCGCCGGAGGCGTCCCAAGTCCGTCGAGGTGTCGGCCCGAGATCCAGAGCGCGCTCGGGCCCGTGGAGATCATCGCGTCGACCTGCCCCGAGGCCGGGGCGTCGCCGGGGAGGCCGACCAAGCCCCACGACAGTCCGTCCCAGTGCGCGAGCTTCTTTAGGCTGGAGTCCAGCACCCACACGTCATCGGGGCCGGATCCCGCGAGGTGGCTGTGGGTCGTGAGCCCCGTTTCGGGAGTCGACCAGCTGATGCCGTTCCAGTGTGCAATCAAAGCGGCCGGGTTCGTGCCGCCCGTGACGTAGATGTCGTCGCGAGAGCTGCCCCAGATGTGGCTCGCCGGGAGCCTCCACGCCTCGGAGAGCGAGGTCCCGTCCCAGTGCAGGCCGCCGCTCGACCATACATCCGTTGAAGACGTCCCCCAGAGGTCGCCGCCGCCGACGGGCTGCCCATCGAGGAGCGGCGTGGACCACGTGGTGCCGTTCCAGTGTCGAAGCGTCTTCCCACCGACCCACGCGTCGTTTGTCGCAGCGCTCCAGACCCTGTTCGTCGGGCTCCCGCCCGCGAAGCGTCCCGTCGACCAGCCCGCTCCGTCGAAGTGCGCGTACGCGCCATCGCCGGCGAGCTCGCCGACGAGCCAGACATCCGCGGGCCCGCTGCCCGCGACGGCCCGCAAGTGGGCCTCCGGCTCACCCGGCGTGGAGAGGTCTCCGACGGGATCCGACGTCATCGACGTCCACGCCGTCCCGTTCCAGTGGACGATGGCGCCGCCGTCGCCGACCGCCCACACGTCGTTTGGGCTCGCGCCGCCGATCGCGCGGAGCCAGTGCGGCTGGGAAATCGGCGGAGCGTCACACGTCGCCCCGTTGCAGACCCTCACCCCTCCGCGGCGCGACTGGTATCCGGCCGTCCACAGGGTGCCACCCGCGCCCCACACGCCGAGGCTATGGAACGCCCCGCTGACCACGTGGAGCCACTCGGCGCCGTCCCAATGAACCAGCCCACCTTCCCCCGCGGCCCAGATGTCATTCGGGCCGAAGCCCCACAGGGCGCGGGGCTTCGCGAGCGTCGAGCTGAAGACGACGGACCATTCGGATCCCTGCCAATGCTCGATCCGTCCGAGTGCGGTCGACGCGACGTAGACGTCGTCTGGCCCGAACGCCCACACGGCGTCGTAGGTGTAGCCGCGCACATCCCTCGCGATCTGCCACTGCGTCCCCTGCCAGTGGTAGATCGCGTTCTTGCCGACGGCCCACGCATCCGTGGGCGAGGTCGCCGACACCGCCAAAAGGTCGACGGACGACGCGTCGGCCGTCCGCGTCATGTCGACCCAGGCTGCTCCGTTCCAGTGAAGGATGCTCGCGCCGTCGCCCACAGCCCACACGTCGTTCTTGCCGGTGCCGGTCACGGCGCGGAGCGAAGGGCACGGCTCGGGGCCTTCGAGCGACAGCGCCGCGCCGTCCCAGTGGAGCATCGCGTATGAGCCGACCATCCACACGTCGTCCGTGCTCGACGCCCAGACGCCGCGCAGATCGCCGCCCTGTGGCGTGGGCGTGAGCCAGCACCAGCCGCTCTTGGTGCAGAGCCCCTTCGGGCTCACGCTCGAGTCAAGGCCGCCGTCCGTCGTCGGCTCCGGCGCGTCCCGGCGTCGGTCACCGTCCGGCGGGGCCGCGTCGTCGGGCACCGCCGATGGAGGAGCACTGCGGGGCCCCTCGTCGGGGCTCGTGCAAGAGGCGGCCGCCAGCGCAACCGCAACGGCGAGAAGCAGCGAGGGGCTCAAGAGTCGCGCGGCGTGCACGATGCGCATGGGTGACCTCCGACGGGTAGGGTGCTCTGCGAGCGGTACCCGGAGTCACAGCAAGTTCGGGGCCCGGCTTCGCCCGCCTCTCCCACACGAAATCCGGCGATCGATATGGCTCTGCACACCTGAGTGTGTATCGCAGGCGCGTTCACCCGCTCGATACACTGATACACAGCGAGAACCGCGAGGCAGCCTCTGCAAGGAGCAAGCGCTTCATGAGGCCAGCTAAACGCGTGCACGCCGTGACGCGCGCGGTCAGCCCTTGATCACGCCGAGCTTCTTCCCCGCGCGCGCGAAGGCGTCGACCGCGCGGTCGATCTGATCCGCGGAGTGATCGGCCGAGAGCTGCACGCGGATGCGCGCCTGCCCTTTGGGCACGACCGGGTACGAGAAGCCGATGACGTAGATGCCGTCGGCCAGGAGCGCCTCGGCGAGCTGACCGGCGAGCTTGGCGTCGCCGATCATCACGGGCACGATCGGCGTCTCTCCTTCTTTGACCTCGAAGCCGGCCTTGGTCACCCCGGCGCGAAAACGCGCGGCGTTGTCCATGAGCCGATCGCGGAGCTCGGTCGTCTTCCCGAGGAGGCCGAGCACCGCGATGGACGCACCGGCGATGGCGGGCGCGATCGAGTTGGAGAAGAGGTACGGACGCGACCGCTGCCTCAAGAGCTCGACGATCTCCTTCTTGCCGGTGGTGAAGCCGCCCGCCGCACCCCCGAGGGCCTTGCCGAGCGTGGAGGTCATCACGTCGACCTTGGCCTGCACGCCGAAGTGCTCGGGCGTGCCTCGGCCCGTCTTGCCGATGAACCCGCTCGCGTGCGAGTCGTCGACCATGACCATCGCCTTGTACTTGTCGGCGAGCTCGGTGATGCGATCGAGCTTGGCGAGGTAGCCGTCCATGCTGAAGACGCCGTCGGTCGCGATCATGCGGAGGCGCTTGCCCTGCGTCTTCTCGAGCGCCTCCTCGAGGGCCTTCATGTCGCCGTTGGGGTATCGGTGCCGCTCCGCCTTGCAGAGGCGGATGCCGTCGATGATCGACGCGTGGTTGAGCGCGTCGCTGATGATGGCGTCCTCTTCGCCGAGCAGCGTCTCGAAGAGCCCGCCGTTCGCGTCGAAGCACGAGCTGTAGAGGATGGTGTCCTCGGTGCCGAAGAAGTCGCTGATCTTCTTCTCGAGCTCCTTGTGGAGGTCTTGCGTCCCGCAGATGAAGCGCACCGAGCTCATTCCGAAGCCGTGCGAGTCGATCGCGGCGTGGGCGGCGCGGATCACCTCGGGGTGCGACGAGAGCCCCAGGTAGTTGTTCGCGCAGAAGTTGAGGACCTTCTTCTCGGCGGCCCCTGACCCGACGCCGATCTCCGCGGCCTGCGGCGTCGTGATGACGCGCTCGCTCTTGTAGAGCCCGGCGTCGCGGATTTCGGTGAGGGTCTTCTCGTAGAGGGTCTTGGCGTCGGCGAACATGGCCGCGGAGCCTAGCACCCACCGCGCCCCTTCGGGTCGAACCTCCGACGCGCCCCGACGGCCGGGGCAAGCGGGCCGAGGGGCGGGCGTGCGACGCGTGGCCGCACTGGCGCGCGATGTCAGGCCTCGGCGGCGAGCTCCGATGTTATCGAACGCCCATGCCCTCGCCGCGTCATACCGCCGCGCTCGCGCTGGCGCTCGCCGCCTCGACCGCCGCCTGCACCAGCTACAAGCTCGCCGAGCCACACCCGGAGTCTCCCCGCGCCGAGACGCTCGCCCCCGCCCACCTCGCAAAGGTGTGCGTCGTGCGCACGTCCGTGATGGCGATGGCGGTCACGTTCCCCACCCGCGACAACGACGTGCTCGTGGGCGCGACGCGCGGCCCGACGTACTTCTGCTACCACGCCGAGCCGGGCGAGCACCGCATCACGATCGAGGCCGACGAGCCCGAGCACGCGGTGCTCCGCGCCGAAGCAGGGCACACGTACGTGCTGAAGCAGGAGGTCGACAACGTCTTCGGCTACGTGAAGTGCCGCGCGGTCTGGGTCGACCCGGCAGAGGGCGCGAAGCTCTTCGCCGACGCGGAGCACCAGGTGCTCGTGGGCGTGCCCGGCTCGGAGCGACTACCGGGTCACGCGCCTGTGGCGCCCGCGCGCTCGGCGAGCACCAGCAGCTCTCGCTGACTCGGGTCCGCGTCCGGCGGCGAGCTGGGCACGCGGCGCAGGCTCCAGTGACCGGACTCGGCGTCGTAGTACGACTCGAACTGCGAGTCGGGCGGAGCCTCGATGTCTTCTTCTTGTCCAGCTGCGAACGTCGTCGTGAGCATGCGTGTCCCTCGGTGGCGTGGGCACAGCACGCGCCGTGCCCGCGCGTGGGCACCCGAAAAAGCCCGTAAAATCCCGCCAGAACGACGCGCTGCTCGCTGTCCCGCTGTCCCGCGGCGAACACCGATCTGTCCCGTCCGGGACAGGTCACGCAGGCGCGCTCACGTGCTAGCGTGCGCGCCGACATGCTCGGAGCCACCAAGGACGAAGCGACCCAACGTGGGGCCTCGATCTCGGGGGAGCAGCGCGTGCTCGACCTGGCGCGCGAGCCCCTCGTGGCGCTGGTGAGCGGCGGGAGCGGCGTCACCATCCTGCCCGTGCCAGAGCGAGCGCCGTTCATCGTCGGACGCGCCGAGGAGTGCGAGCTGCACGTGGTCGACCCGACCGTGTCGCGACGACACCTGCGCGTCATCGTCGGCGCAGACCTGAACATCGAAGACCTGGGCAGCGCCAACGGTACTTCGTACGACGGGCGCACGCTCACCCCGCACGAGATCGTGCCCGTGCGCCTGGGGATGCCGGTCACGATCGGCTCGGTCACGATGTTCTTCCACCCCGCGCAGGCGGTCGTCGCGCCGGGCCGCGCGGCGGGCCCCGGCGTGCTCTACACTCCGCCCGACGTCGAGGTGGTGCGCGACGAGGCGCTCCGGCGCATCTACGCCATGCTCGACACCGTCGGCCCGAGCCCGCTCTCGGTGCTCGTGCTCGGCGAGACCGGCGTGGGCAAAGAGGTCTTCGCCGACGCCATCCATCGGCGCTCGCTCCGAGCCGACAAGCCCTTCGTCAAGCTCAACTGCGCCGCGCTGCCCGAGTCGATCCTCGAGGGCGAGCTGTTCGGCTACGAGAAGGGCGCCTTCAGCGGGGCGGTGATCGCGCGTCCGGGTCTGTTCGAGGCCGCGCACGGCGGCACTCTGTTCCTCGACGAGGTCGGCGAGCTGCCGCTGCACATCCAGGCCAAGCTCCTGCGCGTGCTCGAGAGCGGCGAGGTGCTGCGACTCGGCGCGCGTGTGCCCGCGAAGATCGACGTGCGGTTCATCGCCGCGACCAACCAAGATCTGCGCGCGGCCGTCGCTTCGGGCACCTTCCGCAAGGATCTCTTCTACCGGCTCGACGGCGTCTCGATCGAGATCCCTCCGCTACGCCAGCGCGCGGCAGACGTGATGGCCCTGGCCGAGTTCTTCCTAGCCCGCCTCGCCGGTCGCATGGGCCTCGTGGCCCCCACGCTCGCCGAGGACGCGCGCGAGATGCTCCGCGACTACCCGTGGCCGGGCAACGTGCGCGAGCTGCGCAACGTGGTCGAGCGCGCCCTGGTGATGAACCCCGAGGTCGAGACGCTCACGAGCACGCACCT
>JAGQJA010000327.1:10676-13673 GCA_020430845.1 Myxococcales bacterium
CGCCTGTCCACCGTCCACATCGACGTCGAGACCGGCGCTTCGCTGCGCGAGTCGTTGAGCGAGGCCGAGAGGGCCGCCGTCGTCGACGCGCTCGAGAAGACGGGCGGAAACCAGAGCGCCGCGGCGCGCATGTTGGGGATCGGTCGACACGCTCTCATCACGCGCATGCACGCCTTCGGTCTCGCGCGCCCCAAGAAGACGCGCTGAGCCGGGCCGATGGGCGCCGCGCGTCTCACGCCCGTCGTGATCCTCGGGTGCGTTCTCGTGGCGTGCTCCGGTCCCCGGCGTGCGCCTGCGCGTGCACGACCTGCCGCGCCCCTCGCCTCTCGCTCTGCATCGCGACCTGCCCCGCTGCCCCCGACGGCGTTTCGCTCGGACGACGACGCGCACGACCCACCGCGTGAGCCGTCCGCGCAGGGGAGCACGACGTCGCGCTTCGAGACGCGGCGCATCGGCGAGGCTCCCGCCCCGGAGGCGAGGCGCTACCACGGCGCGCCGGTGGATCTGGATCTGAAGGACGCAGACCTCGCGGACGTGTTCCGACTGCTCGCCGACGTGGGCCGCGTGAACATCGTCGTGGGCGGCGAGGTCTCTGGAAAGGTGACGATGCGCTTGCGCCACGTGCCATGGGATCAAGCCCTCGACGTGATCGTGCGCGCCAAAGAGCTCTCGATCGAGCGCGACGGCAACGTGCTCCTGATCACGCGTCGCGCGCGGTGAGGCGCTTCGGCGAGCGCATCGACTCGCCGTTTTTCACCGCCGACGTCGCGCGCCTCGCGAGCGGCGGGTACACCGTGCTCGAGATCAACGACGGCGGCTCGTCGACGCTGCCCGAGCAGCTCGATCCGCGCGAGGTCTATCGCGCGATCGCGCGCGGGTGACACGGCGCTCAGCGGAGCGCCACGCCCGACCACTCTGCGCGGACGCTCACCGGAGAGGGCACGCCGCCCCCGCCGCCGATGAGCACCTTCTCGCTCGTCAGCATGCCGTCGATCTCGCCCGCCTCGGGCGCGTGGCCCGAGATCGTGAACGAGCACGCGCCGCCCGCGGTGCCTGGGAGGCCAGACAAGAACTGCTTGTCGGTAGCGATCTGACCGTTCACGCGAAAGTACCGGCCGTACGTCACCGTACGATCCGGAAGGCCCAGCACACTGCCGCACTCTGCCTTGCCCGTCCCCGCCTTGTCGTACTGGAGCGAGACGCTCTCGAAGTGGATGCCGTCGCCCTCTTCGTGCGTCGCCGTGAGCGTGTAGTAGCCCGAGCGCTCGGTGAGCGTGATGTCGGTGGCGATCAACTTGCGCCCGTCGACGCTGAACGTGAAGGTGCCGTTCTGAGTTGGGCTCGCGTCCGCGCCGCCGCCACCGTCGCTCTGCGCGGACGGCGTGGACGCATCGCTCCCCGCGCCGGCATCGGGCGACGCGCTCGGGGGGTCGCCGGGCTCACCCGTGGGGCTCGACGTGCTGCACGCGGCGAGGAGGAGAGAGAAGATGCAGGCGAAGGAGGAGGAGGGGGTCGTCTTCATGGCGCGCGGTTCGACGCCCGATCGTGAAATGCATTCACATTTGAATCCCCCCGTCGGCGACGTGTCAGGTCGTGTCATTTCGGCCGCGCGCGCCTCCATCGCGAGATCCTTGGGCTATCGTCGGCCGCGATGACGCCGACGCGCCCCCTCCGAGACCGCCGCCCCCGATCTGTTCGTATGGCAACAGATCGCTCGCTCGCCCTCGCGCTCGTCGTGGCGGCCGTGGTCGCGTGCGGCAAACCGAGCGGGCCCCCGGCCCCGGGCGCCACCGGCGGCTCGATCGAGCCCGCGGCCTCGGGCGACGGAGGCGCCGACGCCGGCGCCAAGAAGACGCGGCTCGTGCTGCACGCGGACCGCGCGCTCGTCCCGAGGACGGGCGCGATCGTGGCGCCCGCGTGGGTCGAGATCGAAGGCGGAGAGATCAGGCGTGTAGGGAGCGAGCCGCCCGCCGACGCCGCGAGCGCGCGCCACCTCGGCGACGCGACGATCCTCCCAGGCCTCATCGACGCGCACAGCCACCTCTTGCACCTCGAGAAGGCCGACGACGGCGGGTCGATGGTCGCCGAGGCCGTGACCATGACCGACGCCGACCGCGCGCTCCGCGGCGTCACGTTCGCCAAGCAGATGCTCCTCGCCGGCTTCACCACGGTGCGCGATCTGGGCAACTCGGGGCGCTCGGGCGACGTCGCCCTCAAGCGCGCGATCGACAAGGGCTGGGTCACCGGGCCCACGATGCTCGTCTCCACGCGCGCGCTCGCGCCGCCGGGCGGACAGTTTCCGCGCATGGGCCCGACGTTCGGCGCGCTCGTCGAGCAGGAGTACGCCGTGGTGCGGAGCGCCGACGAGGGGCGCGCCGCGGTGCGCCAGGCGTTCTACGAGGGCGCCGACCTCATCAAGATCATCGTCGACCACGGCCCGGGACGCACGATGACCGCCGACGAGGTCAGAGCCATCGTCGACGTGGCGCACGCGGCCAAGAAGAAGGTCGCGGCGCACGTGCTCACGCCCGAGGCCGCCGACGTGGCCGTGACGGCGGGCGTCGACTCGTGCGATCACGGCTACGACATCTCGGACGCGACGCTCTCGATGATGTCGACCAAGCGCATCTTCCTCGTGCCCACCGACTACCGAATGGACTTCTACGAGCGGTTCGTGCCGGCCGGGCCCAAGCACGACGCCGTGCTCGCCCACATGAAGAAGTTCCGCGAACGAGCCGTCGCGCGCCTCGCCCTCGCGCACAAGCTGCGCGTGCCCATCGCCGCGGGCTCCGACGCGTACATCGACACGGGCCGAGACGATCGCGGCAGGGACGCCGCCGAGATCTTCGCGGCCTACGCCGAGGCCGGCCTGTCGCCGCTCGAGATCGTGCAGACCGCCACGTCGAACGCCGCGGACCTGCTCGGCCTCCCCGCCAAGACGACCGCGCTCGAGCCCGGTAGCCCCGCCGACGTCATCGCGGTGCGCGGAAATCCGAC
>JAGQJA010000327.1:13778-15502 GCA_020430845.1 Myxococcales bacterium
CCCCCACGCGGTGTGCGCTCAGACCGGATTGTGGCAGACGGCCTCGATGTTGTGCCCGTCGGGGTCGAGGACGAACGCGCCGTAGTAGTGGGCGTGATAGTGCGGACGCGGGCCCGGCGGGCCGTTGTCCTTGCCTCCGGCGGCGAGCGCCGCCCGGTAGAACGCGTCGACGGCGTCGCGGTCGTCGGCGCGGAAGGCGAGGTGGATGCGCGGCGTGTTCGGCGTGCCCTCGGCGATCCAGAAGTCGGGCTTGGGCGCGACGCCGTAGCCGAGCACCACGCGACCGCCCGTGTGCTCCTTGGGGATCTCCATGAGCATCGCGTAGCCGAGCGGGGCGAGCGCTGCGTCGTAGAAAGCGCGGCTCTTGGTGGGATCGCTGATCTCGAGGCCGGTGTGGTCGATCATGAGCAGGGGATAGCACGACCACGCCGATGTCGATTTCGTGAATCCTCCACCCCTCCGCGTGACTATCGGTGGTGAGCAGTCGAAGAGGCAAAGGAGGCCATCGCCATGTTTTCCAAGCTATTTCCGTCGAACGAGCACGTGGTCGAGCGCGTGCTCCGTGTCATCGTGGGCGTCGCGGCGCTCTCGCTCGTCTTCGTCGGTCCGCAGACCTACCTCGGTCTCATCGGCATCGTGCCGCTCGCGACGGGGCTCCTGGGAAGCTGTCCGCTGTACACTCTCTTCGGTTTCTCCACGTGCTCCGTCCCGTCGAAGAGGATGACGTCCTAGTCGCCCGCGCGGCGTCGGGCGATCGCGCCGCGTTCACCGAGGTGGTCGCGCGCCACGGACCGGCCGTGCGGCGTGTCGCGCGCGCGATCACCGGAGACGACGCGCTGGCCGACGACGTCACCCAGGACGCGCTCGTCGCGGCCATGCGCGCCGCGTCGACGTACCGAGCCGACGCCGGCAGCGTGCGTACGTGGCTGCTCACCATCGCGCGCAACACCGCCAAGCGCGCGCGACGGCGCCCGCGCGAGGAGCCGCGAGGCGAGCTCGACGACGCGGCGCTCATGGCGCTGGGTCTCGACGCGGGCTGGGGCCGCGAAGGTCCGGAGCTGTCCTTCGAGCACGCCGAACAGCTCGAAGCGCTCGCGCGAGCCGTCGCGTCGCTGCCCGAAGAAGACCGCGAGATCATCGTGCTGCGCGACGTGGAACAGCTCCCGGGCGAGGACGCCGCGCAGCTCATCGGCCTCACGCTCGCGGCGATGAAGAGCCGCCTGCACCGCGCGCGCCTTCGTCTGCTCGCGGCCCTTCGAGAAGGAGACAGGAGCGTCGTGGAGAAGGAACGGACGGTCGGCGGCCTCACGTGCGCCCAGGTGCTCGCGCAGCTGGGCGACTACGTGGACGGGGAGCTCACGCCCGCGGACGTCGCCCGAGTCGACGGCCACCTGCGCGGCTGCACCGTGTGCGAACGCTTCGGCGGCCGATACTCGCGCGTCGTGCGCGCCGCCCGCGCCCGCCTCGGCGCGCCCGTCACGTTCGACGACGCGCTCGTCGACGCCATCCGCGCGCGCCTCGAGCAGGGCTGAGCCGCGGCGCTCGGTCAGCCTGGGCGGAAGAGCGAGAAGAACGCGTAGAAGATCATCACGATCACGCCCATCACGATGACGGCCGCGGTCCACTCTTTGACCGGGTCGGACTTGGGGGTGTCGGTGGGGCCGCTGGTCGCCGCGGAGGGCTTTGCGTCTGCGGATGCGTCTGCGGATGCGGATGCGGATGCG
>JAGQJA010000328.1:0-2344 GCA_020430845.1 Myxococcales bacterium
AGCAGGTTGAAGCCCTGGAACACGAAGCCGATGAGGCGGTTTCGAACGATCGCGCGCCCGTCGCCGCTGCGCTCGCCGACGTCGAGGCCGCTCAGCACGTAGCTGCCCCGCGTGGGCCGATCGAGGCACCCCAAGATGTTCATCAGCGTCGACTTGCCGGAGCCGCTCGTGCCGACGACCGCGATGAGCTCGCCCTTGGCGATGTCGAGCGAGACGTCGCGGAGCGCGCGCACCACGCCCGCGCCGGACTCGTAGTCCTTGCTGACGTCGGTCAGCGCGATCAGCGGCTGGGCCGTCGCGGCGTCGGCTGCGGTCGCGCTTGGGGGAGCGGATGACATCTCGGCGCTCTTGATACCCCCGATGGGATGCCGGAGTGGAGCCCTCCGGCGCGGGAGGCGCGCTTTTTTCTCTCGCCGCCCGCCGCCCGAGAGAATGGTTTGAGCTCAAACGATTTGGTGCTATCCTCTTGGATTGGATCGATGGACTCAGGCACGTTCGAAGCGATGGAGCCGCTCACGCGGCAGGATCCGATCGAGGGCCTCGCCCGCGCGCTCGACGCGCACCGCGGGTGGCTCGAGGACGTCCATCGCGCGCTCGCCTGCCGGGCCTCGAGCACCGACGCCGTCTTGAGCCGCCTCGAGGGTTGGTGTCAGCTCGGGCGGCTCTTGGCGCACCGCGCCGCCGACGGAGCCGCTGGGGCGCGCTGGCGTGAGCTGTCGGCGCTGCACCGTCGCGTGCACCGCCTGGGCCGCGACCTGGCGCAGGCGGCGGCCGAGGACGGCGACATCACCCCCACCGTCTACGACACGTTCGCCGAGGCGTCCGATCGCCTGCTCGCGTCGCTCGTGCGCCTCGAGCGCGCCAGCCGCGAAGAGATGAGCGAGATCGACACGCCCACAGGTGTGCTGAGCCAGCGCGCGATGCACGAGCGGCTCGAGATCGAGCGCGCGCGGGCACGTCGGAGCGGGCGGCCGGTCTCGGTCGGCGCCATCGTCGTGCTCGGAGCAGACGGCGCGCCGCCGTCGACCGTGGGCGACCGCGCGCTCGCCATCGTCGCCCAAGCCTGCACGCGCCTCGTGCGACCGTACGATCTCGTGTCCCGCGATCGGGTCGACACGTTGCTCGTGTGCCTCCCAGAGACTCCCGAGGAGACCGCAGACGCCCTGCTGCGCCGCCGGATGGGGCTCGTGACCACGACAGCGGAGGTGACGACGCTCGTCGGCGTCGCCCCGCTTCACGAGGCCGATTCGGTGGTGGCCGCGATCGAGAGCGCGCGAGACGCTGCGCTCGAGTCGCGCGGCGCAGGCTCGACGCTGTCCTGAGCAGTGTCCGGCCCGGTCTCCGCTTGCCGCGCGTGCCCACCTAGAGGGCGCGCGCGGCGCCTTTTGTGGGCCCGATCGACGGTGCCGTCTCAGAACAAGCGCGAGCGGCGCTTCTTGCTCTCGTCCTTCTCGTCGGTCTCGTCGGTGACGACCTTGGTGCCCGCCGGGAGGGCGTCGAGCACCGCGGTGAAGGCGCCGTCGGTCACGCCGATCTTCACGATGCGCGGCTCGGCCTTCTCGTCGCCCGGCACGTCGCTCGTGACGACGAAGACGCGCCCCTCCCCCTTTCCGAGCTTCTCCTCGGGCTTGGCGGGCGGCGGCGGACCGGCCTTGTCGGAGCCCTTCTTCTCGGGCGGCGTCGGCTTGAAGCGGAGCGCGGCGTTGGGCACGCGCACGGCGCCCTTGGCCTCGCGCGTCTTGATGCTCACCGTGGCCGTCATGCCCGGCCGCAGCTTGTCGTCGGGGTTGTCGACCTCGACCACCGCCGAATACGTGACGACGCCCTGCACGTTGTTGGGGCTGTAGCGCACCTGCTGCACGGCGCCGCGGAACGACTCGCCCGGGAACGCGTCGACGACCGCCTCGGCCTCCATGCCCTCCTTGAGCTTGCCCACGTCGGCCTCGTCGACGTCGGCCATCACGCGCATCTTGCGGAGGTCCTTGGCGAGGACGAAGAGCACCGGCGCCTGGAAGCTGGCCACGACGGTCGCCCCGGGGTCGACGTTGCGCGTGACGACGACGCCGTCGACGGGCGAGAGGATCTTGGTCCACCCGACGTTGGTCGCCGACTGCCGCAGCTGCGCCTGGATCGCGGCGATCTGCGCCTCTGCCGACGCGACCTGCGCGCGCGTGACCTCGAACTGCCCGAGCGCCGTGTCGAGCTCTCCGCGGCTCGCCAGGTTCTGCTCGTGCAGGCGCTTGGCGCGCTCGTACGCCGCCTTGGCGGCCGCGTGGCTCGCCTTCGCGCTCTCGACGTTGGCGCGCGCCGCCGCGAGCTCCGCGTTGCTGCGGCTCACCTGCGC
>JAGQJA010000328.1:2409-5880 GCA_020430845.1 Myxococcales bacterium
ACCGGCACTGTGGCGACGCGACCGCTGACCTGCGCGCCCACGTTGACCGACAGCACAGGCTGCACCGTGCCCGTCGCGAGCACCTTCTCGACGACGTCACCGACGCTGGCCTCGGCCGTCATGTAGCGCGCGGCCGGCGGCGGGCGGCTCTTGGCCCGCGCGACGAGGCCGCCGACGATGAGCGCCGCCAGCACGAGACCGAGGATGCCCCGCCGGAGCCAACGGCGGCCCCCCTCCTCTGCGAGGAGCGCCTGCCGCACCTCGTCGCCCATGGCTGCTCTCTCGCTCATCGGTAAGCTCGTAAACGCGCGTGGAGCTTGGACATTCCGCGGTCGGGGCGCGAATCCCTCCGGGAGGCGCACCCTAGCTTGGATGCCCCGGCCCGGCAAAGGTCGCCTGAAAGCCAAGCCTGACGGGGACTTTCTGTCCAAACCCTCCGTGGACACGATATCGTCGGCGTCGTTCTTCGTGGGTCCCTCGTCCGAGGGGGCGCTCGAGGTCGTCCTGGACGTGGTGAAAGCCGCCGCTCGCCGGGCGTCCCGGCCGCTCATGACGCTCTCCGGTGGAGACGCCCCGCAACGAACGCGTCGCCCCATGGCCAAGCCCACGGACCGAGAGCTCGTCGATCTCGCGCGCAACGGCGACCACGGAGCGTTCGCCGAGCTCGTGCGTCGCCATCAGCAGCGCATCCACCGCCTCGCGATGCACATGCTGCGCAACGCGGCCGAGGCCGAGGACGTCACGCAAGAGACGTTCATCCGCGCCTACCGCGCGCTCGGGCGGTTCGACGGGCGCAGCGAGCCGTACACCTGGTTTTATCGGATCGCCGTCAACCTCTCCCTCAACAGGATCCGCTCGCGCAAATCGGCCCGCGCGACGCAGGACGCCGACGATCCGCGGCTCGACGGGCTGCTCGCCGACAACCGACCGAGCGGCGATCCCGGCGGCGCGGCGGCGCGGCGCGAACTCTACGAGGCGCTCTGCGCCTGCATCGACGGGCTGTCCGACACACTGAGGACCACATTGTTGCTGGTGTGCGTGGATGGGCGCTCCCACGAGGAGGCCGGCGCCATCCTCGGCGCGCCCGAGGGCACGATCGCATGGCGCATCCACGAAGCGCGGCGCAAGCTCAAGGCAGCCATGGAAGAGCGCGGCTTCGATGTCGACGGAGATGGGACGTGAGTGAGACGCGGAAGAAAGTGAATCTTGACGCGGCGCTCCGCGATTGGCCCGAGTCGCGCAAATCCCCTACGGAATGGGAGGATCTGGCGCGATCCATCGTCGGCCGAGCGACGGGACCTGAACCGATGGCAGGTCTGTCGTCCATTGACGATGAAAAATTGTTCTCAGCTCCCCTTGGACAAGTCGACGAGACGGGTCATAACTCCGCGGCCTCCGGCGAAGAGCCGAAGGCAGAGAGCTCGAACATGAAGCGTGACGAGCTCGTGGAGGGTAAGCCGATGACGATGCCTGCGGATCGGGAGCGCGACCGACGGAGCCTTCAGGACCTCGCCAAGATGGCGGCGATGACGCCGCCTCCGGCGTCGGTACGTACACCCATCGCGGCGCCGTCCGCGCCCGCGTCCGACGACTCGGGCGTGGTCGACCTGGCCGCCGCCGCTGCCGCCGATCCGTCGGCCCCGCAGCGCGCGCAGGCCACGCCGCTCGCGAGCCAGGGTCTGTTCGACGACGTCGAGCCGATGTCGCAGCGTCCGCCGAGCGTCGAGGCCGCGATGGCCCACGTGCCGTCGATCCCGCCGGCGTCGTCCGTCCCCGGCAGCCTGCCGCCGGCCAGCATGCCGCCCGCCAGCATGGCGCCCGTCAGCTCGGCGCCGGTGTCGCTCGCGCCCGCCTCGGGAGCGGTGAACGCGACGCTGCAGATGCCCGTCGCGGCCGCCTCGGTCGTGCCCGCCGAGAAGAAGAAGAAGGGCGCGCCCGTGCTTGCGATCGTCGGCGGCATCGTCGCCCTCGGCGCGATCGCCGCGGGTGGCTTCGTCGGCATCAACATGATGAAGAAGCCGGTCGACGCGCCCGTCGCCGTCGCCACGCCGCCCGCGGCCGTCGAGCCCACCCCGGCGGCGACCACCGCGGAGCCTGCGCCCGAGCCCGTCGCCACGGCGGCCCCCGCCGAAGAGACGCCGGGCGACACGGTCGACCCGAGCGCGCTGCCCACCAAGGGCAAGCTCGCCGTCGCGCCCAAGACGCTCGCGGTCAAGGGCGGCGCCAAGCCCACGGCCAAAGAGCCCGCGCCGACCAAGACCGAAGAGAAGGAGCCGCCCAAGCTCACGGCCAAGGACCTTCCGCAGGCCGCCGGCGGCAACACCGATCTCAACAGCGCGATGCAGCGCGCGGCAGGCCCGTCGGCCTCGGGCGACCAGAAGGCGGCCTCCGGCTCGTCCGGCCCGCAGTTCGCCGCCGGCTCCGTCCCGCAGAAGCCGTCGCAGGGCGCCGTCACGGGCGCGATCGGCGCGGTGCTCCCGCAGGCGCGCGCGTGCCTCGGCCCCGACGATCCGGTCTCGCGCGCGGCGATCGTGTTCGGGTCCACCGGCTCGGTCACCTCGGTCCGCGTCTCGGGCTTCGCCGCCGGCAAGCCCGCCGAGGGCTGCATCAAGGGCGCGCTCGGCAAGGCCCGCCTCGCGCCGTTCGCCGAGCCGACCTACACGGCGAACATCACCATCCGTCACTGATCAAGCGCTCGCGCGGATCGCTGGAGCTCGGCCGCCCTCACGGGTCGCCGAGCTTCGGTCATTTCAGGGCCTCTGCGCGCTACTTGCCGCAGGCCCAGTACGGGCTGGGCACCTCGGCGGACGGTCCGCACGGGGTGCCCTGACATTGGTCTGCCAAGGCGCACAGCACGGTCCCACGGTCGACGGTGCAAGCGTCGCGCGTCGAGCACGTGGCCGAGCGCAGCCGGAGGCAGCAGACGTCTTGCGGCGCGGCGCAATCGCGCGCGTCGTCACACCGGAACTGGGGCGAGCCGCCCGTGCATAGCTGGCCACTGAGCGGGGTGATGCATTGCATCTGCGGGGCCGCGCAGCACGCCTCGCCGAGCGTGAGGTCACAGTCGCCCTTGCCCCCCGCCTTGGCGGGACAAGCGACGCGCCCGGCCCCCGCAGGTCCCCCGCCGGGCGGAAGGGGCGACGCGCTGTCGCTGAGCACCGCGATGGTCGCGTCGGTGCCGGCGTCGGTCGGGCCCGCCGCGTCCGGGCGCTGCGGCGGCGTCCCGACGGGCGGCGCTGCGGGATCGACGTTGGCGCACGACTCGCCGGTGCACGCGCTCGAGACGCACACGCCCTGCGCGCAGGTCTGGCCGTCGGCGCATCGCACGCCGAGACAGGCCGTCGCCAAGAAGATCGGCACGCGCTGCGTGCGGTGCGCGGCGTAGCGGAGCGTGCGACGCGCGACGATGCAGCCCGGCTCGGGTGCGTCGGGCGAGCAACGGTCGGCGGGGCGGTCCACGCCGAGCACCAA
>JAGQJA010000328.1:5996-8383 GCA_020430845.1 Myxococcales bacterium
GCGGCCACGTAGAACGCCGTGCTGAGCACGTCCGCGCACGCCACGTCGGTCTGCCCCTCGACGATGATCTGCGTGGCCCCGAGGCACGCGAAGAGGAGCGAGCCGACGAGCGCGCCCGAGCCGAGCCACGCGGCGAGCGAGCGATGACGGCCGCGACGACGCACCACCCGTAGAGGGTACCCGATCCGTCCGCGCTTGACAGACGGCGCCTCATTCGCCAAGGTGCGCGCCCCTTTAGAGGTTTCCATGGTCTCGAATACCCAGCAGTTCGATCGGATCCGCCGCCGCAAGAAGGCCACCAACGGCAAGGCCAACAAGCGGGTCCGCCGCAAGTTCGGCACGCCGAAATTCCCGGTGCATCCGGAGGGTTACAACGCCTCCGCCGCCGACGCGAAGAAGGCCTGATCCCCCGTCAGAGCGCAGCGCGCGCCGCGGCCACCCCTGCGGCGTACGCGGCGAGCGAGCCGAGCCACGCGAGGCCGAGCGGGCGTAGCCCAGCCTTGAACGCCCAGTAGGGCGCGAGCGGCGGCACCAAGAAGGCCACCAGCCCGAGGTACCACTTTGCCTTCCGCGCCAGCGCCACGCTGACCGCGACGTGCGAGCCGAAGTGGGCCGCGAGCGCCACGACCAGCACCCACGAGAGGGCGATCACGCGAGCGCTTCTCCAGGGCGCTCGGCGCGCGCGAGCGCGACCCAGCGGATGGCGCTGCCCACGATGACCATCCCGACGCACGCGAGCAGGAGCACCGTGACGGCGAGGTTCACGAGGCCGACCGTGTACGTCTCGGGGCGCGCCATCATCGGCCAGTAGATGCCGATGGAGCTCTGGACGCCCGCCGCGATGGTGGTCGTCCCGACGAACAGCAGGGGGCCGAGCGTGATGAGCGCGTACACGCGCCGCCGGCCCTCGCGCAGGATGATCGTGGTCGCCACGCAGAGCGCGGTGCAGGCGAGCAGCTGATTGGCGATGCCGAACATGGGCCAGATGGTGCTGATGTTCCCCGTCAGGATGAAGTACGTCCAGCCCGCGACGATGAGCCCGGTCGCGATGAAGGCGCCTGCGCGGCTCGTCGACTTGCCGAGCTCGGGGGAGACCCGGCCGATGAACTCCTGCATCAAGAACCGACCGATGCGCGTGCCCGTGTCGATGGTGGTGAGGATGAACAGCGCTTCGAACATGATCGCGAAGTGGTACCAGTACGAGAGCAGCGTCCCCATGCCGGGCAGCCCGCTGAAGACGCGCGCCATGCCCACGGCGAGCGAGACGCCACCGCCCGTGCGCGCTGCGACGACCTCGTCGGACTGACGCGACAGCGCCGGCAGCTCCTTGACCCGCACGCCGAGGCGGGCGAAGTCGGCGTCCTCGAGCATGGTGGCGCGCGGGGCCGTGGGGTCGACGTGGTAGTCGAGCGCCGCGAGCGAGCGGTTCGAGAGCGCGAGCGCCTTCGAGAGCGGGATCTTCTTGCCGGCGAGCGATGACGCCGAAGCGTCGGGGGCGAGACCGAGCAGCCCGCGATCGTGGGCCGACAGGGCCCCGTCGAGCGCCGCGAGCTGCGCTTCGTCGCGCGCGAGCCCCGCGCCCCCGGCCGGCGCGACGATGGCGACCTGCGGGTTGGTGTTGATCGCGACGTAGTCGTCTTGGGGCATCGCGCACGCGGCGATGAGCGCCGTGATGCCCACGAGCCCCTCGAGGAGCATCGCGCCGTACCCGATCGAGCGGCAGTCTCGCTCCTTGTCGATCATCTTCGGCGTCGTGCCGCTCGAGACGAGGGCGTGGAAGCCGCTGATCGCGCCGCACGCGATCGTGATGAACACGAACGGAAAGAGCGGCCCCTTCACGATGGGCCCGCCGCCGTGGATGTACTCGGTCACGGGCGGCATCTCGATGCGCGGGTTGACGACGATCACGCCGACCACCAAGAGACCGATCGTCCCGAGCTTCATGTAGCTCGACAGGTAGTCGCGCGGACAGAGCAGCATCCACACGGGCAGGATGCTCGCGACGAAGCCGTAGCCGGCCATGGCGAGCGTGAGCACCGTCTTCGACATCTTGAGGTGGTGCGCGAACGACGAGTCGCTGACCCACTTGCCCGCCACGAGCGCCAAGAGCAGCAGCGTGACGCCGAAGAGCGTCGCCTCACGCACGCCGCGCGCTGAGCCGCCCCGCACGCGGTAGATGTAGAGGCCCATCACGAGCGCGATCGGGATCGAGGCGCCGACCGTGAAGACGCCCCACGCGCTCTCGGCGAGCGCGCCCACGACGACGTTGCCGAGACCGGCGAGCGCGATGACCACGATGAAGAGGATCGCGACGGCCGTCACCAGCCCGAGCGTCGGTCCGAGCTCGTCTCGCGCGATCTCTGCGAGCGACCGCCCGTTGCGGCGCG
>JAGQJA010000329.1:0-13381 GCA_020430845.1 Myxococcales bacterium
TGCCCGCGCGCGTCGCGACCAGGTCGGCCACCAGGAGCATACGGAGCGAGCCGAGGTCTGCTTTGCCGGCGCCGCCGTCGGCGTGGACGCGGACGATCTCGGTGCCGTCGATGGTGAGATCCTTGGCCGACGCGCACTGGGTGAGGCGCAGCTTGAGCGTCACGTCGACCGGACCGCGGGCCTGCTGCATCGAGCGGACACCGGTGAAGTCGTACCGGAACGAGCCACCCCCCGGGCACGCGCACGTGCCCTGCGTGTCGCCGTGCGCGAGCGCCGCACAACGCAGCGCGCCGCTCGAGCCACGCTCGGCCATGTCGAGCAGCTGGAGCGACTTTGGCTTGATGCCCGCGCCGTCGCCCGAGCCTCCGAGCGAAGCCGTGCCGCCGACGTCGACCTCCGACGTGGCCGATCGCTGATCGTCGTAGGCGGCGAGCGTCGCCGCGGCGTTGGCCGCACCGAACGTGCCGTCGGGGTCGCTGAACCTCGACTCGACGCTGCCGAAGTCCGGCTCCGGTCCGAACGGGTCCGAGGGGTCTGCGCTGCAGCCCACGGCGCACGCGCTCGCCACACCCATCACGATCACCGCCATCCCCACGCGCTCACGCATTTCGTCGCCTCCGAGGCCCCGACAGGGTCCGCGCCCTCTCTTTCAATGGGCGTGCCGTCCTGCGCTCGTTGAATTCATTGAAGAATCTGCAGCGACGACGTGGGGTGTGGAGCGCCGTTCTCGCACCCGCGGGTCCGCCCGGTCATGGTCGAGGTCGACGCGCGCCGGATCGTGGCCGCGGCGGGGGGTCTGGACTAAGATGCTGCGCATGGAAGAGGAATGCACCGCATGCGGCGGCTCGGGCGGCGGGCCGTTCGGCCGCGCCGGAAGCGCGTGGGACGACGAGTCCTACGAGTGTCCGCGGTGCGAGGGCACGGGGCGGCTCCACGTGGGGACGCCGAGCCAGCGACCCGGCCTGGTGAAGGCAGCCACGAGCGCCGAGGTCGCGGCCGCGGCCAAGCGCACGGCCGCGGGCTGATCGTGCGCGCGGCGCGGGTGACCTTCGCGGCGGTCGCCGCGTGGATGTGCGGCTGCGGGCTCACGCCCACCAAGGAGGCCCACCCGGAGGACGTCGAGAAGCCCGCTCCGTCCGCCGCCGACGGCTCGTGCGACGGCGTGCCGGTCGTCGCCGCGGCCAGCCTCTTCGGCGGGCCCTACCAGCTCGTCGACGAGGGCGCGCGACCGGCCGAGGGCTCGCGCGTCGCGTTCGAAGGTGCGCCGCAGGGCATCGCGATGTGCTCGCAGAAGGGCTGTGCGTTCGAGTGCTGCGACAACGCATGCGGCGCCGCGACCGACTGCCCGTACGCCCTCACTGTGGGCAAGTACAACCGCGTGTGCCTGTCGAACGCCGCGTTCACGTGTGGCGGCACCGACTGCAGCGGCTACTGCACGCCGTTCAGCACGCGCGCGCAGAGCTCCTACCGCTTCGTGGGGACCGTGCGGTACCCCAAGGGCACGCTGGGCGGGGCCGTGCTCGAGGTGACGGGCTACTGCAAGCTGTGAGCGGCGCGCGCCCGACCGTCGTCGCGATGCACGCGCGGACGGGCGCGGTGGCGCTCAACGTGGTGACCGCCGCCCTCGACGTCGATCCGCGCACGCAGGAGACCGCGGTCGTGTTCGCGCGTACACGCGAAGAGATGGCGCGCGCCCTCGACGATGCCCGCGGCCCGGTGCTCGCGGCCTGGTCGTGCTACTCGCCGGACTTCGACGCGACGCGCTCCGACCTGGCGTGGGTCAAGGAGCGCGCGCCGGGCGCACCGCGCGTGCACCACGTGCTCGGCGGCGTCCACGCCACGGCCGAGCCGCTCGCGAGCCTCCGCGCCGGGTTCGACCTGGTCGCGATCGGCGAGGGTGAGCACACGATCGGCGATCTCGTGGTCGCCCTCGCGGCCGGCGCCGACGTGCGCGACGTCGACGGCACGGCGCACCTCGACGCGAACGGACGTCTCGTGACGCACGGGCCGGGCAAGCGCCCTGCCTCTCTCGACGAATTTCCCGCGTGCAACCTGCGCCATCGCAAATGGAACGCGATCGAGATCACGCGCGGGTGCGTCTACGCGTGCACGTTCTGCCAGACGCCCTTCATGTTCAAGGCGCGCTTTCGCCACCGCAGCGTCGAGGACGTCCGCGCGCACGTCGACGCGATGGCGCGGAGCGGGTCGCGCTTCGTCCGCTTTCTCACGCCGACGTGCCTGTCGTACGGCTCGGACGACACGACCCCCGACCTCGCGGCGGTCGAACGGCTCCTCACGAGCGTGCGCGCCGGCGCCGGCGCCGAGGCCAAGATCTACTTCGGCACCTTTCCGAGCGAGCTCCGCCCCGAGCACGTGACCGACGAGGCCCTCGCGATCCTCGAGCGCACGATCGACAACCGCACGCTCGTGATCGGCGGACAGTCCGGGAGCGATCGGATCCTCGAGGAGACGCGGCGTGGTCACACGGTGGACGACGTGGTGCGCGCGGTCGAGCGCTGCGTGGCTCACGGCTTCAGACCCGACGTCGACTTTCTCCTGGGGCTGCCCACCGAGACGGACGCCGATCGCGCCGCGTCGATCGCGCTCGCGGAGCGGCTGGTGGCGATGGGCGCGCGCGTGCACTCCCACGCGTTCATGCCGCTGCCCGGTACGCCCCTGCGCGACGCTCGGCCCACGACGATCGACGACAAGACGAGCCGCGCGATGGCGCGCCTCGAGTCCCACGGAAAGGCGTACGGTCAGTGGCGGCGTCAGCTGGTCACCGCCGAGCGGCTGGTGCGCGCGCGGAGAGGAGACGTGATCGAGAGATGAGCGGAGTGGATCGGCTCGTTTGCCCCGTGATGCCGTACGCGTGGGGATCACGCACCGCGATCGCCGAGCTGTGCGGGCGCGCTTCTCCCTCGGACACGCCCGAGGCCGAGCTCTGGATGGGCGCGCACCCGCGCGGCGCGGCGCGCCTCACGCGTGGCGGCGTCGAGACCGATCTGCTCTCCGTGGTGACCGCGGCGCCCGAGGCCGCGCTCGGCGCTCGGGTGGCTCGCGACTTCGGCGGACGGCTGCCGTTCCTCGTGAAGATCCTCGCCGCGGGCGAGCCGCTCAGCATCCAGGCCCACCCCGACATGCAGCAGGCGCAGCGCGGGTACGACGACGAGGACGCGCGGGGCGTGCCCATCGACGCGCCTCACCGCAACTACAAGGATCGCAGCCACAAGCCGGAGCTGCTGTGCGCGCTCGGCCCGTTCGAAGCGCTCAGCGGATTCCGCAATCCTCGCGACACCTTGCAGCTCTTGGCCGCGCTCGACGTGCCCGCGCTCGCGCCCGTCACGGCGGCGCTCGCGAGCGGCGATGGGGGCCTGCGCGCCGCGTTCGAGCGCGTGATGAAGACGCCCGAGGCAGACCGCGCGGCGACCGTCGGCGCGGTCGGGGCCGCCTGCCGCGCGCACCGCGGGCGTTGGGAGCGCGAGTGCGCTCGGGCGGCCGAGCTCGCAGCGACCTACCCCGCCGACATGGGCGTCGTCGGCGCGCTGCTCCTCAACCACCTGACGCTGGCGGACGGTGAGGCGATCTACCTCGGGGCGCGCAGCCTGCACGCGTACCTCTCCGGCGTGGGCGTCGAGATCATGGCGAGCTCCGACAACGTGCTCCGCGGCGGGCTCACGCCCAAGCACGTCGACGTCGACGAGCTGCTGCGCGTGGTGCGCTTCGAGGCCGAGCGGCCCGACGTGCTGCGCGGGCGAGACGTGGGCGCTCAGGACGCGCGCGAGCTGTGCTGGGACACACCCGCGCGCGAGTTCGCCCTCTCGCGCGTGGACGTCGACGGCCCGGCGCGACGAGACACGCGGGGCCCCGAGATCCTCTGCTGCGTCCGCGGCCGAGTGACGGTGCGAGGCGACGGCGACGCAGACGATCTCGCGCTCGCGCCTGGCGAGGTCGCCTTCGTCGCGGGCTCGACGGCCGCCTATCTGCTGGGCGGCGCGGGGCGTGTCTTCCGCGCGCAGGTCGGCGCGCAGAGCCGCTGACCCCGAGCGCGGCCCGGCCGAGTGACCGCGCTCCGGCTCAGAGGATGCGTCGAAGCTGCGCGTCAGGGTCACCGCTCCACTGCGGCGGGTAACCGAGCGAGACCTCGTGGAACTCGCAGGGTCCCTCGGCCGTGCGCCGGCGGACGTGCAGGTGCCCGTACACCACGGCGCGCGCGCGAAAACGCACGGCCCAGTCCTCGGTGCGCGTGGTCCCGCACCAGAGCGAGAAGCGCGGCACGCGCGGCAGGATCACGTCGCGGATGCGCAGGGGAAAGTGGTTCACGAGGACGAACGTGGCCTCCGGCCCCAACGCCGTCAGTCGCGCCTCGGCGTCACGGACGCGCGCATCGCACCACGCCTCGCGCGTCGCGTACGGCTCGGGAAACAAGAACTGCTCGTCGGCGCAGCGGATGCCGCTCTCCCTCGCCCACCGGAGCGCGTCCTCGCGGGCGACCTCGGGCGGACGAAAGCTGTAGTCGTAGAGCAAGAAGAGCGGCGCGATGTAGAGCGGCGGGCCACCTTCTTCCCCCGCACCCGCCGCGGTGGGCGCGTCGACGCCGCGCGGAAAGAGGACGTACGGGTCCTCGGGCGTCACGACGCCGCGCGCGCGACACACCGACACGAGCTGCTCGTACTTCGCCACGCCGCGAGGCTCGTCCGGCCGCAGCGACCAGAGCTCGTGATTGCCGGGCACCCAGAACATCCGAGCGAACTTGGGCGCGAGCTCGTCGAGGGTCCAAGCGAGATCGTCGGCCGACTCGCACACGTCGCCGCCGAGGACGAGCCAATCGCCGGGCCGCTCCGACAGGCCCGTGACGAACGCGCGGTTCGACTCGTGAGAGACGTGCACGTCGCTCGTCGCCCACAGCTTGGGAGTGGACGCCGCGGGCACGGAGGAGAGCCCCATCGCGCCAGTCTACGCTTCGGGCCGCGGCTGGGTCACGCGGTCACCCCGCCCGCGCACCGCGCGCTCACGCCGCGCTCGCCTCGGAGATGGCCCGCACGAGCGCGTCGTACGCCGCCCGCCAGGCCACCTCTGCCTCGTCCGACCACGCGTCGGCGGCGAGCACGCGCAGCGTCTCCACGAGTGCGTCGCCCACCCACGTGTACATCTCGAGCGTGGCGCCGTACCCGCGGTGCGTTCGCGCGATGGCCTGCGCCTCGCGGACCAGCACGTCGGGGTCTTCGATGCCGTCGACGACGGCGCAGAGCTTCTGAGCGAACATCTTCTGCTGCGCGCCCGAGCTGTTCTGCACGAAGCGGGCGCGCAGGTGCGGGTGCGCGGTGAAGAGTCGCTCGAAGAAGGCGCTCCCGAAGGTCGGGTCGAGCAGCGCGACCTCGAGCGTGTCGCGCAGCAGGAGGGCGGGGCGGCACATACGTCGCCTACATCAGCGGCGCACGGGCGCGGGAAAGCGGATGTTGCCCATCACCGTGACCTCGGTCGACAGCTTGCGGTTCATGCAGCCCGTGTTGCCCGTGAACTCGATCTTGTAGCGCCCGATGGTCGACGGGAGGTCGACGCCGCGGGTGCTCGGGAAGGACATCTTGGTGATGCCGGTCGACGAGACGAAGTTGCCGTTCTTGGTCACGAGCACGAGCCCGCTGCACGAGCCAGAGCCCTGCAGCTTGAGGTCGACGCGGCGCGAGCGCGCGTTCGGCGCGAACGCCTGGGTCGACGGGGTCATCGTCGCGATAGACGCCGTCTGCTTTGCCGCCGCCGCCTTGAGCGCCAAGAGGTTCGGCTTGACCGCCGGGACCGCAGCGCCGGGGAGCACGGGGCGCTTCTCCTTGGTGTAGGTGCCCGGGACGTTGGGCTTTTGCGCCGGACCACTCTTCTTCTTGGCGCCGCCGCCGGGCTCGTCACCGCCGATCGTCACCGAACCGTCGGTGTTGTGCTCGATCCACCACTGACCGTCGCTGTCGTCGTAGAACTCGACCCAACCGCCGTTGGTCATCGCGAACGCGCCGAGGAACGTCGACGCGCCACCGCCCGACGAACCGTCGGTGTACCCGACGCAGACCGGGAAGCCGTCGGCCGTCGTCGTGCAGCTCGGCACGCCAGCGGCGGCGCTCGCGTCGTGCGAGGCGGAGGTGGCGACGATGACGGCGGCGGCGGCGAGAGCGAAGCTGAGGGTGCGGTTCATGACTGTGTTCCTTCGTGGGTGCGCTCGGGTGACCCCGTCCATCGGGGCGTCGGCGCGTGACCTCCCTCATTGCACGGCCCTTGCCAACGCTCGGTCGCGCGTAACCATTTGAAATCAATGCATATCATCGCCCGCACGCGGGCCCGTGCGCGGCGTGCGCGAACGTGCGGGGGACGTGCGCGAACGCTCGACCGCTCCGCCATGTTGCGCCCTAGACTGGTGCGATTACCGGAGGAGCCGATGCTCGACCCGTTCGACAAGCGCCAGGCGGAGATCAAGCTCGCCGGATACTTCGTGGACTCCGTCGCCCGGGCGTTCGTCCACCTGCACATGCTCGGCGGCCCCGAGATCGCGGAGCTCTGCGCCGGCGTGGAGCCGATGGGATTCTACGAGTACCCGCGATTCGCTGCGCTGCTGACCGCCGTCGAGAAGCGCTTCCGCGACATGGAGCCCGTCCTCGAGGAGCTCGGCGTCCAGATGATGACGGACTGGTACGAGCACGGCCCCGGCAAGCAGGTGGTGACGAGCGGCGTCGGGTTCTTGAAGTTCCAGACGGGCTCGGAGGGGTACCGCAGCGTCGTGGCGGGTCCGCCTGCGGCCATCGGCGAGTTCGTGCTCGAGAGCCTCGACGAGACGGCGGGCGCCGCGCGCATCCGCAGCACGACGCCTTTCCCCAAGACGATGGAGCGCGGCATCCTCATCGGCGGCATGCGCGCCCCCGGCGACCTCACCTACGTCGACGTCGACAACTCGGCCGACCCGTTCGTCTTCGACGTCGCGTTTCGATGAAGCGCATCTCGTGCCGCGATCTGCTCGAGGGCGGTCCGCCCGACGACGACGCGGCCGTCGAGGGCGCCGAGCTCACGCGCCTCTACTGGACGGTCAAGCAGCGAGAGAAGGACCTCGCGCGCCGTGAGCGTTACTGGGCGTCGGTGCACGACGCGCTCGGGAACGCGTACCAGGAGCTCGAGCAGCGGGCGCACGAGCTCCAGGCCCTGCGCGAGGAGCTCGTGGAGGTCAACGCCGGGCTCGAGAAGCGGGTCGCGGAGCAGGTCGCCGAGATCATGCAGCGCGCCGGCGAGATCGACGCGCTCAGCGTGCAGCTCAAGCAGCAGGTGCGCGATCGGTCCCGCGAGCTGCGGCTCGCGCTCGACCGCGCCGGGAGCAGCGACGCGGAGGCGCCCTCGCTCGCGTCGGGCGCTGTCGTCGGCGGCCGGGCGCGCATCATCAGCAAGCTCGGCGACGGCGCGATGGGGAGCGTCTACGAGGCAGAGGACCTCCTCACGGGCCGGCCCGTCGCGATCAAGCTGCTGCGCGCGGCCGACCGCGACGCGCTCCGCAGGTTCGTCGCCGAGGCGGACGCGGCGAGCGCCGTCCATCACCCGGCGATCGTGCGCACGCTCCACGTCGACGTGGCCGAGGACGGCACGCTCTATCAGCTCATGGAGCTCGTGCGAGGCGTCACGCTGCGCCGCTTCGCGAGCGCGGCGCGCGTGCGTATCGGCGAGGCCGCGCGCATCGGCGCTTCGATCGCCGGCGCCCTGTCGGCCGCTCACGCCCAGGGCGTCGTGCACAGAGACATCAAGCCCGAGAACGTCCTGCTCTCGGCCGACGCGCCTGGCGTCCGCGTGCTCGACTTCGGCATCGCGAAGCACCTCGCCGCGGGCAGCGACGGCGAGACGCAGCGGCCGCACCCGGTCGTCGGCACGCCAGGCTACATGTCGCCGGATCAGATCCGCCCGTCGGGCGCGACGACGCCGGCGGCCGACGTCTACAGCCTCGGGGTCGTGCTCTTCGAGCTCATCGCGGGGCGCCGACCGTTCATGAGGCCGCGCGTCGAGGACGTCTTGGTCGCGCACCTCTACGCGCCGCCGCCCGCGCTCGGGGGTCCGCCCGAGCTCGCCTCCATCGTGGGCGCGTGCCTCGAAAAGCAGCCCTCGGCTCGGCCGACCGCGACCGAGCTCGAGGCGCGGCTCGGCGCGTACGCCGATGGGGTCGACGCGCCGTCCGCCGACGCGATCGGTCGCACGTCGGCCGAGCTCGTCGAAGCCGCCGCGGCGCGCGAGAGCGGACCGTCCTCGGGCGCGTGACCCTTCGCGCATCGCGCGTTCGCCCCTGGACAGCCCGCTGACCACGCGAATCGGCGCCGTTCGCGCGCGCGCTCCGTGGTAACTTTCTGACGATCATGTCCGCGTCGGAATCGACGGAGTCGAACATCGAGCTCCCCTGGGAGGCGCAGGCGCGCAAGGCGGCGCGACCTTGTCCCCACCTCGTGCTCGCCTGGTCGGTCGACGAGCCGGCGCGCATCGGTGAGAGCCTCGCGATCGAGGGGCCGGTGTGCCTGGGCCGGGGCGGTCCGCTCAGCGACGATCCCGCGCCGCGCGGCGTGCTCGCCAAGGTGCGCCCCGACCAGCAGCTCGCGTGCGAGCCGATCGCGAACGCGCGCATCTCGCGGCTCCAGCTCGTGGCCGAGCCCGAGGGCGACGGCGTGAAGATCCGATCGCTCGGGCGCGCGCTCATGCGCATCAACGGGGCGACCGTGACCGAGGGCGTGGCGCGACACGGAGACGTCGTCGAGATCCACAACGCCGCCGTCTTCTACGTGTGCGTCCGGCCGACGCGCTTGCCCCAGCTCTCGACGTGGGACGCGGAGCACACGGCCCCGTTCGCCTTCGGCGGGCCCGACCCGTTCGGGCTCGTGGGAGAGAGCGAGGCCGCGTGGGCGCTGCGCGACGCGTACGCCTTCGCGGCGTCGACCGACCGTCACGTGCTGTTGCTCGGCGAGAGCGGCGTCGGCAAAGAGGTCGCCGCGCGATCGATCCACGGACTGTCTCCGCGGAGCGCACGGCCGTTCATCGCGCGCAACGCCTCGACGATGCCGGAGACGCTGCTCGACGCGGAGCTCTTCGGCAACGCGAAGAACTACCCCAACCCAGGCATGGCCGAGCGCGCCGGGCTGGTGGGCGAGGCCGACGGCTCGACGCTCTTCCTCGACGAGATCGGCGACCTACCCGAGAAGTGCCAGGTCCACCTGTTGCGCGTGCTCGACGCCGACGGCGAGTACCAGCGCCTGGGCGAGTCGAAGACGCGCCGCTCGTCGTTCAAGCTCGTCGCGGCGACCAACCGCCCCGTCGCGTCGCTCAAGCACGACTTCCTCGCGCGCTTCGTCCATCGGATCGAGATCGCGGGGCTCGACCAGCGGCGCGAGGACATCCCGCTGCTCGTGGGCCACCTCCTCGATCACGCGGCCCGCAAGAACCCGACCGTCGCGGCGCGCTTCTTCGAGGTGCGCGCGGGGGCACGGGCCGAGCCTCGCATCGCCCCCAACTTGGTGGCGCGCCTCCTGCGGCACCCGTTCACGCACCACGTGCGCGAGATCGATCGGCTGCTCTGGCTCGCCATCGGCACCGCCACCGGAGACTTCATCGGGCTGACGCCGGCCGTCGAGTCCGAGCTGCGCGACTCGGCGACGTCGGAGCAAGAGGTGGCCGACCTCGATCGAGAGACCGTCGCGCGCGCGCTGGCCGACAACGATCGAAGCCCGACGCGCACGGCCAAGGCGCTCGGACTCAAGAACCGCTACGTGCTCATCCGCCTCCTCAAGAAGCACGGCCTGAGCGTGTCGGCAGACGCCGACGGGAGCGACGCGTGACCATCGACGCCAAGGTCCTCCGTGACACGCTCGAGATCGCCCTGACGCGCGACGACTTCGCCGAGCGATTCTACGCGCGCCTCTTCGCGCAGCACCCCGAGTGCCAGCCGCTCTTCAAGCGCAACAGCGCCGGCGCCCAGAACAAGATGTTCGCCCAGAAGCTCTGCGCCATCGTCGACGCGATCGAAGAGCCCGAGCGCGTCGTGGCCGAGGCGAGCGCGATCGCGAAGACGCACGCCGAGTACGGGGTCCGCGACGAGATGTACGGCTGGGTCGGCGACGCGCTCGTCGCCACCCTCCGCGACGCCAACGGCGACGACTGGTCCGACGAGGCCGAGCGCTCTTGGTCCGCGGCCTACGAGGCGCTCGCCGCCGCGATTCGCGCGCCGCGCGCCGGCTGAGCGAGCCGCGTCCGCCTGTCGCAGCGGCGCGATGCGGCAGGCGACGCGTCGCTGTGATCGCGTGCTGCGCCGTAAAAGTCGGCGGTGTAGCGCGCTGCGCGTGAACGCGCGGATGCGCCGGCGCGCGAACGCCGCTTTCGTGCGGCGACGCGACGTCCGAGAGGCCACGCGCCCATCGCGCTGGAGTGGCCTGACGCGTGCACTCGCGCTCACATGCTCAGCTCTCTCGCGTCTCGCGCGAGTCTCGTGCTCCTGGTGTCGGCGTCGACGGCGGCGTGCGGTGGACACCGCGTGGTGCCGCTGTTGTCGTCGGCCGGCATCCCCGTCACCTCCCCCACGGGGGCGGTGCCGCTCGAGGTCGTGACGCGGAGCACGGGCGTGCGCGATCCGCTCCCCGTCAACGGAGCGTCCGTGTCCTACGCGCAGTTCGAAGAGGCGCTGGGCCACGCGGTGTCGACGGCGGCGGTCCCCTGGGCCAAGGAGAACCAAGGGCGTCGCCCCGGCGGCTGGCAGCTCTTCGTCGAGGTCGTGCAGGCCGAGGCGGAGCAAGAGGGCTCGCGCCTGCTCGTGACGATCGGCGTGCGCGCCACGCTGCGCGCGCGTGTGGGCGGCGCTCACCTGGCGCAGACCGAGGCGGCGTGTCGCGACGGGGCCATCGTCGAGCCCGGCAGCGGCGCGGCCGTCCTCTACGCGTGCATGCGGCGCATCGGCCGCGACCTCTCGGGATGGCTCGCCACAGCCGACCCCGACGCGCAGCCGGCCTCGGCGCTCGCCGCGCCCGAGCCCACGAGCGACACCCCCGTCGGCGCAGGGGTCGGGCCCATCGGCGCCTCGGGCGCCCACCCCGACACCGACGGCGACGGCGACTCCGACGCGCCCGGCGAAGACGACTGAACGACGACACGCGCCTACGCGCCTGAAGGCGCACAGAAGGAGGTATATACATGCGACTGAGTCAAGCGATGACGATGGCGGCGCTGCTCGCCCTGGGCGCCACGGGCTGCGCGCGTCAGGCCGTCGAGCCAGGCCAGCGAGGCCTGCGCTACGACCCGCACGGGGGCGGCGTGAAGCCCGAGGTGCTGCAGCCGGGGTCGCACGGCCTCGGGTGGTGCTTCATGCGCGACTGCGGCTACATCGAGACGTACGACATCACCTACCAGACGCGCAAAGAGGCCCTCTTCACGCCGTCGTCCGAAGGGCTCGCCATGGACGTGCGCGTGACGGTCATGTACCGGCCCGTGGTGTCGGAGCTGTTCCAGCTGCACACCGAGGTGGGGCGCGACTACTACGAGGCCGTGCTCGGTCCGCAGTTCCGCAGCGCCGCGCGCTCGGTGCTCGCGCGGCACTCGTACACGAACCTGGTGGGGCAGCTCGGAAAGATCGAAGAGGAGGTGACCGCCGAGGTGCGCCGTCGCATCCGCGGCAAGCACGTCGAGGTCGCGAGCATCACGCTCGAGAACGTCAAGTACGCGTCGCCCGAGATCGCGTCGGCGGTCGAGAAGCGACTCATCGGCCTGCAAGAGGCCCAACGACAGAAGGCCGCCATCGAGGCGCATGCCGCGCGCGAGCGCACCAAGCTCGAGCTCGCGGCCGCCCAGACCAAGTTCCAGGCGGAGACCGAGGCCACGCAGGCCAAGTTGCAGGCCGAGCTCGCGACCGACAAGTCCAAGCGCGAGGCCGAGCTCGAGGTCGCACGCGCCAAGAACCAACGCCTGGTGGTGCAAGAGCAGCTCGCGGTGGCCAAGCTCGAGGCGCAGCAGAAGGTGATCCGCGCCAAGGCCACGGCCGAAGAGCGCAAGCTGCTCGCCGAGGCCAAGGCCGCCGAGAACCGCGCCGATGCCGCCGCCCACACACCGCTCACGGTGCAGGCGGCCGGCTACGAGGCGCTCGGCAAGATGGGCGGCAACGGCACCACGCTCTTCTTGGGCGACTGGTCTCGCGCGCCTCAGTTCCTCTGGCCGCGCGGGTACGGCGGCGCCCCGATGATGGCGCCCCCCATGGCGCCGCCCGTCCGCCCGTCCACCTGGGACGTGGGCAAAAAGGGCAAGCCATTCCAGCCGTTGAAGCTCAAGACGATGCCGGCGCCGGGCAAGCTCACGGCGACGCCCATCGACGCGGCGGCCGCCCTGAGTGCGGGCTTGTAGCGCCGTCGTGCTAGCGTGCGGTCGACATGACGGCCGTGCAGTTGCAGCGTGACCCGGAGAAGACCCGTCGGCTCATCGGCGCCATCCTCTACACGATCGGGATGCTCATCGGCGGGTTCCTGCTCCTCGCCGTGTTCGTCGTCCCGGCCTTCTTCGGCAGGAACCCGGACGTCGAGGTGAGCTCGATGTTCATCGGCGCGCTCTTCGCGCTGCCGATGCTCGTGCTCTACCTCGGCATCCCGTGGATCGTCGATCGGTACGACCCCGAGCCGGCGTGGGCGCTCGCGATGGCGCTCGCGTGGGGCGGCATCGCCGCGTGCGGGTTCTCGGCGCTCATCAACACCGGCGTGCACATCATGGGCGACGCGGTGCTGGGCAAGGGCGTGGGCGACGTGCTCGGCGCGTGCGTGAGCGCGCCCATCGTCGAAGAGGGCTCGAAGGCGATGGCGATCGTCTTCATGTACTACTTCTGGCGGCGCGAGTTCGACGGCGTGGTCGACGGCGTCATCTACGCCACGTTCGCCGCGCTGGGCTTCGCCGCGATCGAGAACATCATCTACTACGGCAACGCGGCGCGCGCCGAGATGATGGGCGCCAAAGAGGGCATCTTCGCCGGCACCTTCATCGTGCGCGGCATCCTCGCGCCGTGGGGGCACCCGCTCTACACGTCGATGACGGGCCTCGGCTTCGGCATCGCGCGCGAGACCAACAAGACGTGGCTCAAGTGGCTCGCACCGGTCGGCGGCTACATGGCGGCGGCGTTCCTGCACTCCGTCTGGAACACGGCGGCGACGCTCTCGAACGCGCTCGTCATGCTGATGCTGCCGCTGTGGTTCTTGTTCGTCATCGGCTTCATCATCCTCGTGCTCTGGCTGGTGTCGCGCAAGGGACGCATCATCCGCGATCACCTCAAGGACGAGGTGCTCATGGGCAACCTCACGCAGTACGAGCTCGGGCTCGTGACGTCGCCCGTCGGGCGCATCCGCGCGACGATGTCTTA
>JAGQJA010000329.1:13422-14945 GCA_020430845.1 Myxococcales bacterium
CTCAGCAAGTGGCACACGGGGCGCGCGACGCAGGGCCGCAAGCTCACAGTCAGCGCCGACATGGTCTTCCCGCTGCGCCAAGAGCTGCAGCGGCTGCGCGCCGAGGTCTCGCGCGCGCTCGGTCGTCCGGTCGAGCAGCCGCGCCCGTGGATGCCCGGCGCCGGTCCGTACGGCACGCCCGCGCAGCCCCCGCCGATGCCGATGCACCCGCCGCAGGGCATGGGTGGACCGCCGGGCGGCGGCTACTGGGGCCCGCGCTGACACGGCGCAGACGCGACGACGCGCGCGATCTGCGAGAGACCGCGCGCGTCGAAGGGACGCGTGCTCGCGCCGCGGCGGCTCAGGTGCCCGCGGCGAACGACGCCGTGAGCTTGGCGAGCGCCTTCGTGGCGAGCTGGGGGAGCTCGGTGACCTTGGCCTGCACGGCCTGCACCTCGGCCTGCACGTCGGCCTGGGCCTTCGCGACGCCGTCGATGTCGGCCTGAGCGGCCGCCTTGCCCTTGGCGTCGGCGAACGGGTTGGCGATCTTGACGTTGGCCTCGCTCGTGATGCGCGTCGCCATGACCGGCAGCTTGGCCGACATCGCGACGGCCTTCTTGCCGAGCGCGGCGGCGTTGTCGGGCGTCGCCTTGAGCGCGACGACGGCCTCCTCGAGGCCCTTGAGCGCGGCGTCGAGCTCGGCCTTCGCCTCGGCGTCGAGCTTCACGTCGGCAGACAGCTCCACCTTCTTGCCGTCGACGCGCGCCTTCGCGAGGCCGAGGATCGCGCCGGCGTTCACCTTGTGACGCTCGGGGAAGCTCGTGATGGTGTTGATCGTCGCGTCGAGCTGATCGATGGGCTTGGTGAGCGCCTCGAGATCCGCGTGGAGCTCCTTGGGCATCGCCTTGAGCTCCTCCATCGGGGTCATCGACGAGGCCGCCGTCGTGGACGCCTTGCCGGTCGCGTTGCCGCCACCACAGGCCACGAGCGAGGCCGCGAGGGCCACGGTGAAAGTGCAAGCAAGCTTAGAGATGTTCATGTCGTCGCCTCCGTAGCCCTCGAGCAGGGCTCGGGGGGCGTATACGAGGCGACGCGGAGGATCTTCCCCCTGCCGTGCGCGCAAGGGTGCGGAAGCATTCAGTGAAATGCTTTCACGGAGTGCAAGCAGGCGCGCCGTCGCCGCGGGGCGAGCCCTGAGCGCGGCGCTGGAGGGCGTCAGCCCGTGCGGCGCTGGAGGGCCTCAGCCCGCGCGGCGCTCGCCGACGAGCTTGCGCAGCTCGGCCACGTCGCCTGCGTGCTGCTCCGAGCGCCGGTGCGCGACGCGGTGCGATCCGCACACCGTGACGCGGGCGCCGTCGGACAGGCGCGTGTACGAGAGGACGCGCGCGTCGTTGATGCCACACACCACGCAGCCGCCGGCCGCCTGGCCTTCGCGGCGCTCCTCCACCTTCGGCCCCTTGCGCGTCTTCGTGCTCATGCGCCCAACCAAGCCATGAGCGTGAGCGAGGGGCCAAGTTCTTGGGGGGAGCGGGGGCGGGAGCGCG